>CALDID010000063.1 GCA_937901865.1 uncultured Treponema sp.
GCAATGACATAAAGCCGAGTACGGCAATGACATACTGTTTCCGAACAGGTCTAATATAAAATTGCGCGCATAACAAAAGAGGTATTGACAAATAAGCCTTGTTTGATATAAAACTATCCACGAGATGAATGATAACTTTCAAGCAGTAGAACAATATATGCGCCTTGCAATCGAAGAGGCGAAAAAAGGCGAGGGCTTTACTCACCCCAATCCATTAGTCGGCGCAGTCCTTGAAAAAGACGGAAAAGTCTTGGCGACGGGATACCATCATCGCTATGGGGATTTGCACGCCGAGCGGGATTGCTTGAAGAGTGCGAGAGAGCAGGGCATAGACCCTACAGGCGCGACGCTGTATGTAACGCTTGAGCCTTGTTGCCACACAGGGAAGCAGCCGCCTTGCACACAGGCGATTATTGACGCACACATTGCGCGCGTTGTTATCGGAAGCCGCGACCCGAATAATCTGGTGAACGGAAAAGGCGTTGCACAGCTTAAAGCGGCAGGCATTCTAGTCGTGCAGGATTTCTTAAAAGAAGAATGTGATGCACTCAATGCGATTTTTTTCTATTATATTACGCACAAAATGCCATACATCATAATCAAATACGCGATGACGGCGGACGGCAGAACGGCGACCGTTACGGGCAAAAGCAAGTGGATTACGGGCGAAAAAGCCCGTGAGAACGTGCATAGAACGCGCGCTAGAGTTGCCGCAGTGATGACGGGAATCGGCACGGTGAAAGCCGACGACCCGCTTTTGACTTGCCGCCTTGACGACGGAAAGGAACACCACCAGCCTTCTCGTATCGTGTGCGATTCTGCGCTACAGCTTTCGGCGAATAGTGCGCTTGTGAAAAGCGTCGATGTGTCGGGAGTGATGTGCATTTGCTGTGATGAGCTTGAGATGAGCGCATTGCAAAGGAAAGAAGAGTTAGAGCGGCACGGAGTAGAAGTGATAGAGTGTCCAAAAGGCGCAGACGGCAGGATTGATGTGGCGATTGCACTGAAAATGCTTGGCAAGAGGGGAATCGACAGCGTTCTTGTGGAAAGCGGCGGAGAGTTGGCGGCTTCGGTTTTACCCTTTGCGAACGAGGTGCAAGCGTATATCGCGCCAAAGATTTTCGGCGGTTCGTGCGATGTGCATACAGCGATACGGGGGCGAGGCGTGGACAGCCCAGACGACGCAGAGCAGTTTAATTTAGCTGGCATAGAAAAGTTCGGCGACGATGTGCTTTTGACGTACAAGCGGAAACGCTAAAGCGAAAGGGGGGAAGAGAAAAGATGTTTACGGGGATTGTGGAAGAGGTCGGCTCGATTGCTTCGATTGAACAAAACGGTTCGTCGCTTGTTTTGACGATAAATGCGAGCTTTGCAGAGAAGCTGGAGCTAGGAGAGAGTGTCGCAGTGAACGGCATTTGTCTGACGGTGGTCAAGAAAGACAAAAAGACGTTTAGCGCAGATGTTACACCCGAAACGTTCCGCCGTACGTCGCTGTCGCTGCTCAAAACGCTATCGGCGGTGAACCTAGAGCGTGCGATGAAGGCAGAGGACAGATTTGGCGGACATATCGTTTCGGGGCATATCGACGGCACGGGAAGACTTACGGCGATTAGAAAGGAAGACAATGCGTATAATGTGTTTTTCAGAGTGGACAAAAAGCTCTTGCGCTATATCGTGGAAAAAGGCTCGGTTGCGCTTGACGGCATCAGCTTAACAGTTGCGAGCGTTCACAGCGAGGGCGATTACGGAGAGTTTAGCGTCGCAGTGATTCCGCACACATGGGAAAACACCGCGCTTAAAGGCAAGAGGGAAGGCAGTATTATCAATGTGGAATGTGATATTATCGGAAAGTATGTCGAGCATTTTCTATCGCTTGGCATAAATCCGTTTAGCGCAGGCGAGGACGGCACGAGCGACGCATTGAGTAACATTGATATGACAAACTTTCCGAGCTTTCACTAACTAAAGCAAGGGAAAAGATAAAACGGGAGAAATATTATGGAAGAGAAAATACGATTTGACAGCATAGAAGACGCACTTCGTGATTTGTGCGCTGGCAAGATAATTATGGTTACCGACGACGAGAACAGAGAAAACGAGGGCGATTTGATTTGTGCGGCAGAGTTTGCGACGGGCGAAAACATTAACTTTATGGCGTGCAATGCAAAGGGGTTAATCTGTATGCCGATTAGCGAAGAGATAGCCGAACGATTTGAGCTGTTTCCGATGGTTGCGAAGAACACCGACAATCACGAAACGGCGTTCACGGTATCGATTGACCACGTTGCGACCTCGACGGGAATTAGCGCATTCGACCGCTCTTTGACGGCTATCGCATTGACCAAAGACGACACCAAGCCGAAAGACTTCCGCCGCCCTGGGCACATGTTCCCTCTTATCGCAGTGAAAAACGGCGTGTTTACTCGGCAGGGACACACGGAAGCCACTGTTGATTTATGTCGCCTTGCAGGATTGAAAGAAGCAGGCTTGTGTTGCGAGATTATGAGTGCAGACGGACACATGGCGCGTTTGAAAGAGCTTGACGCATTGCGCAAAGAGTGGGGAATGACGCTTATCAATATCGCGGATTTAATCGCATACCGAAAGAAGCACGAGATATTTATGGAACGCTCTGCCGTGGCTAATTTGCCGACAAAGTACGGTATGTTTAAGCTCTACGGCTTCCACAATAAGATGACCGACGAACATCACGAAGCTCTTGTTATGGGCGACATTGCAGGAGAAGAGCCTGTGTTGTGTCGCGTGCATAGCGAATGTTTGACGGGCGACACGTTTGGTTCTCTAAAATGCGATTGCGGTCAGCAGCTAGAGGCGGCATTGAAAAAGATTGCAGAAGAGGGAAAAGGTGTGCTTGTCTATCTGTCGCAAGAGGGCAGGGGAATCGGCATTTTGAACAAGATAAAGGCGTATGCTTTGCAAGATAAGGGAATGGACACAGTGGACGCAAATCTTGCTTTAGGCTTGCCAGAGGATGCGCGTGATTATAATTGCGGCATACAGATTTTGAAGGATTTGGGCGTGAAAAAGCTAAGGCTGATGACGAATAATCCGCAGAAAATCTATGGCTTGGGCGATAAAGATGTAGGGCTTGAGATTGTGGAGCGTGTGCCGCTTCAAATGCAAGCGAACGACATAGACAAAAAGTATCTTACGACAAAGGCTCTTCGTATGGGGCATATACTTAACAATATATAGAGAGGTCTGTTTATGAACATTCTTGAGGGAAAACTGGTTGCTGGCAAGATGAAGATTGCCATTGTTGCGGCTCGATTCAATGAGTTTATCGTGTCAAAGCTCGTAGAGGGCGCACGAGATGGGCTTTTGCGACACAACGTCGAAGAAAAAGACATCACTCTTGCGTGGGTTCCTGGTGCATTCGAGATACCTGTTGTTGCAAAACGCCTTGCAGACACAAACAAATACGATGCAATCATCTGTCTTGGTGCTGTTATCCGCGGTTCTACAAGCCACTATGACTATGTTTGCTCTGAAGTGTCAAAGGGAATTGCACAAGTTTCTATGCAGTCTGGGCTTCCTGTGATGTTTGGCGTGCTTACGACCGACACCATTCAGCAGGCAGTAGAAAGAGCTGGTACAAAGGCTGGAAATAAGGGCTATGAATGTGCTTTAGGCGCAATCGAGATGATAAACTTGATGAAGCAAATAAAATTGCCGCGCTCTTCACAGCAGCAGACACAGCCTGTTTTGTAACAGACACAGTCTGTTTTGTACTGTAACATAAAAATAGCTATAGGGAACGCAGAGCCTATGGCTATTTTTTTTCTGTCTTTGCGGGCGAGCGGATTTTATCGATGATGATATTCACTTCTTCTATCATAATGCCCGTAAAGCGTTCGATGTTGTCGATTAAATGCTTTTGCAAATCGCTGACAACGCTGGTAAGCTGTGTACCAAAAGGCACATCGATTGTCAAAGTGAACTTATATGCTTCTGCGCTTGTCTTGATAGAGAGTTTGCGCACTTTTATTTCGCTGTTAAACGACGATACACACTGCATTGTCATTTGATTCAATGCGGCTTCTGAAATGCTTATTCTGCCTTTCTTTGAGAACTCTGGGCGCACAACAGACTTTTCAAAGAGTTTTCCCTCTGCTTTCTTTTTATTTCGTGAGAAAAACACGCGGACTGCGTTCAAGAAAATCTTTGGCGAACTCTTCTTTATCTCCACTGCAGGAACAGGGATAACGTGCTTTCCCTCTACCTGTCGGCTGCGTATAGCTTGCTCAATCTCTTCTTTTGTCGCAATCTCTTCTATGCGGATAATCTTTGACACAGGCGGAAGCTGTAGCCTCTCTGCAATCATATTCACCATTTTGTCGGAAGTGCCAAGAATAAGAATCTTTTGTATCTTCATTGATTGTAAGGCTTTTGCGACTTCATCTCGGTGGTCTTTCTTGTCAAAAAGAGCAACACGCACCGCGCCCATATACGACTTTTCTCTTTTTGCTGAACGACCTGCAACGATTTTATCATTCTGGATTAAAAGCCCGTCGTCGATGAGTGTATCGATGCCGTGTTTCTGCGCAACAAGTTTTGCACGAAAACTTTTTCCTGTTCCGCTTGCGCCTACGAGTGCGAATACTGTGATTTCAGTGATTTTTTTTAAGAGGTCTTCGACGAGAGCCATACGATTTCATATTATAGTAACGTTAGACCATTTTATCAATATTTTGACTAACATTTTTTCAAAATTTGTCATAATAGGTGCGTCGATGTGTTCAGGAAGTCCAAAAATAGTATCTTTGGGGAATGTTAATCGGTAGGCGTGGAGAAAATGCGATTGGCTCTCTGCTATCTTTTGCGCTCCATACGCCGTATCGCCTAAAAGAGCATAGCCGTGAAAAGAGCTTTGCGCTCGTATTTGGTGCTTTCTGCCTGTTTCGATTTTGTATTCTATCAAAGTAACATCTTTTCCCTTGTATGTGCCGTATGCTAACGGAATTGCAGTCGTGATAGCTTCTTTTGCGCATTGCGTAGGCTTGGAGAATAGACGCACGGTATGGAAGTTTTTGCTCTTTTTCTCTTCTTCCTCTTCGCTGTCGTCGATGAAGTCAATCCATTTTTCGCTTTTTTCTAGCTTCCCTTGCGCTATTGCGATATATGTCTTTTTAATTATATGCGTTTTTATCGCTTGTGAAAACCATTTTGCGCCCTCTAGGCTTTGCGAAAACACTTGTATCCCTGTTGTCTTTCGGTCGAGGCGGTGCAATGCTCCTGCTCTAAAAGAAAGCGATGTGTTTGCCGCAGCATCCCTTGCGTTATTATACACAGAGCTTACTATATCACAAAGATTTTCTTTTCCGCCTTGCACACTGATGTCATAGGGCTTATTGATGATAAGAAAATCCGCTGTTTTTAATATCGTGTGTTCTTCTAAGAACTTTTTCTTTTCTGCGTTTGCTCTCTCCTCACTCTCTCTTTGCTCGTTCGGTGTGCTTGATTGCCCTGCGAGTAAGAACGAAGCTATTTTTATCTCATCGCCTGCGCACACTCTGTCGTTTTCGCTTCCTTTTTTGCCGTTGAGCTTTATCAAGCCTTTTCGCATTGCTTTATAAATAGGAGAAAAAATAGTTTCGCTTAAAATAATGCGCTTTATCACTCGGTCGAACCGCCTGCCTTCGTCGTCTTTGCCTGCAGTAAATGTCGTAAAGTCCATAGATAGATAATAGCATATTCGCTCTTTAGCGTACAGTATAAAGCGAACCATCGCTACTCTAAAGACACTCCCATTGCTACGCTAAAGAGCGACCAATCCGTACGCTAAAGAGTAAGTAATCGCTACACTAAAGATTGGCTATACTGTACGCTAAAGAGCGGCTTTAGTGTAAGAATTAGAAAAAATTGCTGTAGCGTTTTGTTAAATATGCTAAGATAGGCTTTAGTAAGAACGGTATTACTAGACAAAACGGGAATAAAAAGCGATAATACAGGGTATGTTAATTAACGCAAAAGAGCAGTTCTATATAATTTTTCAAAATCCAATCCTCATTGCGTGTATATTCAGTTGGTTTTCGGCTCAGTTCATAAAGACTGTGATAAAGCTGTTTTCTGGCAGAGTTCATTCGATAAAAGAGCTTTTTGAGCTTCTTCTTTGGCGCACTGGAAGTATGCCGTCTAGTCATGCGGCTTTGGTGGCTTGCCTTTGCATATCGATTGGGTTTCATTCTGGTTTTGATTCTGATGTGTTTGTATTGGCTTTGGGCTTATATCTTATCACTGTTCGCGACGCGGTGGGCGTTAGACGCTCTAACGGTATTCACGGCAAGATGATAAATGTCATCGGTAAGGCGTTGGACGATAGAAAAATAGTTTCTTTTTCTCCAATAAAGGAAGTACAAGGACACACTCCTATGGAAGTAATCATAGGTAGCCTTTTAGGATTTATAAATGGACTCGCTTTTTCTGTGCTATGATTTTATTTAAACGTCTTATTTCTATAAGTATCATTTTAATTAGTTTATCTTTTATCATTTTGTCATGGAATATCCCTATTTCAAAGATGTGGAAGGGCTACACAGTGCTGTATGCTGATGTCGGCATAGCAGAAAATACCGTGCTTTCTGTTTTGAGCAAGGCTGGGTGCGAGAAGGTTATTACGCTTTCTTCGCAAGAAAAGAATGAGATAAAGCCGCTGGTAACAGTGCATTTTTTAAGCGATAATTCCCGTCTTTCTGATTATAGGCAGCGTATAAAAAACTACTTTTTTGATGAGCAGAAAAAATATCAGCTTTATTATGTCAACGATAATGATAAATCAAAGCTAGACGCGGCATTGAAAACATTGCAGTCGCTTGGCTCTTGCGGACTTGATGTATCTTTTTTGTATCCGCTGTATGTGCCGATAATCTGCTTATTGTTCTTTGTCTTCTTATTAAGCTGTGCAGAAAATCGCTTGCCGTTTACGCTTTTTTCTCTTTTTCCCCTAACGTTTTCCCTTGTTGTTCCTAATAGCATAAATGGTTCTGCGTCTGTTTTGCTCTTGTACGGCTGCTTTTTGCTACAGCTGTTGTATCCTTGTCAAAACGCGATTGTAAAAGGATTTCACAACGTATATATATTGATTTTGCTGTTATTCCCGATTGCAATTTGTGCGTATGTGTCGCTGAAAAACCTGCTTTTGTGCTCTCTTACTTCGCTTTGTGTGCTGTTATCTGCGCTTATGATTTTGCAGTTCAAGGGAAAGTCGTATGTTTCTCTTCCGCGCTCGTTCAGAGTAGGCAGGGCGAACTTTTCTCCAATAAGCATAATTCCTCATGCGTATTCGGCGAACGTAATCACAAGAGAATCTGCCGATTGCCTCTTTTTATGCGCTGGAGCAATTTTGTTGCAGATTGTGTTTTCTCTTTTTCCGCAGCAGCATTTGTCAGCTTCTTCATCGACAAATCTTTTATCGCTTCCCTCTCCTGTTTTGTCTGTGAGCGGCAAAGAAGAACTGCCTAATTTAAAAGATTTTTTAGATTGGAGTTGGAGAACCGTAACATTTGAGTATAAAAATCTAAATGCAAAAGAAAGCGATGTTGTTGAAGTTCCGTTTTATAAAATGGAAGGAACAAGGGCGGTAAAGACTGTTTCAAAACGATTTGTGTATGGAGATGAGTTTTTAGAGAAAATGTTAGATGAATATGCAACTCTTGCAGAACCGAGAATAGAAACTCTTTTGAGAGAGCAAGGGGAGAATAGCCATTTTTCGTATTCATCAAGTAGCGGGGGAGTAGAGTCGCTAGGCTCTATGACGTTGTTTATTTTGCTTATTACCGTGTGTATTCCATTGGGAATGGCACTTTATTATATTTTACAGAAGAAGAAAGCAGTATGCCAATAGTATCTAATTTTAATATAGCCGAAAAATATCAGTTTAAATGCTCTCCGCGCTCGTATTTGCCTTCTCTTGCGTATGTGCCGTTTGTGCAGGAAGATGGGTGCAAGTGCAGGGCGTTAGTAAAAGAGGGCGATGTGGTAAGCGAGGGGCAAATTATTGCTTCTCCGCTTTCGATTATTCAAAATAGTTTTTCTGCAAATATTCACTCTCCCTTGCCAGGAATTGTAAAAGAGATAAAAAGCATCTCTCTTCCCGACGGAAAAAGAAGCGATGCGGCTGTTATTGCGCTCAAAGGGGCTTTTTCGTTTATTGGAAAAAAGAGCTTTCCTGCTGAATGGAGTTTGTTTTCTCCTGAATCGCTGCAACACATGATAGCGGATAAAGGGGTCATAAATACGTTTGAAAGACCTTTCAGCCTAGCTTCTCAGTTTGACAAGGTTCGTAAAAGAGAGAATTGCTTTGTCGTGCTTCGCCTTTTTGACGAAGACCCCAGCAGAGTAACGGATTCTTTTGTTGCCTCTCATTATCCTGCGCAGGTTGCGGAGGGAACGGCTATTATTGCGACCGCACTCAAAGCGAAAGCTATTGTTCTTGTTGCTTCTAAAAAAGACGGCAACCCGATTTCAACAGAGATTTCTACACGCTTCTTTGAAAACATTGCGTATACTTGCGTTTCTGCTGATTCTTCAAAATATCCCTGCGGATTTAAAAGAGATATTGTTTCATTGGTCAAAAAAGAAAAGAATATCGATGCACAGTTCAAAGATATTACGACTCAAGAGCTTTTCATCGACCCAGAAACAGCATTTGCAGTATATGAAGCTGTGGTATGCGGTATTCCAATGATGAGCTGTTTTGTGCATATTACGGGGGATTGCTTAAAGGTTTCGGGCATTTTGCGCGTAAATATTGGAACTCCTATCGGGTTTTTAGCAGCAGAGTGTGGCGGATTTACGAAAAAGGTTGCAAAAATCATCGTAAATGGACTGTATACGGGTACTGTTGCGCCTGGATTTGATGTTCCGATTACAAAAATAGTGAAATCTATTCTCTTTTTGCCTATTTCGGAGCTTGTAGACCCTCATTATGCTTCTTGTGTACGCTGTGGCTCTTGCCGCCATGTCTGCCCAGAGGGATTGTATCCTGATTTATTATATCAGCGATTAAAAGGTATGGAAAAAGCGGTGAAAAAAGAGCTTCTTGATACTTCTAAGCTCTGCACGTTGTGTGCATTGTGCAATAGTGTTTGTCCATCGCGTCTGCCTTTAGCGCAGTCTATTGCGGAGTTAAAAAAGGAGAGAAAATATGAATAATATATTTTTGAAGAAGTCTATTGCAAATCCCGAAACGGTTATTTTACGACCATTCTTTTATACAAAGCCGTCTGTAAGAGCGTCTGTTTTAGGACAGATATTTTTGCTTTTTTTGCAGCTTGCCGCATTGTTTTTGACGAAAAGTTATTCTGCGCTTTTGGTGATTGGCTGTGCGGTGTTAGCTACTATTGCTTCCGAGTTCGTCAATATCAAAAAGTATAAGCGACATCACGATTCTTTAGCTATTTGCATTGCGCAAGGGTTATTTGTGGGTATGTTCTTGCCCGAAAGTTTTCCGCTTTTGGCTGTGTTTTGCATAACGTTTTTCACGTTTGTCATAATTAAAAATGCGTTTGTTTCTTTTTCTGGCACTTGGGCTAATCCTGTTGCGGTAACGGTGGCTATTGCGTATTTTACTGCTTCGTCTTATTTTCCCGTTTTTTTGTTTGATAGACCTATGATTGAAACAGTGAACATAGGCAGCTATTTGTATCAAAACGAGATATTAACGCCGCTTCCAATCGATTTTTCTCTTACAACGCTTGTTAATGAAAAATTCTTTAATAAGTTTGGCATTTCTTTACCAATCGGCTATTTGACGCTTCTTATAGATAATGGCTCGATTATTCCTGCATTCCGCTTTAATTTGCTTACGATAGTGTCTTCTATAATACTATTTTCGCTCGATATGATTACTGCGATAATCCCGATAGCCTCTATTTTGACATATTTGCTCTTTGTTAAAGTAATCGGCTTTTTTGTTTTGGGCGGTCAGATGCTGCAAGGGGATATGTTTTTAGCATTATGCACAAGTGGAGTGGCGTTTTGTTCTCTTTTTGTTTTGACGTGGTACGGAACAATTCCGTATACAACTTCGGGGCGGCTATTCTACGGCATATTGTGCGGAGTGGTGTTTTATGTCATTGTGGGCTGTGCGTTTTCGGCTTCTGGGTGTATGTTTTCTGTACTGATAGCGAATGTTCTTTCTCCATTTATTCAGATGATAGAGAATCGACGTATAAATAAAGATGTTTCTAAAATGATGGAGGTCTGCAATGCTAAGTAGCTCGCAGAGAAAATTGCGTGATTACGGCATTTTCTTAGGTTTGCTCATATTTATTTTTGCTATTCTTTTTACGCTTGTCATATTTTCTCGAACTAAGTGGTATGACGGCTTAAAAGAGCAAGTGCAAGAAGTGCTAGACCGTGAATATCCAGATACATATATTGTTGGTGATGCAATAGAAATTGAAGCGGTGATGTCTGTGAGTTCGGCGCATTATGCAATAGCAAAAAAAACGGGGGAGAAAAAGAATCTTTCTGCGTATATCGTGCGAATTGCTACTATATACGGACCGCATGCAGCTGTTTTTGTTTCTGATAGTGCGAAAGACAGCGTAGAGTTTGTAGGCTTCGCGCTTGTCGATAAGGAAACGAGCGAAAGAATTGAGAATAATGCAAAGAAATCGCAGATTGCATATTGGGAAAAGCAGATTCAGGAGAGTATAAAAAATGAAGCAAAATAATCTCTATGTTTTTGTAGCAGCATCGCTAGCTCTTTTAGTGCCAGCTCCTGGTCGCCTTGCTTTTGGCATAATACTCATTCTTTCTCTTAATATAACAATGCTTATAGGCACTCTTTTTAGAAAGCTGATAAGCATATTAAAGTTTGATGATTTGCAAAGTGTTCTTGTGGCAATGATGCTTGTGTGTGTAACAATGCTGCAAAAGCTGCTATTGACGTTTTATAATCCGGTTTACGCGCTAACTCTTGGCTTTTTGCTTTATTTGCCGTCGCTGTCGTCTTTTTTAATCGGCTATTTTTTTGACCCCAGCAGAGAACCTTTAATCTTAGAGCTGAAAGAGAATATGTCACAGAGTCTGCGATTTTCTCTTTTTGCGCTTATCTTGTTTTTCTTGCGCGATATTTTCGGCTATGGAACGATTACGTTTCCTGCGTCAAAAGGTTTGTTGAGCATCGATTTATCTGTAAAGCCGTTTTTGCTGCAAATCGGAAACTTTGTTGCTTCTATTCCTGGCACTCTTGTTCTTGTTGGATTGGTTATTGTCTTCCAGCTTCACATTATGCGTAAGATGCGGATAATTGCGAATATCGAAGGAGTTGCAATAAATAAGGAAGAAAAGGAAGAAAGCGAAGCAAATGGCGAGGAGAGTGAAAAATGATTTCTAGTATGGTGTATTATATTTTTTATTCTTCTGCGGTTCTTTTTTATGGAATTGGCTTAAATCGTTCTGCGGTGGCTTGTGTCGATATGAAGGGGCAGTTTATGAAAGGAATAAAATCTCTTTTCACTGTTACTTCTTCTGCTGTTTTAAGCTATTTGGTGTGCAAAAGCCTGTTAGTACCGTATTCACTTTCAGAGCTATATCCGTTTGTTTGCGCACTTATTTACATCTCGATTTCTGTTTTCTATGAATCAATAGTGCGCATTACTTCTCGAAATTCCTCCGCAGAGTTTTCTATTTCGCTTTTATCGATATTGCTTTCTGTGAATGAGGGAACTTCTTTGCTTCGTGTAACGATAATTTCGCTTAGCTGTGTGCTGTCGTTCTATTTGTTTGTACCGATTTTGCATGCAATATTCAGACGAATTGAGGCAGGGGAGCGAGCAAAAGACTTTTCGGAAAGTGCGCTTGTGTTTTTGAGTATGGCAGTGATACTTTTAGCACTTTTTGCATGGAATGTATCTTGGTTTAATTCAGGAGTTGCACAATGATTTTTGCAATGCTGTTCTTTTTTCTATTTCTTTTGGTGTTAAGCGCAATTTTATTCTTTATCTTTAGTATTCTCCTGCCTGCTTTGCGTCAGCAATCGGTCAGTATCGATGCCCCTCTTTTTTCAAATGAAGAGATACAATATGCTGTGCAGAAAGATGAAGTGAAGCCTTCTCCTTTTTCAAAAGTTGCGCTTGTGCGTTGTTCTCCAGATAGGGAATTTGAAAAAGATAGAATGAATTACTATGGTGTGAAAAGCTGTAAACTTTTTGCGACACAATGCGAAACAGAAGATTTTTGCGATTGGGGGTGCATAGGTTTAGGCGATTGCGCTTTAGTTTGTCCGCAAGAGGCTATAAATATTGTAAAAGGGACGGCGGTTGTATCTAATTTGTGCAATGGCTGCGGGAAATGTGTAGCAGAATGTCCAAAAAAACTGATAAAACTAGTGCCGTTGAGCTTTTCAGAGTGCAAGCATTGCGCTGTTCCTGCGGAAGAAAATGTGAATTGCGCTAAATGCCATTGCGTAGAAAAAAATGAATCTACGGCAAATAAAGACTTTAAATTTTGGGAAAAATGTTATAGAATGTTCTATAGGAAATCAAAGTGAGCCTATTAAATCTATGTTTTTCGCTTGTTGCAGATGATTCTAATGATGATGACAAATTAGAACAAGACTATCAGAGTATTTATAAACGATTTGCCTCTTTTTTATATGCACACCCAAAGTTGCAGTTTTCTGTATCGTTTTTGGGAAATCAGCTTGCTTTTTATAAAAAACATCATTTAGAGTTTATTGACCTTATCGGACAACTGACAAGCAGAAAGCAGTTAGAAGTTTTAGGCGGTGGATATTATAATCCAATATTTCCCCTTCTTTTTCCGCAGGACAGGAGCGGACAAATAGAGCTTCTTACATCTGAGCTTCGTCAATCTATCGGCAAAAGACCGAGAGGAATGATGATTTACGGCTCTGTGTGGGAATCGTCTTTAATTCCTTGTTTGCAAACGTGCGGAATGGAATACGTTTTTCTTGATAGCTCTCTTGTTCCGAGTGGCAAGCAGAATTATCTTCCCATTATAATGGCATATCAAGGAAAAACTGTTTCTATTTTGCCGATATTCCGTGATTTTGAAGTTACAGAAAATCAAACAGCTCTGAATTATGTGAAGATTCTCAAACGCAAGGTGATAGACGATATACGAAATGACGAATATTCGGCTTTTGATGTGCCGAGAGTATTGAGTATTGCAGTGAAAAAAGACACGATGAAGATGATGTTTGAAACAGGTTTTCTTGATGGTCTTGCGAAAATTGCAGAGAGCGACGAAATAAAAGATATAGTCATTTCTAATCCGTTGAATGTTGTTCGCTCTTGTGAACATTTTTCTCGGCTTTATATTCCGTCTGGTATGCAAGAAGATATAGCATATTGGGCAGTGCCACATGTGGAATCTCGTTTCCCTATAACGATTTATGACCTTTTGCAAAATAATCCTCATAGCGATAGCCTTTATCACAGAATGATGTATGTGAGTCTTCTTATAAGTCAATGCCATGGCGATAAAATGCGTAAAAAAGAAGCTCGTGAACGGCTTTGGGCGGGACAGATTGGACAAGCATATATTTGCTCTCCACAAGGTGTTTTTGCTAATACAGTTGTGAGGCAGAGTGCATTTAGAAATCTTAATGCTGCTGAAAAGTTAGCTCGAGATGCAGTGGATTTTCGTGAATCGATAACGTCGTTTGACTATAACGCAGACGGGATTTATGAATATGTGTGCCAAATGCAGAGCTATATGGCGTGTATTGAGCGAAAAGGCGCGAGTATCACTGAACTTGAAATTTTGCATAATGCAGGTAATTACGCAGATAGCCTTTGTGATGCAAAAAAAGGTATATTTGTTGATTATTTGATAGAAGTATCTGATTTTGATAGCTATATTTTAGGCGAAAAAGTAGGTAATGAAGTTTTTTCTAAGACCCTTTTTTCAGAATCGATGTTCGATTCACAGCGTCGTGAAGTCATACTTTTGGGGCGTGGTCGCTTTTCTGAAATGCAGCAAACGCTTTCTCTGCGAAAAAAATATATTACTACGAGTTCAGGTATTGCAGTTCAATACATTTTGAAAAACGAAAGTCCGCTTGTTGTGAAAGCAAAGCTGGTAACAGAACTTAATTTTGCTGATACGCATTTTGAAAAAGACATCTGTTACACAATGGAAATAATTTCCGCAGGAACAAAAAAGACACCTGAAAAAAATGCTCTTATAAATGATGTTTCGTATGTGCAGTTGACAGATATGTTTTCTAATGTCGCTTTTGTATTAGAGCCGAATGAAAGCGCAGGTGTTGTTATTTGTCCTGTTAGTTCAAAAGACGGGCGAACGATTTCTGTTGCTCTTTGCTGGGACGTGGATTTGGCGGCAGGCAGAGAGATAGAAAAAACGGTAAACTTCTCTATTATGGCACATCGACCTAAACATTAGTGGGTATAGTTTTAGAATTATCCGATAATAAAAGTGTGAAACGTATTTTTGTTAGAGCATTGTTCTCTTTTGTGTCATTTTCTTTATATGCCCAATTAAGTTCTACTCAGCCAGTATCTGATGTATCGCGTTGTCCTGCGCTTATTGCAGGTCTATGGCGAGGAAGCGACAGATATATTTATTTTGACGGCGGCGAAAATGCTGTTGATACTTCTTTTCCTCTCTCGATTGTCTTAAAAGAGTATTATGGGTGGTACTACGACAGAGTTGCAGAGCCTTCTTCTGTTTCAAGCGAAAGAAGCAGAGAGAAAAACGCAGCTCAAAGTTCTTCTGCCGAGCAGATTTTTGTAACGTATGAGAATCTATTGAATGCAGATTATGAAAATTGCGGCGCATGGGATTTGATTGTTAAGTATCCTGGCGAAAAAGAAAGTGTGCATATTCCTGTAGCTGTTATTGGCAATAGATTATATCTTGATTTTGCAATTCACGATAGTGATGACGATAATTTCTTTGGCTTTTATAAACGCACAGGCAATGTTAACGGGATTACAATAAGCGTTCCTAAAAAAGAGAAAGAACTAGATTGTTTATACTTTGTTGACGGCGATGCAGAAAAAGCACTTGAAGAGTTGAAGACAGCGAAGAAACAGGGGAACAGAAAACAGCTTCCTTATGTGCCTGTGTCGAATCGAATGTTATCATTTTATGGCGCAACAGGTGCAGGCGGTGAAGATGAAGCTGGTGCAGAGAGTGAAAAGCAAGAGAATACTCCTGTGTTTGCGTATCATTTGCGCTATTGGAAAACCGATATGGAATATCAACCAGACGCACTCGTTTCTTTTACGCCTGCTTCTGGAGAAACGTATTTTATACATAAGCACTTAGTTGCAGGAGATGAGCTGTATACTAGTGCGACGGGTAGACGCAAAGAAGTGCGCAATATGAATAAAGCAGAAGCTGATGTGATAACAGATTACGAGCTAGGAGAAACGGAGGCGGGTAGGGTGTTGCTTGTCGCATTTGGAGAGCCGTATCTTGTTCGTGATGAAGGAGAGTTGTTTAAGCTAATTGAAGAGGCAAATAAGAGACGTAAACCTGAGGGAAAGCCGTTGTTTGAGCAATCAAAGCTCGATTATCATATTGACGTGATAGACATCATAGAGCAGTATAATCCGACAATTCAAGAGTTCAAACAAAAAGGAGGTCGTTCTTATCTTAAATAAGTGTATTGGCTGACTCTAAGGCAAGCAGAGTTATAACCAATAATAAAAATCCCTGTGCAAAAGTATTGTACAGGGATTTCTCTATTACAATTATACAAATAAAAAACGCTCTGCGCAGGATTTCGACCTCACAGAGCGTTTTTTATTACAGCATTAAGCTGTTTTTAGCTTAGAACCAGTATTCGAAGCAAACTGGAATACACCAGCCGAAGTCATCATCTTTTGCTGTGTGATATGCACTAACAGGAGCGTTGTTGTTGTTTGTTGTTCCCTCAAATCCTGCAACAATTTTGCCGTTTGAGTAGCTCTTTGAAACTGCAATTCCAAAATCAAGAACGTCCATATTGTCTGCTGTAGAGCGGTTAGCATAGATACCGTTTGCATAGTCAACTTCGCCGATAACAGACAAGCTGTCCATAATCTTGTATTCAACGCTAGCACCAACTAAGAAACCAAATGCTCCGTCTGTTGCCTCAATACCAGATGTTTCGCTATTATTTGTCTTTGCATCATAAGTGCCAATGATTGTTCCAATGCGACCGCTGATTGTAAGAGCATCCATGTTGTATTTTGCAAACACATTAACCTGATTACCCCAACCAATCTCTTCGCCATTAGACTCAACTGAACTTGCAACAGTCTTCTGTACGAGAGGAACAAAAGCACCAATGCTCAAGTAAAGATTCTCAACAGCAGTGAGGTCAAAAGCAACATTCAAGATGTTCTGTGCTTTTTCTTTGCCGTCTTTGACAGTAACGATATCTTTCTCTTTCAATCCTGCCTTTACAGTTCCAATACCTTCGATGTTGTAAGCAGCGGCAAATGTTGACTGACGACCAAACACGTTTTTAACATTTGAAGAAGCATCTGTTACATAGGCTTTGTCGTCGTTACTCCAATAGCAACCTGTTTTTGAAAGAGGAAACTCAAATGCAGCAACAAGTTTCAATTCTTCGATTGGAGTTGTTAAAATCTGAGCACCCTTGCAACTGTGGCTCATAAACGTCCAGCCTTCTTCCTGTTGTTGTGCAGAACCATAATTAATGCTGTTACTGCTGCAGTCATCATATTTCCAGCTTCTGTCTACAACGCCAGTGCGGTAGATGTCCCACATTCCGTATACAGCGTCGCCGCGGAAATGGTTTGGGTTTGTTCCGAGGAATACCTTGAGCTGTTCAACAGGTGACCACCAGATTCGGTAATCGCTCCAGCACTGTTCTTCTGCATGGAACTCTGCAAACATACCGATATTATCGGTTTCTAAGCTGATGTTTGCACCAACACGAGGACCTGTGCCACCCCAGCTCTTTGTTGCAGATGTGTAAATGTCGTTACCGTCATTTTCGCCTTTGTCGTTCTTTTCACCGTTCCAACCATTGCCTGTGAGCCAAACACCACGACCCCAACCGCCAATGCTGAGCTTTGGAGCATCGCTAAGACCAACACCTGCGAAAGCTGCTGAACCGAGAAGAGCAGCGATTGCTGCGCTTGCAACTAACTTTTTCATAGAAACCACTCCTGACTTATGGAAAAACATTTTTTTTCAAGTTTCATTCACTAAAACTCTTTTTTTGCCATATCAGCGGTTTCAAGGTTCGTTCATTTACACTGTGTCTACACACTACTCCGAAAAAATGCTTTCGATAGCGTCTACTGCTTTTCGTTTCGTCGTATCAGATTTTGCATAAAGAGCTGTTGTCGTGATTTTCGAGTGCCCTAAAAGCCTCTGTATCGTAAACACATCAACACCACTTTCAAGTGCCAAAGTAGCAAAAGTGCGGCGTGCAGTATGAAATCCAATTTCTTTTTTTTAAATTAAACGTGGAGCAATTTAATAAAGTATCATTAATATGGTATGATGAGTTAATAACATGTGAAGTGATGTTTTATAGTTGTAAACAAATAATAGAAATTGACCTATCAAATTTTGATACCTCTCAAGTTACAAATATGGTCTCGATGTTTGGTACTTGTAAAAATTTAACTACATTAGATAGGTTGGCTATCATATGTCAGGCTGATGGTAGTATGATGTTCGAAATGGATACTTATAATAGATGGATGGTTGGTTTTAAAAAACAGCGAAAAATTGAAAGAATCCTTAAGACTCCCCGATGGACGTTTGGCACGCAAAATCGAGGTCGGAAAGGGTTTTTTGGAGTATTTCTTTTTTACATGTCCTGTTATTTCGTAAATAACAGACCATTATTTTTCAATTTACGCATTTCAGACGATAACCTCGCAAACCCGGAAAACAAGCGGTTTTGCGAGTTTTTATTTACTAAACATTTTTTTCATTTTTGTTCAGTTCCCCTTAACCCCCTTCCCATTTTCCAAAAAAATGGAGTCAGAACC
>CALDID010000064.1 GCA_937901865.1 uncultured Treponema sp.
ATCTCCTCCTCGCTCATCTTCTCGTTGAAGCCATACGCCTCCATAACAGCGAGGTCGTTCGCTCTGTGAGCCTTGCGCAAATCGGGGGGCATCAGCGTTTCGTCGTAGAGGTCTGCAAGAGATGAATTTGGATACTTTGCTCTAGCGTCAAGAATGTCTTGAGCAGTTTTTTCAATTTTCTTTTTCTTCTTATCAGTTGGATTGCACCAAGGAAATGTATTATATACGATTTCTTTGCTGTAGCGGTATCGCATTTCAAGTCTGCCGCACACCGCGCGCATCCAAGCCATGTGAACACTCGAAGTCAATACTCCAAAATGGTAAATTGTTGCGGTCGGTATAATCTGAACTTGTGTTGTTGGAATATTGTCAGGTGTAAGAAATCCTATTGGAATGTATCTTCGCCGTTCTGATGATACAACAGGAATGACAATAAAATCTGTATTAGGCTGGACTATTTGAGCCCAAATATATGGATTTTTTGCATAGCCTTGAGTTGTTTTTGCGTCAGAAGAAAGTCTGAAGTTTTTGACAGCTTCAACTCTTTCATATAAAACCTTGTTCGCTTTTACTTCCTTTGGAGTAATGCCGTTCAGCCAAAAACAAAAACGTTTTTTTCCCTTAATAAATTCTTCTGCTCCAATCAAAGGTCGAATCCATTTCGAGAGGTTTGGATATTTTTTCAATATCTCGTCTTTTTCTTTCTCTGTCAAAGAAAAGTTTTCGCCATCACGAGCCATATTTCCCATATTCATTTTAGGAACATCGCACAAAGTCTCCTTTCGGGCTTCCACATATATATTAGGAGCGTCGGTAAGATACGGACTGATATTTTTCACATTCTTTACTTTGCCGTCAGAAAGATAAAGAGATTTTTCTTTTCTATCAAATGCTGAAAATCCAACAATAACACAATGAACAGCTGCCATGTGTCCTTTGTCTGTTGTTTCATTTTCCCATTTGAATGTTTGATATGCAAAATTGATTTTCAACTTAAAATCGTTAAGAAGCACATTCCACAAAATTGGGACTTGAGAACCTTGCGTAATTGAATTCGTCGAAACAAACGCTACTTCTCTTGTTGTACCTTGAATAAGTTCTGCCGCTTTTTTGTACCAGCCGCACACATAATCTAAATCCTGCACATTTTTTATGTTGCCGAATAAATCCTGTATCTCTTTTTTCTTTTTGCCGTCGTACTCCATCATTCGAGCACCAACAAAAGGAGGATTTCCCATTATGTAATCATATTCAATTTTAGAACCGTCAACTTCTGTAATAAATCCAGAAAACAGCGACATCTCTTCTTTCGAGAGCAAACTTATTGAATCTGTTTCATCAATCGGTTTCAAAGTGTTCCAATCAATACGGAGTGCATTTCCCTCTACAATACTTGCAGCTGTTTCAAGCGGAAAGAGAGGCTTTTTTTCGCGCACAATCGCATTAACAAGCACGTTCACTTGGCTTTCGGCAATCCACAACGCTGTTTTCGCCACCGTTACCGCAAAATCGTTAATCTCGATGCCGTAAAACTGCGAAATATCGACTTTTGGCTGAGCCGCCACGAACATTTCGCCCGTGTCTTTGGTCGCCTCCAGTGCCGCAATCTCCAACTTGGCAAGAGATAGATAACTTTCGGTGAGGAAATTGCCCGAACCGCACGCAGGGTCAAGAAACTTGAGCGACGCGATTTTGTCTTGAAAGAGCCTAAGGCTCTCTCTCCGCTCGTTCAAGCCTGTAATCTTCGTAATCGCCGCAAGTTCTGCCTTGAGGTTGTCAAGAAAAAGCGGGTCAATGACTTTGTGAATATTCTGAATACTCGTGTAATGCATTCCGCCCTTTCTGCGCGTTTCGGGGTTCAGCGTCGATTCAAACACCGCGCCGAAAATCGTCGGGCTGATTTCACTCCAATTAAACACCGCACAATCATTCACGATAACGTCAATAATTTCTTTCGTGAAATTCGGGATTTCAATATTCTCATCGTGAAACAAACCGCCATTAACATACGGAAAATCTTTTGTCGCCGTGTCGTATTTGTCGCGCTTTTCAAGCGGCGTGTCGAGTGCTTTAAACAAATCGATAAGCCCTTTGCGCACGTTCGGCAAGTTGAAAGACTTTAGATAATCCTCGAACGCCGTCCGCGTCGCAAAAAGCCCTGCGTCCTCGGCGTACAAACAAAAGACAATGCGCACGCACAAAATATTCAAACTGCGCAAACTGCTTTCATTCGGCTCGATATACTCGGGCAAAAGAGCCTCATAGAGCTTATCAACACGCTTCCCTGCCTCAATCGACAAATCCTCTTCGCGTCGGATATTCTCGTTATTTTCGTCAACCAAGAACTGAAATCGATAATATTCTTTTCCAAAATCCGCAAGCAAAACGCGCTCAAAGTCCTTTTCAGGCTCTTCCTTGTTCATATCGTGTATACGAAATTCGCGGAAATTGCTCACCACAATCCACCTCGCCTTTTTTTCGTATGGCAGATTGTCGTTGTATCGCTTCGCCTGCTCAAACGGCGTTAATTCCGTGCCGTCGCTTTGCATTTCTGCGCGGTCGAGGTCGATTTTTATACCTTTCTGTTCGATAATCGTCTTTGTTTCGGCAATATATCCGTCAATGTATTTTGTCGCGCCGATTTTCACACGCTCTTCAAAATCGATAACCTTTTCAGGCGCAACACACCCGCAAACGTTTCGCAAAAGCCCAATCCAAAACTTCTGTGAGTGCTGTTTTTCGTCGCCCTTGCCGTTCCATTCCGCCGCAAACACTCTCGCCTTTTCTTCAATTTCTGCCTGTCTTACCATAGCGGTATTTTAGCATAGTATTGCACAAAATAAAAGCCGCTGGTTTTGCAGAATACTCAAAATCTTTTTGAGTGTCGGGCGGAGAACTTGTACTACCTAGTTTGTCTATAATAAAGCTATAGGTATGGCAGACACAACCGAAAAGATTTTGGAAGCATTCAACAACGTTTTGCCGACATCGTAATGCACGAGTGAGAAAAGTTACACGAAGTGTATTGAAGTGTATTATTGAATACATCAGGCGATTGAGCTAAATCTGAATAAGAAACTTATCTTGACTAGTCAAGAACCTTTATTTTTTATAGTAGGATTTTTATCATATTCCTGTTTCATCTTAAACAAATCAGAATCTTTTTCGACCATTCCCCTGTGTAAACTGCGATAAAATTCCAATAAATTGTTTCCCAACTTAGATTGTAATTCAGTAGAGAAAATATTTGAATGAATTATCTCCTTTATATCGTTCCATTCTGTACTTGGTAGATTTTTTTTGCAATCTTTGTATGCCTTGTGCCAAGAATCACTAGACCATTTACAAATGTCATCATTTCCAAATAGTTTTACAGCGGCATTGTGCCCTGCTTCCATATCGAGCCATTCAAAAAAGAAACGATAAATAATCATCGTTTCAGGCATTTCAAGCAATTTGTGAAATTCCTCGACATCTTTTCCGAACGCTTTTTCAAAATATGATTTGCCACGTCCAATTTTTCCCTTCGTGCTGTTGAGAATTGCCTGTATCGCCCTGATATACTTTCTGTTCCAATGCTCACCAATATAATCACGATTATGTGAAAAATCCTCCGTCATATCATCTGTTTTGCGAATCGGATGATATTTCATAGGGAAAGAATAAATACTAACTTTAAGTTCTTCACATAAATCCACGTTTATTTTAAGACGTTCATAAAGCTCTTCTGGAGTGTCGTGGAAATTATAAAGAAGATAATTTGAAAAATCTTTCATTCCCGCTTCAACGCTCATTTTTACCGCAGAAATGTATTTCTCTTTAGTTTTTAAATCATCAAAAGCAATTCTAAGCGGATGAATAGCAATTTTTGCCAACAAAGCCGCTTTTTCTGGCGTAAAAAGTCTCGCATCTACACCTTGATTAAAATCAACGTATCTTAACGCACCATTACCAGCATTAAATTTCGCTTCATATAAATCTTTTATTTTGTCATAAGCGGAAAGTACATTTTTCTTTGTAGCATTCATTGTATTTGTTAGATGATACTTCTCAAGAATACAATAAACCTGATATGAATCGTCTCCTTTCAAAGAATTGTAAAACTCATATATCAAACGATACGATTTTTTTATATAAGCCCTATCATTTATGCCGTCTTTTAAATTTCTCACTGCAATTTTAAGTAAATTCTGTCTTTTAAGTTTTGCCCCACGTCCAAATCCACAGTCTTGAATCTCTTGAATAATTTGAGCAAAATTCTCGGATGCTAAAATGTTATTGTCCATCAGTAATAAGTCTTTTTGTTCTCCATATTTTTCTTTAACCTTTTCAATACGTTCTTTCAAAGGAATATATGGCTGATAAACTGGTTCAAGCGTAGAAACTGCACAAAATGCACATTTTCTTATACAACCACGCGTTGTATATCGATAATACGCATTTGTTTGAGGATATTGATAATCAATCTCATCTAAAATTGAATAATCAAGCTCTAACTCGTCAATTATTTGCGTATCCCCTTCGTCAAGTTCTCCGGGTTTGTTCAAAAGACCGACATGAGGATAAACGCCAGTTGCCTCAAATATCTCGTTTGGCTGAATAGACGCAAGTACACCCCCAACCATCAAATCTTTTGTATTTTTCACGAGTAATTTCGCAAATTTTATCGTTTCTATTGTAATATCCCAATAGAAAGTAAAAAGAGTCGTAACTCCAACCCTATCCCACTCAGGATTTTCTTTCCAAAATCCTTTCCAATAGTAATCTTTTGCTGCATAAATCGCACCTTCCAATAAAATATCAACATCAGAGGTTTGGATAGGAAGAGAATTAAGCACATTTGTTTTTTTAGTCTTTATATATTCAAAAAGTTCTTGCTTAAAAAGATGCCAATCTGTTTTTGCAGTGTCAATTTTGTTTAATTTCGTAATAAGTCTATCAACAATCCGCTCAATTACAAACAGTTTTAAATCACCTTTATAAAAAACAACTTCCCAGTTTCCAAGATTTCTGTAATAAGTTGCAAGTTTCATTAAGCCTACTGGAGGAAATTTATTCTTGTAATTAGGTTCAATGAGAAGAACTTTCTTTTTCTGTGCCATAATCGTTATTTTTTGAGTTCCTTTAAGATTGTAGCTTTGATTCCTCTTGTTATTTTCCTGTACGAATCAGAGTAGAAATTCACATCAATAATGTTGATTATCTTTTTTATAAGTTTTATCTGTTCCGAGGAATACTTTTCTGAAAGTCCTGCAAAAATATCTGCCTCTGTGTTGGGGGGAAAAGATGTCTCTGTATCAGTTGATTTACGCACCTCAGATATAAACAAATCACCCGTTTTTCCCTCACAAACTTTTTTGTTTACATCACCGAGGCGTTTTTTATATAAATCAAGCATTAGGCTTTCACCAACAGTGCATGTTTTTTTGTCCGTAATATATTGCTGAATATCTTTGGTAATTTTTTCCCTACGAGCAGGAATTTTCTGCAATTCCTCTTTTTCAGATTCTGTCAAGAGTCCTTTTTTGTTTTTTTCAGAAAGTTTTGCATTCTCTTTTTCGATTTTCACAAATTCTTTCAATGTTGTCTTCGCCTTGTTGGCCTTTTGATACACTCCCTGCATTTCGCTGTTGAAAAACTCAGACAGCTTTTTTTTCAATACGAGAGCTTCTTCGGACGGAGCCAAATCAGAACGGTCTGTTGTAGGCTTTATGTTCTCATTCACAACATGAATCTCACCGTTGAAATATTTGTTGCTTCTTGCCTGCTTGAAATATGAAGTCCCGTCAAAAAAATTTGCATCGCCTATCTGAATGTTTTTAATCCGCAAGCGCATTCCTCGTGTCAAGACAAGCTGCTTCGGGTTTGTGTTCGGAATGGTATCAGGAATTTGTACGGAAAAAGCGGTTATTGCGTACCAGCCCCATGCAAGCGTCCCGAATTTTGAATCGTTCAAAACAAAATAACGCAATGCGTCAATGTCATCATCAAGACCTTCGACTTTGTAACTGTACTTTTTGCGTATATCGACAATATTGTTCAAAGAAACCTTCACAGTATTTAAATTTTGCACATAGTTTGCAACTTCGCCTTTTATATCCGATTCAGCATTTTCAAGACTTGCCTCAATTAAAGTACTTTTAAATTCCGCTTTGTAATCAATCGGAGCAACTTGTATGAGATAATCTTTTATCTTGTCTGTATCAAGCAACTTTTCTGAATATTCAGGAAGAACATCTGTTAAAACCACCTCGAAATAATGTTTTTCTGCTTCCTCGCCGTTTTTTACAGTAAAATTTGCGGCAGAATCAAGAATCTCGGTCGCTGTCATGGTGTTAGAGTCATTGTCAAGACAATCACGAATTTTCTGAACGTCTATCACCAGTTCAGAAATTTCAGACTCTCCTTTGCAAGATGTTCTAAAAGCCAGCGTATCGCAATACCCCGCTCCAACAAGCCGTCCGATTCCATAAAATCCAGCGGCATAGGCTTTGTTTTTCTTCGGGCTTACAGCAATATCTTTTAAGACCGATTCCGCCGTACCACTCGAAATTCCAATACCATTGTCCCTTATGATTACTTGTTGCTTCGATTCGTTTATATCTATCGTAACGTGTCCTTCATCCGCTCCCAAAACACCCGCGCGAATTGCCTCTTGAATTGAATCAGAAGCATTTTGCAGATATTCGCGATAAATTGTTTCTGGCTCTGGATATAGCGAAAACATGAGCATTTGAAGTATATCTTTTCCAATAACTGAGCTATGTGCCATTCTTCTACCTCTTAGCCGTTTGGGAATTGCTTGTATGTGTTGTATGGGAACTTTACTTTTACCAAAGAACGCAATGCAGGATTTGAAATTATATATTCGCCAGCTGGTAACCTTGTCATCATATTCTGGTAAACTTTCGGAATGTATTTGTAATCCGACTTCGAGACCTCTATCGCATTTGTTCGACCATAAGCCGCTGTTGCACAGTTACCTTTTACTCTGTCATGAATTGCACTTCTGAACTGTTCTACTGAGAATAAAATAATTCCCAAAGAACGACCTCGCTCAGTTATATCCAGCAACTGATGTAAAATCGGAGAATTTTTAGGAGTATCATTTGAAGCGTATTTATTCAGTTCATCTACAAAAATGACAACCTTTTTTGGAATATTGTTTCGCTCCGTATCAAACTTCATTTCCCAAATGGAACGGATAACACTACCGAATATGAAGCTCTGCGTATTCTCATCGAGAAGCGTTATGTCTATCATCATCACTTGACCGCCGACAAGTTTTTCTTTTATTTCAGAGCCTAAATCTTTTTCACCGTCATTGATGTTGTCATTGAACACTCCCTGTGTTTTCACAAGCTTGTTTATCAAGCGATAAAACTTGTTCCATGACGATGGAAGAATAGACTTGTTGTTGTCATCAGCAGATTTTTTTGCATATTTTTCAACAGTATCCATGAGAGTTTCCCATGTACTCACATTTTTGAAATCGCCTTGATGATTGATTATGTAATTTACGCAGCTCTCCATTGTTCCTGTCGAATCGTCTTCGTTCGCCAAAAGCAAATCAAGCATAGAAAGATATTTATCACACGGAACTTTATATACAAAGGCTTTTTTCTCTGCTTGTTGACGCTTGAAATCCGCAACATCTGCATTCGATAGAATTTTTTTGGTGCTGTCCGCATAAGGATAAAAGTATTTTACATTCTGGAAAGGTTTTGCTTCCAATCCCAAATCTGCATACAGTTGTTTATCCTTTTCTTTCAATTCTGTATTTTCTTCGTCTATTGCAAGCAAATCACGCCCTTTCACATTGAAAAAAACAAAAGCAACATCATTTTTAGCATCTTTCATATATTTTTGTTGCAATGCATTTAAAAGGAACATTGAATAAGATGTTTTCGCCGCAAGTCCCGAAATACCCGATACATTCAAATGCGCTCCTTCTGGCCCAATAAGAAAATTCTCATTAAGCGAGACAGGAATTTTCATCGCTTCGTTTCCTTTATACATCTGCAAATAGCCACAAACAATAGGATTTTTAACATTCTTCAACCCTAGTGCATACGAAATATCATCTTCGTTGCAAAGGAAAACTTGTTTTCCGTCCAGCACAGGCATATAAATATCATCAGAATTGCAAATTACTTTCGCTTTTACATAATTCATACCAAGACGGTTCATGTTACCAATGCTAGCATCCTTATCGCCGAAATCGCTTGAAATGAAACTTGTAAAATGACTTTGAGCATCAGTAACATGATTTATTTCCTGTACCTCTCCATAAGTCCAAGTCGTATCATTGGGAAGATGCTTTACTTTTACGATGTCAAAAGGACTCAAGACTTCATCTTTGTCTGTCCAAAAATAAAATTCATCTGTTGTAGAAGGATTTTTTTCTGTTGCAGAAACTTTGCCAATTACTCTTTCTTGATTTTCCATGTTAAAACAACCCCAAGAAAATATTTTTATCTATGTATTGTGTTTTACAGAATGATTCCGTCAGAAACACGGGATATAGATGATTTGCCCAGCGAGAATCTTTGCCATAGCAAACAGGATATGCTTCTCTAACAATATTTGCAGACAGCCAATCTATTGTTCCCGTCTCAAACGGTTGCGAGGAATCGTGCATCAAAAGCTCGCACTTCACTACATCTGAAAATTGAGTCTGCCGAAAATCAGAATTGCGGATTCGTATATACCAAACTGCAAAATATTGGTCATTCGATTGCTCCGAGCGATAGCGAAATGCCTTTGTCCTGTGATAAGGCTTTAAGTCAGCAATGGTACGTGCAATATTTTCATTACCTCGAATAGAACTTAGCAAAGTCGGGTCGAATGATTTTGAAACACCAATAACATGTTTATAGTTCGTCCGCATATTATTCCAAACTGCCTGCTCGAAATTCGAATAACTGGGATTGTATTGAATCGAACCGTCCTTTATAAGAAATGCTGAATCGGACAGTTTCTTTTCTTTGCACAATTCCTCGACCATAAGCTGTTCTTCATCTGTCATTGCATTCTGAATCTGTGCAATTCCGCTGTTTATAAATCTATTTTTGTCTTTTGGGTCAATATCTTTTCCATCAACTTCATAAAATTCTATACGAGAAATCTTTATATTGTGTTCTTTTGCATAGCGATTTTTATTTTGCAAATCTTCACTCAAATCTTCTGCATATTTCCTCGCATAATCCTTTCTTTTTCCCCAATTAGAATAAAACTTTTTCGGAAGAGCAATGATTATTTCAGTTTTTACTTTAATTCTTTTAAAACTATCTCTATTTTCTCTATGGCAACAACCGACAACTGTTTGACCAGCAATTATTGGATAAATATTTTTTCCAATCACAATGTCATCAACCTTAAAAGTATGGCGAGAGCCGTCCAAAAAATATTTTATCTTGTCTGAATGAACATCATTTATTAACCTCGCAGGGATTTCAACGTAAGCAACATTTGATGTATCAGATTCTGCGTATTTTTGACCTTTCGTGTCATAAGAGATTTCATCGCGGTCAAAACCCTCTTGAGAAAACAAATCATTTGCATTGTCATCAAGAGAGAATTTTCGTGTATTGTAGCAATGAAAATTGCCTTCGTTGTTTTTGTCAATGTAATCTAAAATTTGTCCCATAAAACAGAAAAGAGCTTATCAACATTTTTCGCCAACGAGCGTAGCGATGTTGGCGAAAAATGCGCGCCCGTCAAGCC
>CALDID010000065.1 GCA_937901865.1 uncultured Treponema sp.
AAAAAGCTGCTTTCTGAAAATCACTACGATATTCTCCACTGCCACACTCCCATGGGCGGCGTCATCGGGCGGCTGGCGGCAAAAAAGCTCTGGAAAGAGCATAAAATCAAGGTGATTTACACGGCTCACGGCTTTCATTTTTACAAGGGCGCACCGCTTGTGAACTGGCTTTTGTATTATCCCATGGAAAAATGGCTGGCAGCCTGCACCGATGTGATTGTTACGATAAACGAGGAAGATTATGAGAAAGCAAAAGAATCATTCTAGGATTTACAAAATTGACGGCGTGGGCGTGAACTTGGAGCGTTTTCACCCTGTTTCTGCGGAAGAAAAATCAGCGATTCGTGCGGAATTAGGATATAATACTGCGGATTTTATCATCACTGTAGTTGCGGAGTTGAATAAAAACAAAAATCAGATAATGCTCGTAAGAAAAACGGCAGAACTAAAGGCGATAATTCCAACTTTGAAAATTCTGCTCATTGGAAAAGAAACACTCCCGATTGTGCGGGACTATGTGAGTGCTGAAAATCTTTCCGATACAGTGCAATTTTTAGGCTACCGCTCTGATGTTGATAAGCTGACGATGATAAGCGACATCGCATTTTCTGCAAGCCTGCGCGAGGGTCTTCCTGTGAACATAATCGAGGCTATGGCGTGTGGAATTCCTGTCGTGGCAAGCGACAACCGAGGACACCGCTCTCTTGTCCGCGACAAAGAAACGGGCTTTATTTTTAGTCCAAAATCAGAAAAAGAGATGATTGACGCAATTATCCTGCTCTATAAAAATCCAGCATTGCGAGAGGAAATGGGCGCACGGAATGTGGCGGAAGCAAAAAAATATTCTGTGAGCATCGCAGTAAAACACATGGCGGGGATTTATGACTCATTGATTGATTCTTGTGAAAAAATCTGTGTGGGGGGGTACAAGTGTAGAGTAGTTTTTGTAAATCTCCTTGCTCATTCGGAGGCTCGCTATGCCGCATAAAACGAATGTGCAGATTTACAAAATTGACGGCGTGGGTGTGAACCTGGAGCGCTTTTATCCCTGCACATCTTCCGATGAGAAAATTGCCTTGCGGGAAAAATACGGTTTTGTCTCCGAAGATTTTATTCTGATTTACACGGCGGAGTTCATTTCCCGAAAAAATCACAAACTGCTCTTCGACATTCTGCCTGCGCTAAAAGCAAAGATTCCGCCGCTAAAAGTCCTGCTGTGCGGAAAGGGCGAGCTTTTAGAGCAGTACAAGGATTTTGCCGCGGAAAAACAGATGGATTATGTAACTTTTACCGGATACACGAAAGATGTCGCGGACTACTGCCGACTTTCTGACATTCTTGTAATGCCCAGCTTCCAGGAAGGCTTACCCATGGCCATGATTGAAGCGATAGCGACAGGGCTTCCCGTTGTCGCTTCCGATATTCGCGGTCATAACGATGTAATAGAAGACTGCGCCAACGGCTTTTTGTTTGCTACTGACGATGTTACAGGTTTTGAAAAAGCAATCCTTACGCTCTACAAAAATCCCGCCCTTCGCACCGAGATGGGAGCGCGCAACATAGAGCGGGCAGAGTCTTTTTCCGTGGAAAAGGCGGTGGGCGCAATGGACGCAATTTATCACACGGTGATGTAATCAGATTTTTTGCAGTGATTCAGTTTATTTTCTATTGTCTTTTTATAGTAATGTGCATCTAAATTCACTATTTAGCACATACCATTATAGACTTATTAAGGAGTAAAAATAAATTTGCCTCCTGTACGAAAAAATGAGTATATTAGAAGTATAGGAGGGTCATACATGAATTACGATAATATGACATTAAAAATGCAGGAATGTATTCAAGACGCTGCAAGCTATGCGCAGCAGAATGACCATTCCGAAATCGGCACGGAACACCTTCTACACGCGCTCTTATCGCAAAAAGACGGAATGATTCTGCCGATTATCGAACACATCGGCGCAAACACGCAAAGCGTGTCTTCTCAGCTTGATGAACTGTTGAATCAATACCCTAAAGTTACGGGGGCGGCTCAAGTTACGCTATCGGGCGAGGCGCAGAAGATTTTAGCAAAAGCCGAAAAAGAAATGGCGAAGCTCAAAGATGAATATCTTTCGACCGAGCACATGTTTTTAGCGATGAGCGAAAGCGACGGCAGAGTAGGCGAGCTCTTGCGCAAAAACGGCATTAATCACGAGGCGATTCTTTCTGCGCTTAAAAGCGTGCGCGGAAACGAAAAAGTTGACAGCCAAGACCCAGAGGGCAAAGCGAACGCACTCAAAAAATACACCGTAGACCTCACGGCGCGCGCGCGTCAAGACAAAATCGACCCTGTTATTGGACGTGATGAGGAAATCCGTCGTGTTATGCAGGTGTTGAGCCGTCGCACAAAGAACAACCCTGTTCTTATCGGCGAGCCAGGCGTAGGCAAAACGGCGATTGTTGAAGGATTGGCGCGGCGAATTGCGTCGGGTGATGTGCCTGAAAGTTTGAAGAATAAGCGGCTTTTGTCGCTCGATATGGGGAGCCTTGTTGCAGGCGCAAAGTTCCGCGGCGAGTTCGAGGAGCGACTCAAGGCGGTAATTACTGATGTTGCCAAGAGCGAGGGGCAGATAATCCTTTTCATCGACGAGCTTCATACGATTGTCGGCGCAGGTGCGGCAGAGGGCGGAATGGACGCTTCCAATTTGCTAAAACCTGCTTTGGCGCGTGGCGAGCTTCGGGCAATCGGTGCGACGACGCTTGACGAATACAGAAAATACATCGAAAAAGACGCGGCTCTTGAACGTCGTTTTCAGCAAGTCTATTGCGCAGAGCCAGACGTGGAGGCGACGATTGCAATTTTGCGCGGACTTCGCGACAAATACGAAATCCATCACGGCGTGAAAATCGCGGACGAGGCACTTGTGGCGGCGGCAACGCTTTCTGCGCGCTACATCACGAACCGCTTTATGCCAGATAAGGCGATTGACCTTGTGGACGAGGCGGCTTCTCGGCTCAAAATGGAAATTGAAAGCCAACCGACAGAGCTTGACCAGCTTGAGCGCAAGATTTTGCAGCTACAAATCGAAAAGCAATCGTTGTCAAAAGAAGATGATGAGGCGAGCAAAGAGCGTCTTGAGAAGTTGCAAAAAGAGTTGTCTGAGCTGACGACAACGCGAGATGCGATGAAGTTGCAGTGGCAGAACGAGAAAAACGCGATTGACCGCACGAGAGAACTCAAGGAAAAACTGGAAGACGCGCGATTTAACGAGGAAAAATACACTCGAGAGGGCAATTTGCAAAAGGCGGCGGAAATCAAGTACGGCGTAATTCCGAACTTGGAAAAAGAGCTTGCTGAATCGCAGAAAGACGACGAAAAACGCGAGGACGACGAGGAGCGAAAATCGCTTTTGCGCCAAGAAGTAACCGAAGCGGATATTGCGCGTGTCATTTCGACGTGGACGGGAATCCCTGTGGCGAAAATGCTTGCGGGCGAAAAGCAAAAGTATTTGCAACTTGAAACCGTGCTTCACGAGCGCGTCGTTGGGCAAAGCGAGGCGGTGTCTGTTGTGTCGGACGCGATTCGCCGCAACCGCGCAGGGCTTTCAGACCCGAACAGACCGCTGGGCAGCTTCTTGTTTATGGGACCGACGGGCGTGGGAAAAACCGAGCTTGCAAAGACGCTTGCAGATTTTCTTTTCAACGACGAAAAAGCTCTTGTGCGTATCGATATGAGCGAGTATATGGAAAAGTTCAGCGTTACGCGCCTCATTGGTGCGCCTCCAGGATATGTAGGGTACGACGAGGGCGGTCAGCTTACCGAAGCCGTGCGCCGCAGACCGTACAGCGTTATTTTGTTCGACGAAATTGAAAAGGCGCATACCGATGTGTTCAATGTGCTGTTGCAGGTGCTCGATGACGGGCGGCTGACGGACGGGCAGGGGAGAGTCGTGGATTTCAAGAACACGATTATCATTATGACAAGCAATCTTGGAAGCGACCTCATTCTTGACGCAGATACGGACGAAAAACGAAGCAATCTAAAGGGGGCACTCGATACGCTTTTGAAGCAGAAGTTCCGCCCTGAGTTCCTCAACCGAATTGACGAAACGGTGATGTTCAACAGCTTGCAAAAAGAGCAGATTGCTGCGATTGTGCGTATTCAGCTCAAGCGCGTTATCGACCGACTTGCAGAGCGCAGAATGAAGCTGGAGATTGACGAGAGCGCGATTGATTTCTTGAGCGACGCAGGATATGATTATTCGTTCGGTGCGCGTCCTGTCAAGCGAGCAATTCAGACCTACATTGAAAACCCGCTTGCGAAAAAGCTCTTAGGCGGTCAATACTCCGACGGCGCGACAATCCGAGTGAGCAAAGGCGACGGCGAGTTAACATTTGACTTTGCGTAAAGGATAATAATCTGTATTGTCATTGCAGATTGGCTTTCTAAAAACCCCGATAAATTGGAGAATTGGAAGAAATTTTATCGGGGGTTGTTTTTTGTTTTATCGAGAATTTGTATGTGAATTATCCGTATATATCCACCCTCTTTGCTAGGAGAGGGGGAAAGAGTTTTTTGAGAAACAAGCCTGCAGCTCTTGAGAATCCGTCTATGACGGTTGAGAAACAGCCTCTGCCCCTTACAAAACAGGCTGTGCCTGTGGCGGTCAGTTGATGTCGAGGGCGAAAGAGGTGGCTTTTTCGTTCTCGAAAATGTCGGTTACGATGATGGCGAGGTTAATTTTCCCGCGCGTCAGTGAAACCTCTCCAATCAGCTGGCGATTGCTATCGGGAAAAAGCACCTCGGACGGATAAAACTTCTTTTTCGATGCACACAACCTGCCTTTGTATTGCTGCAACGTGTCGTACGAAATCGTTTCGGTCGCAACGCCGTTAATCGTAATCGTCGTCTTGTACGGCGTTATCTCGCTTTGCGCGTCATAGTAGATTTTGTATGTGCCAGACGGGAGCGAGCGGCGAATCAAAAAGTTGTAGTTTTCGCCTTTTGCAGAAACCGCCGTAACGTTGGAAATCGCTATTTTATCGGCTTCTGTGCGAGTGCGCGGCAAAATCAAACGCGGATTGAGCAGCACTTGATTTTTCGTGTCGATGATTTGGAACTCCAAGCCTGCTTCTTCTTCGTGCCAGTTGGATTTTCCTGTCTTGCCGAGCGATGTGCCTGCGTCGAGTTCGTCCATAGTGAATACGTCTTCAGGGATTTCCTCGCTGTCGAGATTTGCATAGACGGAGCAGAGCTGATTTTCGTGTGCAACGATAATCGCTGTGCCGAGAGTGGACTCAAACCACGCCATATCGTCGTCGTGTTCGCTGATGATTGCGACGATTTTGCCGTTATCAATCGTGTGCACTTCCGATTCATCTTGAAAAACAACGCCGTTAGAAACAGTGCCTGCGCGGTTCTGTCCGAACGATTTTGCAAATACTTCCCCGCCGCTCGTGCTTCTCGGCCACGAAAACGCAAAGAGAGAACTTGCACTCAAAACGCCGAGCGAGAAAGCTGCGATTTTTGAAAAATGCGAGATATGTGAAAAATAAGAAAAAATCATAAAATTACTTCCTTGCAACTGTTACTTGTGAAATGCGAGAGTCTTTTCCGATGTATAATTTATCGTTGTAGACCGCCATAAATGCGTGCTGCGCCTTGAATGTGAAGCTGCCCAACAGGCTTGCGAACGGCTCAACAACGGAAATCGTGTAGTTTTCACCGTCGCGGCTCAAGATAAAGGTCAAATCGTCAACCGTTGTTTCGTGCATTGACATCACGATGCCGGGAACGTTGACGTGCAAATGCTCCTGCGTCTTCGTGCTTACAATACCGACACCGCCGTTGTAATTGAAAAACACCGTGTCGCCCTTGTTGTCGAAATGCACGAGCACTTGATGCGCCTGATTTTTCGCAAGATATTCGTGATAAATAATGCGGCTGTGTCCGTCTTGCTTTTCGGCTAAAACAAATCTCGGTCGGTCTTGACCGCTCACGCACGCCATAAATTTGCCGTCGTCCGACATATCTGCGCCCAAAATGACGGGATAATCACTGCCGCCTGGCGCAAAACTTTGGTCAACTATGCCTTCGTGCGTGATGGAAACAAGATTTCCGTCCGCAAATCCGACGACAGCACCTGCCGCAGAGGAAGCAAACGCCGTGATAGGCGAAGAGCCCTCGTAAATCCAGTTTCTGCTGCCGTCGCTGTTGCATTTTTCCACGCCGACGCCGCCAGGAAGAAAAAGATAAATCCTGTCGTCGTCGAAGTAGGGGAAGCCTGCGTCGATGATAGTACCCGCGTCTTCGCCGAGCGTGGTATAAAAAGGCGTGCGCGAGGCATTTGCGTTGTATGTGGTGTAATAATGGGAAGAAACCGAGCCTTTGTAGTCATAGGGAATAGAAGTTACAATTTTTCCGCTTTCGGTGAAATAGCCGAGCGTCTTATTGAGCTTAAACGGGAAAAGCTCTTCGTTTTCCTCTTTTTCTTGCACATGGGTAATATCGGTAGTCCAAACAGGCATCAAAAAAAGCTCTGTACCAAGCGGTCTGACCGCTAAAATTATATAAAGCACCGTAAAAATAGCACCTGCAATAACTAAAATGCGGATGCTATCAATAAATCTTGTAATACGTTTCATAATTTATCTTAGCATAGAAAAAGACTAAATACAAGCACGCCCAAAATCATTTTAAGCGTAAAATGCGTTGGTTTCGTGAGCCGCGGAACTCAAGCATTAAGTCTTTTTGCTCTTCGATAAACGGTCCGTCCACAAGCACGTCGATATTTTTTAGCATTTCGGCGGTGTGTTCGGTGTGCTTTCTGCCCTCAACGCCCAAAATATCGCGCTCATACACATAGCCCGTGTAGCACCAGATATTTTTTTGCGGAAACAGCTCTTTGATTCGCGTCAAAAACGGCGCAAGCACGGCTTGATTCTCTTGCTCGAACGGCTCGCCGCCAAGCACCGTAAGCCCCGCAATGTAGACAGGCTTCAACGCTTCAATAATCTCGTTTTCGGTGTCGGCGGTGAAAGGCTTGCCGAACGCAAAATCCCATGTGTCTTTGTTAAAACAGCCCTTGCAATGATTGCGGCAGCCCGACACAAACAGCGACACTCTCACGCCCTCGCCGTCTGCGATGTCGGTTTTCTTTATTGCGGCATAATTCATCTTTGCTCTAACCTCCGCCGCAATCATAGCACACATTGCAGGATTTTGCTATTCGATTTTCTTAATCACACGCGCAGGAACGCCGCCGACCACCGTATTCGCCTCCACGTCTTTTGTAACAACCGCACCCGCCGCAATCACCGCGCCGTCGCCCACTGTTACCCCCGAAAGAATCGTTGCATTCGCGCCAATCCACACATTGCGCCCGATATGCACAGGGGAAGGAAAAAGGTCAGCGCGCGTTTCGGGATTGAGGTCGTGATTCAGCGTCGCGATAACCACGTTATGCCCCACAAGCACGCCGTCCGAAAGCGTAATTCCGCCCTGGTCTTGAAAGCGACAGCCTGCGTTGATAAACACGTTTTTCCCCACGGCGATATTTTTGCCGCAATCCGTCGTGAACGGGGGGAACAGGCGAAAACTCTCGTCAACTGCGCGCCCCGTAAGCTCGGAAAACAGAGAGCGGATTTGTTCTGGAGTGTGATACGCGCTGTTGAGTTCTGAAGTAATGCGCAAGGCTTCCTGCGACAGCTCGCCCATCTTTTTGTGCGCGGGAGACCCCGCTACCACGCGCTCTCCTGTCGCCATAATTGCTAAAAATGCTTCGTTCGTCATCAATTCTGCTGTGTGTTCTCTATTCATCGTTTTCTCCTTGACTGAAGTATGCCTTAGTATAGCGTATGCGGCACGAGAGCGCAAATACTTTATGATGCGAAAGGTCGTGTGAGCGCAAAATCGGGCGAAAACAGCGTGCGTCTGTGAAAGTTTGCACTCACACGAGCTCATACAATGTTGCCATACGCGTAATTCGCCGCTTTATTTCGTCGCGAACGTGCGGCGGAGAAGTGAAAAACAGTCATTCGCTAACCGATAAAGAAAGTACAGTGATTTTAGAGGGTAGTTATGACTGAAAAAGAAATTATTTTGTTTGAAAGCGCAGATAAATCTGTAAGTCTTTCGGTTCCCTTTGAGAATGAAACGGTTTGGTTGAATCGTCAGCAGATGGCTTCACTCTTTGACCGTGATATAAAGACGATTGGAAAACACGTAAAAAATGCGATTGAGGAAGAACTGGAAGGACTTCCAACTGTCGCAAATTTTGCGACAGTTCAAATGAAGGGCGGAAGAAGCGTTGAACGTGAGATAGAGTACTATAATCTCGATGTCATCATCTCCGTGGGCTACCGCGTAAAGTCCAAGCGGGGCATTGAATTCCGCAAGTGGGCAAACTCCGTGCTCAAGCAGTACATTCTAAAAGGCTATGCCGCAAATGACCGCCGCCTTGCAGAACTCCGCCAGACTTTGCAGATAATCCGCAGGACAGAAAATCAGCTGGATACAAATCAGATTCTCTCTGTGATTGAGCAATATACTTACGCTCTGGATTTGTTAGACGATTATGACCATCTGAGTGTAAAAAAGCCGGACGGAACTTCCGCAATATATCGCCTTACTTATGAAGAAGCCCGCAAGGTTATTGATTCAATGAAGTTCGGGGACACAAGCGCACTTTTTGGCAACGAAAAAGATGATTCCTTTGAGGGGAGTATCAGCGCGATTTATCAGACTTTCGGCGGAAACGATGTCTATCCTACTGTGCAGGAAAAAGCCGCTAATCTTCTGTATTTTATCACAAAGAATCATTCCTTCAGTGACGGAAACAAAAGAATTGCCGCGGCGATGTTCCTTTATTTTCTCAACAAAAACGGCCTGCTCTTCAAGAATGGACTCAAGCAGATTGAGGACAATACGCTTGTCGCCCTTACAATCATGATTGCAGAATCCAAGCCGGAAGAAAAAGAACTTATGGTAAATCTTGTAATGCAGTTTTTGACGAATTGAAAACTGTGATTCGCCACCCGAAAAAGAAAGTACAGTAAAAGTGAGGAAAGAATAATGAGCGAAAACCTGCCAGACCCGATGACAATCCACCCCATTGCGGGCTACGAGAATGAAATCTATGTGAAGCCCACGCTGAAAAATCCCAACATCATTGTGGGCGACTTCACCTACATCGCCGACTCGGACTTTGAGAGCCATGTGACGCACCTGTACGACTGGAACGGCGACCGCCTTGTCATCGGGAAGTTCTGCCAGATTGCTTCGGGCGTGGAGTTCGTGATGAACGGCGCGAACCACCAGATGAATGCGGTGACGACTTTTCCGTTCTACACGCTCGAAGGCTGGAATACCGCGCCGCCCGTGAAGTCCGACCTGCCGCTCAAAGGCGACACGGTTATCGGGAACGATGTGTGGATTGGTCAGAACGCGGTGATTCTGCCGGGCGTTCACATCGGCGACGGCGCGATTATCGGCTCGAACGCGGTCGTGGGAAGCGACATTCCGCCGTACACGGTCGCGGTCGGGAATCCCGCCCGCGCGATTCGCAAGAGGTTTGACGACGAGATGATTTCCATGCTGGAAAAGTTTTCGTGGTGGGATAAGCCGATAGAAGAAATAAACGCGCTCATTCCGATTTTGACG
>CALDID010000066.1 GCA_937901865.1 uncultured Treponema sp.
TTTCTAATTTTATTCCCGTGAATAAACAAATAAAATATTCACGGGAGTATATAATATCAATCAGATAGGGGGAACTTATGGATTGGAATGGGTTCAGAGCAAAGCATACTTTGACTACTTTGCGGGAGTTGGTCGGCGGATATTATTTGATGCGCCGAATAGAAGACGGTATCTGTGCAGAGCAGTATGACGCAGAAGAAAAACGTATGGAAAAACTTCTTAAGAAGTTTTTTACAGGAAAGTTCTTTGTACAGTTGCAGGACTTTTCGGGATACGGAAAGATTCTTTCTGCGTTCTGGGAGTTCTTGTGGGACGAAGGTATCGGGGTATGCAATGCTTATGCTTCTTCAGCCGATGAAAGCAATAGGGTGTTCCGTAGTTCGTGCTACACGGGCTGGGTACGCTTGCACGGCAGCAAGCAGAGGGAAGTGTTAAAAATCATTCGTAAGGTGGGGGCTATCCGAAGCAGGAAAGTTCAAAACACTTTGGAAGATTTGGACGACTATCTTAACGGGCATTACAGCCCAAAGAAGACAGAACAAAAAGACAAGTATCTTTTCACAGACTTGGTGTTGTGGAAAGACGTATGCAAGAAGCTCAAGAAGAGCAAGGAGTACGATGAATTGGAACAGGAACAGGCAAAGGTTGTGCAGGATAACGCACAGGAAGAGCAGGTTGTACCGCAGGTTGTGGCAGTACAGATTGAAAAAGAGTCTGAATTGGAGGCAGAGAATATGGAAAACGATACGGAAAAGAAGTCTGAAGAAGTGAAGCAGGAACAAAAGCCTACTAAGGCAGATGCTTTAACGCCCGTTGAGGAAGCGAAGATGGCAGAGGAAATTGATACTCGCTACAAAGAAGCGAAGCAGAAACACGCGGAAGCAAACCGCCGATACAAAGAGAAACAGGCGAAGGAACAAGCCGAACTCACTGAAACTTGCGTGAAGGTGATTGCCTTGCTGAAACGGATTGAGATGTGGGAAGAGTTGAGCGAGAAAGAAAGAACAGCCTTGCTGAAGTATGCTTACAAGCCGACAGGCAACAGCATTGTCCGCAAGGTGTTCGGCGATACAATCAACATCGGCGACACGGTAACGGTGGAGCAGGTGTTCCGCATTACACAAATGGGTATCAAAGAGTTCAAGAAGAAACTCGATGAGTGGCAAGAGAAAGAAGGTGTCGAGGTTGAGTACAAGGAAAATCCCGACAACATTTTTGCAAGCACTTACACGATTGTAAAGTGCTAGACACAATGCAAGGGCTTTAAGCCCTTGCAAACAGGAAGGTTTACTATGAAAAAGATTATTGCGTTGGTTATGCTGTGTGTACTGCTTGGCTTTGCAGCACACGGTGAGGACGTTTATGGAGAGCATCTTAATGCGCTTACACTCCGTTTCTTAAACGAAGATATTCTGCCCGAAGCGCGAAGAGAACTGCACGATGTGGACAGAAACGGGGAGATTGTTTGTCTTGATTATGCGGTAACATTCTACAGAGTATGGAAGAGGTGTTTTAAGGGTGCGCATTATCGGGATATTCGGTTGGTTGTTAATCGCAATCCGAATGTCAAGATTGGAAACGAAATCTTTACTCATATCTATATGGAGATACAATATATAGACACGGACAATGATTGGGAAGTAAAGTGGTACAAGTTGGATTCCAATGTAGTGCGCGACGGTATTATACAGACACCTGCCAAAGCATTTGGCAAGTTGTATGACCCTGCTTATGATATTTACACAGAACAAGAGAAATGGCTGAAGAAAGCGAAATACTAAGGAGAACACTATGAAAGACTTTTCTGAAGAATGCGAAGGCTGTCCATTTGCGACAGGGGATTTTGTTATGACATCTGAATACTTGGCAGAGTTCAAGTGTCAGTGTGGGTGTGAGTCTAACTGCTCATACTTGGATAGGGCAAGAGAGTTTATTGAGGAGGCAGAATAATGGAGTTTGATTTGAGTAAGGTGTATACGTCAGTCAACGCTGATGAGTTGCACGAGGGTGATGTTGTGTGTGTTGCTGACTCATTGAGTCTGCTAAAGATAAACGTGCGAAATAATACAGTTGCACAGATTATTTCGATTGAGTCCGAAGACAGTTGTTTCAGATTTGAGGTAGGCGTTGGACGTTTTAATTTAGCGTACCTTGTTAGTCCAGCCCAAAAAGGATTTTCAGATATCGACGAAGATTATTTCCCAAAGCGCAGTGTTGATTTTACGATGTTCAGTGAGCAGAGAACAAGCACGGGGGCTACGAAATGAACTTAAAACTTCAAGCAGAAACAGAGTACGACAAGAACATAACTACACTTGCTAACGTACAAGCAAAGTGTAGGTTCTGTCGATTGAAGGGGGCTTGCAAGGCTGGCGATTGTGCGACTTGCAAGACGAAGCAAGCCTATGACACTTGCTATAATGCTATGGCAATGTGCGATAGGCTTAGAGTTGACGACACGGCATCAACAGTGTTTTATAATCTGAAACACAATTACGCGATGGACAAAATGACTAAGCGGGCAGCGTCTGGATTTATAGTTTGGTTTGTCATAACAGTTGGTATGGCTTTACTCGCAGCATTACAGGGGGTGTGATTATGGATTTTCACTATCAGTTGGAAAACGAAGACAATGATATGTTGTTCAATGTTGAAGGATGGGTTCCAGATATTGACGACATTCGCTATAGAGAATTACGATTTGGAACGGTAGATTTTGACTACTGGGAAGAATACGAGAAGCAGAACGAGCCTACAGTAGAGGGTACTTGTGAGGTAGAAGTTGGTCGCGCCATTGATGGCGACGGCGAAAGTTATGAAGTGGAGCGCATCACAATTAAAAGCATATTTAATGATGCAGGTGAGCCTGTGAGCGAGGAACTCAAGCGGCTTGTGCAAGACAAGTTGGACAACTCGGTGCAAGACCAGTTGGATATGCTGACGTACTAGGGAGGGAGGAACAAATGAGCAGAGCGTGGAAGTATACTATCTACGCTCTGTTGTTTATACTGTTTATGACAGTGAAACATCAGAGCGATGGTATCAAGTCTTTACAGACAAGAATTGAAAGGCTTGAAAACGGTGAGTGCTTGATTGATACGGAGGACGAGTATGTATATCAAGAAGATTAAAGGCAAAGGTATATACGCTAACAGTATGTACATTGCTAAATGGAACGAGCGCATAAGTACGTTGCGGTTCAGCGATGTGTACGGGATTTACAAAAGCCCTAGCCTAAAAAATCTCCGCAAACAAGCAGAGATTATAATGCGAATGATTGATAGTCGCGGTGGCTACGGTAGGATTCTGGATTATGATGTTGATACATTTAGCTACGGCTACTTGAGATTGACAAACAAAGGTTATACACTCACCGTATATATGCAATGTGATGATGTGTATGAAATACCAATCGAGATTGAGTGGGAGTAAAATGAAAAAGAGTTATTATTCTTATGTGCCATACAATAAAGAGCCTGTAATGACTCCGTATGGACATCAGTTGGAAGCCATTTCAAAGTTCAGAGATAGCGATACTGCTGCCTTGTTCTTTGAAATGGGGTGTGGAAAAACCTTTACTACATTGTGTCTTGCAGAAGACAAGTTCCGCAGAGGATTGATTAAAGGTATTCTGGTGATTGCACCGAACGATGTACATCGTCAGTGGTATGACGACGTAGTTGATGGTGTTGCGATTGGCGGCAAGGTTTACAAAGAAATGGGGGTAGACCTTGAAGCACAATGCGTAGGCGGGCGGGGTGGCGCGAAAGACATTTGCGAGTTTGAGTATGCAGATACATTCAAGTTCGTAAGTGTAAACATTGATACATTCAGCCAGCCGACTAAGTGGCAAAAGATTGTGGAATGGGCAAGGAGTCAGCCGACAATGATTGCTATTGACGAAGCAACTTGTATCAAGAATCCCGACAGCAATCGTTCAAAGAGATTGCTTTACGAGTTCAATAACATTTTGTCGAAGGACAGAAGGGGAAGACCATTGCTACACGCAAAGAATGAGAATACAAAGTACAGATGTATTCTCACGGGAACGCCTGTAACGAACGGAACTGTTGATTTGTGGGCTTTAATGGAGTTTCTAAAGCCCAATTATTTCGGCAGGAATTATTATAACTTCCGCTCATATTACTGTATGTATACAGTGTTAAAGGCATCGGAGAATAGAGAGCGGGAAGTTCAGATACCTTTGACAGAGAAAACGTGGGAAGGTATTCAGAGTTGTAGAGATTACGACACGGCGTTCTATTACTTTGGAGTATCGCAGGATACATATTTTACAGTCAAGCACCAAGCAAAGTTTCAAGGAGCATACAAACACGCCGATGAACTGAAACTTGCTATAGAGCCTGTAAGTATGTTCAAGCGATTGACAGAGTGTATGGATATGCCAGAGCAGACATACACAATCCGCAATGTCGGGATGTCAGATGTTCAAAAGAAAGCCTACAAGTCAATGGAAAAAGAACTTATGACTACTTACAAAGGCAAAGTAATGACAGCAAAGAACACTCTTGTTGCCGCAATGAGATTGCAGCAGATAAGCGACGGCTTTATTGTCAACACGGAACAGCAGTGGATTGAAAATGCTGACGACGAAGAGCAGGATTTAATGCCTAACGAGATACAATGGTTGGGGGAGAGTTGCCCTAAACTTGATGCGTTGATGAGAGATGTAGCAGAGAGCGACAAGCCGTTACTGATTATGACAAAGTATTCAGCAGAAGCGGCAAAGATATATGACCTATGCTGCAAGGCTGGCTATAGGACGGGCTTGTTTACGGGCTGGAAAGTTGTAGGCGGTGTGGAAGATTTCAAGGCGGGCAAGTTGGATATACTTGTTGCTAACACAAGTAAGATTGCAAGAGGATTTAACTTGCAGATTTCACATACAATTCTCTTTTATTCAAACTCTTTCTCAATGGAAGTACGGCAGCAGGCAGAGTTCAGAACATTCAGAATGGGGCAGAAAGAAAAGTGTGTGTATGTAGATTACATTGCATCTGGTGTTGATGAAGTAATTTACAATGCGCTGAAGTTGAAAAAGGAATTGCTTGATTATATCAGAACAGAAAAGCCTGTAGACTTTATATTTTAGGAGTGAGGAATGACACAGCGAGAGAAAGCAAAGTTTCGATATTCAGATGAGTGGAAAGATTTCCGCAGTTTGTGCAAAAAGGAATCGGGTAATGTTGATTACATTACAAGAGAGCCTTTAACGCAGCGGGGCTGGGAGTTACATCATCTGGACGTAACGAAAGACGGGTACACGCAGATAGGAAACAAGGCGGATTTTATTTGCGTGAATCACTCGACACATCTTTGTTTGCATTATCTATATGATATTGTAAGCAAACTGTCGGACAAAGAAGCAGATATTGCTTTGACTGGAATCTTTGATAGATACAGAACTGTTCTAAAGGAGATGCGAGCGAAATGTCATACGGACTAAAGCAAGGACGATTTCCTGCAATGATTGCGGGGAGTCGGAATCAATCGTCGCAACATTCTGTTGAGTACAAATGGTATTGCTTTTACAGAATGTTAGTAGCGGAGGATTGGTATCATAAAATGTTTTGGTATCTGGAAGGAACAAAAAGAGTTGACACGTTGACCGACGGACAGAGAAAACTTCTGCATAACAAGAACTATTATTCCCGTGAATATATTAAATGACAAGTGATATAATACGGGATATATCATAGACAAGAGGTGTAGTATGGTAAAGCCAGAGGAATTGAGGGCGAAGGTTAGAGAGCAAATGCAGAGCATTTGCGAAAAGGAAGTTGCTGTTATTTGCGATATGTACGAATGGGTGTATGAAGCAACAGAAGGTATGCCAGAGGAGCAGCGGGAGGAGGTTGTTGAGCAGTCTATAAAATTGCTATTCAATCAGATGGACGAATCAGTTGCTTTAATGCAAAACAATCTAAAGCAATTTATGAAGTCGGATAACCTTGACAAGATAAAAGAAAAGGTGAAGGGATTTAACGGGGGAAAGAAAGATGCAAAGCTTTGATTATATGTTTGAAGGGATGGAACAGCAGGACAAGAAGGTGCTGTCGAACTTGTCGAAGATGGGGCAACAGTTAAAGAAGTTGCAGGAAGTGATGGACAAAAAAGAGGAGGAGTACGAGAGAGCGAAGAAAGAGTTTCAGCATTTTGCGAACGTGGTATTGCCGCAACAGATGTATGCGGCTGGTGTTGATAGCGTAACGCTGGCAGGTGGCGGGAACTTGAAAGTAAAATATAATTACTATTGTCAGCCGAACAAGAACGCGGAAGACAGAAAGGTAATTGCGGATTGGCTGCAAGCACACAATGGAGGACACTTGATAGAGGAATCTGCGAGTGTATCTCCTGATGATATTGCTTTGTTAAAGCAGAGTGGAATACCTTATGCAGAGTGTTCTAACATAAACACCTTAAAACTCAAGGCGTTCTTGAAAGACGGCATAGGAGTTACATCTGGGCAGCAGCAGTTTACGCTTGAAGATATACCTAAGTGTATACATTTTCAAGTTGTGCCTACGGTAGAGATAAGTGAATAAGAGGTTGTATGTCAGTTCAAGAAGATGTGTACGGGAACACATATAAGGCAGCCCAAGAACAAATGATGCTATTGCAGAACGCAATAGCACTTCAAGAGAACAAGGGATTTGCAAGCATAGAAGAATTGGAAGATTGGGCTAGGGAACATTGTCTTGACAAACTATTGTTTAGTAATAGCTCACATCAATTCTTATGTGTATCTCATAAGGGTGAGATAATGTTGCCACACGCCTTTGAACAATATTACGGTACGATATTGTTTACGATGGGGGGGACTGAAAAGAAACCTGCTAGAGTATCGTGGAGTCCGAAAGGCTTTAAGTATTACAATAAGGCAAATATAAACGGTGAGCAAGGCGATGGAATACATAAGCCTTTGTATTATCGTAACTATTGTGTGCCGACTGGTTACTACTCGCAGGAAAAAGAAGCGTTTAACATTGCTAAACCGTTTCCTGTTTTTGCAAAAGAAACTGGTCGAGATACAAGTCATATATACACATATATACAGCACATTGCTGGAGAATGTTCCTTGCATTTGCTGGCGTGGTTAAGGGCAAAGATGATGTATCCGACAATCAAAACGCAGGTAGTGCCTATCATCGTGAGCCGCGCACAAGGTTCTGGCAAGACGACTTTTGCAGAAGTAATCTGTAAGGGTTTGTTTGGTAAAGACAATGTGATTGTATCTGACCAGTACGACAGTAGTGCTAGATTCAATGCGGACTATGCGGATGCTCTTATTGTCTGTCAAGAAGAGAAAGAGGAAACGGACAAGAGGAATCCCGTAGGCACGTTAAAAAGTAGGGCTACTGCGACGACAATCAGAAAGGAGCAGAAGGGAATAGACCCTGTTTATCAAGAGAGTTATACAGACTTTATTGTTACAACAAATAAAGATGTACCGATAAAGTTTGATGGTAGAGAAGACCAAAGACGGTTTATGATTATGGAAGCTGATGAGAACTTTACGAGAAAAAAGAGTGCATTAGCAGATGAAGTCTTTACGAAACTGTATGGGTTCGATGCGAACTATCACCCTGTCGGGAAACCTTTTGTGGAAGATAAAGACCTCATTGCGCAATTCAAGCACGAACTGTACAGCAACGAAGCACTTGAGAAAATATCTCTTAGGAATTTTCCTAAGACGGCTGCGTACAAACGTTGCTTTAGTTTGCCAAGAACAAACGAAGCGACGGATATTGAGAGTATTATGCGTTCGATTGCGCCATACTTACGGGCATCTCTTGAAAAAGGAGTGCTGGTATCCGAAATCAATGGCAGTTATTTGAGCGACATAATAGAGAATATATACGCTGTTGAAGTTATGCCAGCGTATGGAGGAAGGGCTGCTTATGTAGCATTGTGCCGCCCGCTAGTATTCTTTGACTTGGGAACTAAGAAACCTTTCTCACACGCTGTGGTAGAAAGGACTATGCTAGATTGCGTGGATTACTTGAGAAGTCAAGGGCTTGCGATTGTACCAGATACAGAGCCATTGATGTGGGGATTTTCTAAGCTGCAAGGGCGTTATAAGAAAGCACCTACTATAAAGTTGTGTAAGGTTGAAGATGTGCCGCAGGTTCAGATACCGACAATAGACTTAAAGCCTGTGCTAAAAGAACTTCCGAAACCGACAGAACGACAAGGTAGCCGTCTTAGAGTAAATGAAAACTTCAAAGTAGATGAGATGGGCTGTTTTGAAACTGTGAATGAAATGAAGCCATACGTTAAATCTCTAAAGAACAAGACTGCAAACGTTGCTTATATGGACACGTTCTTGTTTGAAAGCGACGAAGCGAATGATGTAATTGTTAAGCAGGAACAAAAGAGGGCTTTAGAGTACGCATCGAACTACGGAGAAGAGTATACTATTGAAGCAGAGATACTATACAAAGAAAGACTCGAACTTGCTTTGAAAGAAGGACAGCGGCTGTTTGACGATGGTATTGTTGCGCGTATTGTATACAGCGGTGCTAAGAGTTATCACTTCCTAGTAAGAGTAAAAGACGAGCCTAGCAACATTGATGAGTACAAATGGCTACACGCTTACTTGAGTTTGCATTTGTCTGACAAGTTATTGTTTGACAGTCAATGTTCAGACCCAGCAAGACTCACCCGCAGTCCTCTTGAACTTGAACGATACACAAGCAAGTACGGCTTGCAGATTATTGGCAAGCAGAAACTTGTGTGCGAGAACTGGAACAACGTGTATGACTTTGAATGGCGGAACTTGTATGCGCAATGGTGTGCTAGACCTTTGAGTAAGTTGGAACAGTTCAGAGGGAAGCCTTTGTATCCAACAAGACCAGAGTTTAAGGCAGCGGCAGAAGCCGTGTCAACAGGAGCGTTCTGGAGCAATGAAAAGTACAATGGCGACAGACAGAGATTGTTCTTTCCCGCTTACAGATTGCTACGTTCATTGGGTGTAACGCACGATGAGTTATGGCACGATATTATCCCGAACGGATTGAAAAACTACAACAAGCCTAGCGAAATAAACTATTGGCTTACAAGAGAAAACTGTTCGTTGATAATGTCTATTGACAATGATTTTGACGAGGAGAAACAGGACGATGTTGAGTGATGTCGAGTATCTATTATCTACGCGTCTAATTCCATATCTAAAAGATATGAGAGAGTTCTGGCAGCAGGTTACAGGTATCAACACAATGATAACAGGAGAACATAAGTTCAAGGGGGATATTTATTACAGAGTTACCAACACGCCAAACCGAAGTCCGATAAAAAATATCCAAGTGTTTCCGTTCGTTTCGACGGCAAACTTGGGTATCGGCAGCAGCGGGTATCAACAAACTCTTGCAAAGATTTGTTGCGAAAACAAATTCAGAATTGAAGAGTTTACCATTATCGTCAAAAGCGGTATCCCGACGATGTTTCAACGGGGGCAATGGCTGGCGTTCATACCGACAGATGTGCTTGAGAAAGCGCAGGATATTGGAACGTGGGTGTTTCTCACAAAAGAGGAAATGAGAAACTTGTGCATAACAGAAGGTGTCTACGCTTCTATTAAGCAAAAAGTTATTCGTTTTTTTTGATAGATATTCACGGGAATATACTAACAAAAGAAAAGTATTGATGTATAATGGAGGACGTACAGGAAGCCCAGCCTGTACGTCCTCCTTAGTAAAGAAAGGTGATAAGCTCGGTAGACAACAATGTTGTAGCAGGTTCGACTCCTGCTCTTATTGATAGGTCATAGACCGAACATATTTATATGGGGGTGTCAATATGGACACACAGGAAGATTTTTTATCTGAGTACGCAGGGCAGGGCTTTGAAGCAATGACTGCAAAGGAAATGGCATCGGCTTACTTGTCATTGGTACAAGACGGTTCTGATGTCGTGGAGCAAGGTGTTGCCGCAGGACAGTGGCGATGTAGTTCTACTGGCGACGTGTACGGTAAGGAAGTCAAGGTTGTAGTTCTTGACTTTACGACAGTATGGTGTGAGAAAGATGCTACAACAGGTAAGACAGTTGCACGTTATGCACCGAACTCAATCAAGGTTGACACAAGACTGCCGCCGAAAAATGCAGCAAATCAGTTCTGCAAGATGTTCAATCCAGACACGGGGAACGAGATTGTTGAACTCTTTATGTACGCAGTAACCTTGCCCGACCACCCAGAAGTCGGCACTCTGCTGTACAACCCGCCAGTAGGCAATATGAAAGTGCTGAAAGGTTGGAACAAAATGATGCACTCGCAGATTATGGCAAACGGAAAACGTTTCCCGATTTTCGGTTATGTCTGGACACTCTGCTGCGATTCTGTCAAAACGAAGCAGGGCAAGAAAGTGTGGCAGCTTGTTTCCGTCAAAAAGGAAAATCCAGTTACACGGGAATTGTTCACTGGTTCGTTGAAACCGCAGTTGGAAGCAGTGAAGAAAGTGAATATGATTGCTCTTTCTGCGCCAGACGAAGAAGAAAACGAACAGACAAACACGGAGATGTCGCCAGAAGATGCAGCGGCTCTCGCGGCAATGGATATTGAGTAACAACATCTAGGCGGGAAAGTATTCCCGCCTACTTTAAGGAGTTTTTTTTTATGGATTCATTCAAAGATGATAAGGGTAAGTTACGGTACGACACAGTACCGCCTTCTTTTGAGGAAGCGTTGGCGTTGGTTCTTTCTTTTGGTGCTTCTAAGTACGGCAAGAATACTTGGCAGCAGGTGAAAAACGGCAGAGAAAGATACTACTCTGCTTTGCGCAGACACCTTGCTGCTTGGGCAATGGGCGAACATCTGGATAGTGAAAGTGGGCTGCCCCATCTCTATCACGTCGCCGTGAATGCTTTGTTTATCAATTACTTTGACCAGCAGCAGTTGAACCAAAAAGAAAAGAAAGACGAGGAAGACTTGGAGAAGATGAAAGAATGCTTCCGAAAGGATTACAAAAAAGCGACAGGAGACTTCCGACGTTTTGTAGACAAGCACGGCGATGAGGACGACTTGGTACGAGATTTCTTGAAGCATATCTTTGAGGAAGGTGAGGAAGAAAACAGCCCAGAGGAAGAAGGTTCTGTAAGCGACAAAAAAGGCGGCAGCAAGTTTGTGAAAATCAAAGTCGCAGATGAAGAAAGCGCAGAAAAAATCGCAAACGCTCTTGAGGAGATTTTCAATGGCTGACATAAATGTTATGACGTTCACAGGTCGACTTACATCTGATGCTACTTACAAAGTAACGACAACGGGCAAGGGCTTGCTTACAATGAACGTGGCAGTGAATACAGGTTTTGGGCAATACTCTAAAACTGTATTCTTGAAGGTGCAGCAGTGGGGCGAGCGCGGTGCAAAGGTTTGCCCGTTCTGCAAAAAAGGACAGCTTATCGGCGGCTCTGGTGAGTTGTCTACAAACAGCTGGACTACAAGCAACGGCGATGCACGAACTGACCTTGTGGTTGATGTGCTTTCTTTTCAACTGCTGGGAAGCAAGAAAGAGAATGAACAAACGCCGCAGAAGGCAGTACCAAAAGCAGCCGAAGAAGGCTACGAAGAAAACTATACTGACGTAGACGGGGAGGAGATTCCGTTCTAAACGGAGGATACGTTTCCCCTTTTCTCAAGGGGAAACTCGGCTTCTTTTTTTTTTGAGGTGATAAAAATGAAAGACGTAGAAAGAAATGATAAAGGTTTTATCCGAAGGAATTGCATTACACAATTTGATACCAAGTATGTTTCTTTAGGTGATGTATGCGTACCAGTTTATGATTGGAGTTATCTATTTGATAAAGATGCGAATTCGTTTAAGAATATTTATCAAGTAGCCGCGATAGATACGACAAGAGAAGACTGTTATGGTCTTGTCCGCATTGGCAGAGATAAAACAAAAGAAGGTTTGGTATGGACAAAAGGGGTGTACAGGTTCGGAACATTTGAGGAAATGCTTTTGAATGGAGTAAAAAAAGAAGTTCAAGAGGTTTTTGAATGGCAGAACTTATGGGGAAAATTGTATCAGTCAAAGTTGGAACAGGCAAGGATGGCTTAATTGTTGATGTGTATAACGAAAAAGCACATCGGCAATATGTACCTAGCACACCTAAATGGAGTGTGCTAGAAAGGGTAATGGCAGACGGAAGTTTCGATAAGGTTGTTGCGGGAATAGATGGCATTGGAACTTTGTTTGCTGATTACGGGGTTGAAGTAAAAGGCAACATCATAGATGTTAAAGTGATGGCGCAGTATCTGAATATAGATATGCATTTCAAAGACACTGTTGAAGTCTATGAGTTTTACAAACAGCACATTGCTGAAATGGAAAAGTTCAAAGAGGCTTTTGAAAGAGATGTGCTGTTAAACACTGTAATGCTACAGGTGCGTAAGACAGGTGTTCGTATAGATACATCTGCTTTAGCAAAACTTACTACACAAGTAGAAGAGAAATATTATGATGTAATGGCGAGATTGTTGGACTTTGATATTACACCAGAAATAATAAAAAGCCCTAAGCAGTTAGGTGTAGCACTGAATGTGCTAGGCATACATTCAGAAGTAAAAACTATGACGGGGGCGGAGAGTTGGGATGCGAACGCTCTTTTAAGACTGACGAGATACCCCGTCATAAGAATGATAGGAGAGTTTAAGAACTACGACGGTCTACTAACAAAGTTCTTGAAGGGGGCTATAAAGAATAACATTAGGCAGGACGGTAGAATACATTGTGTGTTTAATCCCGTAGGTACTGTTACAGGTAGATTTTCTTGTGATAGTCCTAACCTACAGAACATACCTGCAAGGAATAAAAGTTTTGGACAGTCGTTCGGAAAGGAAGTGCGGTCGCTCTTTATTCCAGAAGAGGATTGCTACTTTGGAGCGGCGGATTATTCACAGATAGAATACCTGCTATTATGCAATTATGCTCTAGGCAAGCAAGCACAATGGCTGGTAGACCAAGCACGAAGCGGCGTTGACTTTCACGAAGTTGCAATGCAGCTCACGGGAATAACACCTAGAGAAATGGTAAAGCCGTTTAACTATGGTGCTATTTATGGTATGGGTTGGCGGACGGCTTTGAAAAATAACTACGTTTTGTTTTCAAAGAAAGCAGAAGAGTTGAACATATCTGCTGAACAATATGCACAGCAGTTGTACAATCTTTATCACGAGAAGTTTCCCGCGATAAAGCATACAATGGCAATCGTAGAATCTGTTGCAGAGAAAAATGGATATGTAAAGACGATAGGCGGACGTTACGTCTACTTACCTAAAGAAGAGTTCAATTCTGCAACAGGAAAGAAAGAACGCCCGATGTATAAGATGTTGAACTATCTGTTACAGGGAAGTGCCGCTGACATATTAAAGAAAGCGATATGTGAAGCATACAAGAAAGGTTGTTTTAACGAACTTGTGCTACACCTTACTATACACGACGAGTTAGACTTTTCGATACCAAAAACAAAGGAGGGTGTAGAAGCAACAAAAGAATTGACAAGAACGATGGAGGTGGTTTACAAAGATGTGTTAAAAGTTCCTATAAAGGTCGAATGTGATGTCGGATGTAATTGGGGATATTGGAAAGACGATGTATGGGAAGCCATACTCGCTTTTGGAATTAACAAGGAGTAATGGTGGGAGTGCGATATTACAAAAGAACATAAATAGCAGGAGATGTGATATGAATCTTTGGAAAGAAACTTTGGGTGTCTTAAAAGCCCATAAGAAGACGTGGGAAGATGTTCGCTGGGTCGGAACTTATGAATACAAGATTTCAAAAGATAATTTTGAATTGCTTGCAAAAAAAACAAACTATGATTCGGGATATGGTGCGCAGGAAGTTGCTAGTGATTTACTTGTAGTAGGGGCTGACTGGTATTTACGGAGAGAGGAGTATGATGGTGCTGAAAACTGGGATTTTATTTCTATGGTAGAAGAGCCAACAGAAACTAGACTTGTAGAACGTCTTACATCATTGGGGTGGGAAACGCTGTCGGAGTTGAATGATGATAAAGTTCGGGGAAGTGAGTAGCTTTGTGCAAGCTGTCGCAGTTATGCGACAGAACCAAAAGGAATATACTTTGCATAAGGACTACAATAACTTAATGGCTATGAAAAGTTGGGAAGGAAAAGTTGATGCGCAGCTTAAAACTTTGAACAAAAACATTGAGAAAACGAAAAAAGAAATGCGAGCGCGCGCTCAACCGAGTCTACTAGAGGGAAAAGATGAAGCACGTTGAGGGGATTATAGACAAGACACATCGAACAGCAATGAAGAACGAAAGGTTGATACAAGACATTGCTCATCGGCGTTGTAGTAAGATGTGTCCGCATTGGCAAGAGGAAGATAAGATGTGTGAGTTTTCGGCAGCACATACTAGGATAAAACTTGTTGAGTGCATAAGGTTTTTGAGAGCGCACCCTTACTTAAAGACTATTCTGAAATGTCCTAATTGCAGAACATTTTGTGGAATACGATTACTGGAAGATGTGCGCAAAGATAATGCAAAACTAATGTGTCCGAAGTGCGGGCGGGAAGCAAGCAGTATATCTTTTATTGCTACAGATGATTAAAAAAAACAGTCTTGCTGCCTGTAGCAAGACCGTAAAAAAAAAGGTCGGAGGAAAAACAAAATGCTTATGTCTATAAGACATAATACTATATACTGTTTGTTTTGTCAAGCAACGTATTTGATTACAGGCTTTATTTCGTCGGAAAATAATGGAGAACTTGTAAGAATCGGGAACGGCTATAACGAATACGACTTTCTTGACGGCTCACCGTGCGGGGTAAAAGAATGAATTGGCACATTGTCAAAGACGGGAACTTGCCGAGTAAAAAAGGTTTGTATCTCTGTTACAGAATATGGAACTATCGAAAGGTATATGAGTTAATAGCTTTCGATGAGTATTGGATTACAGGCGGTATGCCTGAAGACAGAATCATTGCGTGGTGTGAGTTACCAGAACCGCCAAAGGAGTGAGAATGAAAATTGACGGTGTTGTACATTGTTTCTTTGAGCAGTCGGGAACTTTTAAGAGAGAGTTTCAAAAGCTCGGCTATAAAGCGTATGACTATGATATACAAGACGAGTTTGACGAAACGGATTTTCAAATTGATTTGTTTAGAGAAATCGAAAAGGCTTATGACAATGGACTTTGTACTAAAAGTATTTTCGACGAAATAACAAAAGACGATTTAATCATTGCCTTTTTCCCTTGCATTTACTTTGAAACAATACAACAGCTTGATTATGCACTGTTACGAAATGGCACACAAAATAAGCCATTGCATAAACGCATTGAATACGCACTTGACCGATTGGAGAAACGAACTAGATTGCACTCTTTACTCTATAAGCTAGTAGCGATTGCGGATAGAAAAGGGTTTAGGCTGATTATCGAAAATCCTGCGAAAACGCCTAATTATTTGATTACAGGGCAGAATTTTCCGCCGCCTACGATTATAGACAAAAATCGTATGGAGAGAGGGGATTATTTCAAGAAGCCTACGGCGTATTGGTTTTTCAACTGTGAGAATACAACAGGATTTTCACGGCAAAACGACAAGCAACAGAAAATCATAACTGACTGCGCAAGTAGTAAAGGCGACGGGCTTTGTGGAGGTGAGCGGTCAATGATTTCAAGCGACTACGCTAGGAATTGGATATGTGATTTTGTGCTAGGCATAAATCAACATTTAGAAAATGAGCTTTTCTAGGGAAAAGGTAAGTGATTTTAGAGAGAAAGAACTATGAAGTATATTTTAATCCCGAAAAACAATAAACCAAGGTCGGATTACAGCAGAATGTTTGTATTTCGTGATGCTGCAGAATTGGCGGAATATTTGGAATCTACTCCGTATGCTGTAAAAAAAGCCTTTCAAGACGGAGATGAAATCAACGGTTATTTTATCGACACTGTAGATGATAGGCGGTGTTGGAGGGAAGAGTAAGAATAAAAGCCCTACTACAATAGTAGGGCTTTTATTCTTACTTCTGCTGGATTTTATCAAGCAACGCTTGCCACTTTGTGCTGTCTACATAGTAGGCTGGACATTTCTTTCCAGACCAATCATAGTGCCGCACAATCGGCAACTTGGGGAGAGTAGCAATAAGTTCTTTTAGTGTTTCAATACTCTTCTCACTGAACTCTCCTTCTTTGTTTTTGGGGATAACTTCGATGCCAATGCTGCTGTGGTTACCTTGCTTAGTGCCTGTGTGCCACGCCACCTTGTCATTTTCCCAGCACTGCAAGCACTCGTCATCTTTAACGATATAGTGTGCGCTAGGTTCTCCTCTACTGTCAATCCAATACTTTCTCACTTCTGCGGGTGTTTGATTGGGCAATGGTCCTGTGTAATGAATTGTAATACTGTCAGCTTTGCGGTCTACAAAATGTTTCCCTGTATCACACACGCTGCCGTTGGGGATTAAGTCTTTAGTTAGTTTCATTGCTTACTCCACCACGCACCAATCTTCTGCAAGCAAATCTGTCTGACTTGCAAGCCAACCAACCACATAAGAATCATCAGCAGCTTTCATATCAATGTGCGGGCAGATTTTCACTTTGCTATCACCGTAAAAACTCTTTGCGTTATCATTGCGCATAAGAGAGCCGTCAACCTCGCTTCCGTTCTGCAAGGTGAGAAACATTCCCTTTCCGTTCCAGCCTTTTCGTGCAATACGTTCACCCTTTTTCAAAAGATACAGAGCTTCTGAAAATGACAAATTACCACTTTCGTGATAGGCTTCCTCGAATGTTTCTTTTGGCGACCAGCTTTCATAGCCGTCTACTTGCAGCCCAGTGTCGATGTCTTTCCGTTGCTCTGGCTCTGCTTTTACAGATTTCAATCCAATGTACGAGTTCATAGAATCTCCTTATAAAAAAAAGTTTGTTATACTACTCTTCAATACTGCTAACAGCAGACTCTTCTGATTGCTTGGATAAAGCAGTAGTTAAAAAATTAGCATACCAATTATTGCTGCTAATCTGTAGCAATGCTCCAAGAAAAGCATCGATTGCTGTAATCGTACCAATAACTTCTGCCTTATATGGCAACAGCATAATAAATATCACCTACGCTATCCTTGTAGCAACGAACACCTTGCTTGATAATATACTCATCGCCTTCAACATCATAAATAGTCTTAGGCAATCCGTTCGCATAAGCGTGAACACCGCGTATAAAGAAAGCACACCACTTGTTCTCAATGAAGTCAAGTCTGTCTATAACTTCTTGAATTACTTGCGTTATGTATTCATTTGTTACATAAGTGTTATTTACGACAGCCTCTTTTTCTT
>CALDID010000067.1 GCA_937901865.1 uncultured Treponema sp.
TCTCCTAGAAATGGAGGAAATATTACAGTTAATGATATTCACTATCTCGTCTTAACTGAAAATAGCAAAACAAAAACAGGAACAGTCGCAATTTCTGGATGCTCATACAATATAGCTGAATTAACCATTCCAAACTCAATTAAATGGAAATCCTTCATCTATGATGTTACATCCATCAAACCAAACGCATTCTACAAACATCCTCATTTACGAAGTGTGATAATAAATAATAATGTAACATCAATTGGATCGAGTGCATTTTTTGAGTGTAGTACTCTTTCAAACGTAAAAATTCCTGACAGTGTTAAAATAATTGGCGATTGCACATTTATCTTATGCATGAAATTGATAGACGTGAAAATCTCTAATAGCGTTATATCCATTGGCGTACATGCTTTCAGCACATGTGAATACTTAACGAAAATAAAAATCCCTGATAGCGTCACGACGATTGGCGCATATGCTTTCTGTAATTGTTCAAGCTTGAAAAATATAAAAATTCCAAATAGTGTCATGATGATTGGCGAAAAGGTTTTTATCGAGTGCGACAGCTTGAAGAAAATTTATTATCCTTCAAAACGCGGCTTTGAAAAACTTTTGTCGGAAGGAAACAATGCCAAGCTCATTCCTTATGATGTCGCTCCGATCGACATAGAAGCGGGTACAAGCGGCACATGCGGCGAAAATTTAATTTGGAAACTCGACAATAACGGCACGCTCACAATCAGCGGCAAGGGCGAAATGAAAAATTACGTTTATGATAAGGACAGCAAAAGCGCAAATACTCCTTGGTGGGATTATCGTGACGAAATTGAAAAAATTATCATCTATGACGGCGTCACTTCGATTGGCGAGCTTTCTTTTTACAAGTGCGAGAGATTGAAGGAAATAAAAATCTTCGACAGCGTCACCTCAATTGGCAAGGAGGCTTTCTGGTTTTGCAAGAACTTGACGGCAATAAGAATCCCCGACGGCGTCACGTTCATTGGCGCAGGGGCTTTTCGCGTTTGTGAGAACTTGAAGGTAATAAAAATCCCTAACGGCGTCACGTCCATTGGCAATTTGGCTTTTCAGGGTTGCAAGAACTTAAAGGAAATAAGAATCTCCGACGGCTTCACCGAGATTGGCTATATGGCTTTCTGGCGTTGCGAGAGCTTGACGAAAATAAAAATTCCTACGGGCGTCACGTCCATTGGCGAAGATGCTTTCGACTCTTGCTATAAATTGAAAGAAATAAAAATCCCCGAGGGTGTCACGTCCATTGGCGAGCGGACTTTTAGTTTTTGCTATAACTTGACTAAAATAACAATCCCTGAGAGCGTCATGTTTATTGGCGAAAAGGCGTTCTGCTGGTGTAAGAGCTTGAGGGCAATAAAAATCCCTGACGGCGTCACCGAGATTGGCAATTCGGTTTTCAGCGGTTGCGAGAGCTTAAAGGAAATAAAAATCCCCGACGGCGTCAAATCGATTGGTAAAGAGGCTTTCAGCTTTTGCGATAACTTGACGAAAATAAAAATCCCTGAAGGCGTTACATCCATTGGCGAAGAGGCTTTCAGCTCTTGCGATAATTTGAAGGAAATAAAAATCCCCGCGAGCGTCACGGAGATTGGCAATTGGGCTTTCCATTGTTGCTTTGGTCTGGAAAGAATTTACTATCCTGCAGGTCGTGGTTTTGAAAAAAAATTATCGGGGCAAGGTGAGATAATGACACGCTTTTTCTAGCATACCTTTTGTAACAGCTCCTGACAGTTAAAAGCCGTCTTCAACAGTTTCGAGCTTGAAAGAAATTGATTTTATCGGCTCAACCATTTCAGAAGGAACCCAGCCTTCTATATTGTTAAAGCTGATGTATATCCAGCCTTGTGTTTTTTCCATAATGCGCACTCTGTTGCCTCCGTGAATATAAAACGAAGTCTTCGCGCTCTTTTCAGGAATCGGATAAATGCTGCCGCCTGTAAACACTCCATACGGCACAACTTGGCGGGCGGTAAACACGATTGAACACACCAACACACACACAAAGCTAAAGGTTAAAATAAAAGTCTTTGCAAAGCGTTTCTTTCTTAAAAACACTATCGACAGCACAAAACAAAGCGCACTCAATAGCCAAAACAGAATCGGTACTATGATATACGGCTCATCTTCGCCATTCACTAACCCCATAGCATTTTCTACTTGACGGCGTACAAGGCGAGTATTGCTAAACGGCAAGCTCCGACGCTCCTTATCGCGCAATCTAGACAACACAGCTATTTCTGTGGCGACAGGCTCTGCAATTACCTCATCGTCTTCCTCTGTTTCAACAGGGGTAAAGGCATACGCAAACAATGTTTTCTCTTCTTCTTTTTTGACCTCTTTATCAGAAGGCTCAAGAATATGCAAAGAGCCTGTTTGAGAGAGCGATAAATCTTTTCGCATTCCTGAATAAGAGCTAACAGACAACTTTACATCAGGCACACTCACCACACCAGGAATAAGCGGAGTCCACGCAAATGTAGCAATTTTCACTTTATCTGAGCTAAACTCTTTTCTCGCACTAGAAGCAAAATCGTACTGTTCCACAAGGCGAAACAGCGCATTTTCGGGAAGAGTCCAAGAAAAAGAAGCAACTTGCATAAAATAGCGTGCATACACTGTAAACAATATTACATCGCCTGCGCGTGCAGTGCCATCTTTAACGCCTTCTTCATATTCAAGGAATATTTCAGGAGCGATGTCTTGCGGATTTTTGTAGACTTGAAACGGAGCGAATGGCACAGAATAATTCAAATCTTCTATGTAAACTTGCAAATTCGGCAGCTCATAGTATCCATCTTTGTAAAACGTAAGCCATAATTCTATTACTGTGCCGCTCTCGCCGTTTTCTGCTAAATACGCACTCTTTTTAGCCGCTAAACACGTTACATCATTAGGAAGTATCGGGCTTACAAACTCAACATTTGCAGGAAGCACATCTGGCAGTTGCAAAGAAAAAACCGTTTGCGAGCCGCATACTGCTCTTTCACTTTTCGGCACAACTTCAAGCGAAAAGAGCTTTTGAGGAATCAAAAAAAAGAAAAAGCTAACAATGATAGACAAAAAACTTAGTAATCGTTTTCTAAAGATTGATTTTGCGGTTTCTCTTGATTTTTCCATTGTTTTTTATCGTTCTCCTGAATAACTGAAAATACAGCATCTTCTGCGCTTCTTGCATTCTCCGCCTCGTTAATCGGCAAAAGCTGCTGCTCTCCTGCTCTCGATTTGCTCTCTTCTCGTTGCTGAATAGAAAGCTCTAAGTTGATTTTTGCATTTGTATCAGAGCTATTTATGAGAAGAGCCTTTTTGAAATACGATGCGGCCTCTGCATAATTTCCTTTTCTGTGCGAAATTATCCCCATATTATAATAAGTCGAAAACAACACAGCATCTGGTGCATTCGGCGCAATCTGTTCAAACCGAGAAAGAGATGCCTCGCTTTCGTTTTGCATAAGATAGGTGGAAGCAAGCCCATACAACGCATATTCACGCAAAAAAGAATTATTGCTAGAACCCTCTACCGCCCTCAAAAAATCTGCGGTGGCTTGTCTGTATTTTTTTTGGTGATAATTCCAAGTGCCTTCTAAAATATGCTTTGAGCCGTCAAATGAAGATGAACAAGAAGTAAAAAGCGGTAAAAGGCAAAGCGAAGCGAGCATAATTTCTCTTCGCTTTAAGAGCGTCCAATCAAATTCCCCAACGATAAACGAAAGAATAAAAAACAGTATCGCCAAAGAAATAAAAAGCCCTTCGCGAGAAATTGTTTTTTCTTCATACGAAACGTGCTGTCTATCTGATGAAGAAGAGGAAATGCTAGAGAGGACTTTTAGAGCCGAACCGAGTTCTGTAGCATCTACAAAATCTAATGTCGCTGTTTTTACGCCTTTATTACGTTTAACAAACGTCTTTTTAGCTTGAATAGACTTTATAGTATCGCGGATTTTTTTGCTTCTCAGAGCGGTCTTTATTATTGTTGTTCCGTCCCCTGCATACACCTCGCTTTCGCTCTCGCTGCCAAAGCCGATGATTATCACCGAAATACCATATTTTAGCGCAGTAGAAAGAGCATTAGCCATTTTGCCATCGGTTTCTTCTCCGTCCGTAAACACCCAAATAGAAGCTTTGCTTGAAGATTGCACAGGAAAAGAGCGAATCGCCTCTTCAATGCCTTTGCCCAAAGAAGAGCCTGCCGCGCTCATAAGACGCGGAGAAAGCGTTGCTAAAAGCGGCTTTATGCTTGCTCTATCTTCTGTTAAAGGAACTGCGATAATGCCTTCCCCTTTTGCAAGCACTACAGAAACGCTTGTGCCCGACATACGCTCTAAAAGCTCATTCGCATAAGAAGTAGCCGCTTGCAGCCTTGTATTTTTCTCTGGTGCATCTTTTGCGTTCATACTGTACGAAATATCAAAGACAAAAGAAACCGCAGAGCCAGCTTTCGGCACAGGCACAGCTTCCGCCCCCCAAGAAATCCCTGCATAAGAAAGAACCAAACATATCCAAGCGACCGCTCTCAATAACTCTCTAATAATAAGGCTATAGCGCAAACGGCGAAAAGAATGTTCTTGCAATGTACTCGACGTATTAAAGTTGTTTTTTAGCGATTTCAAGAGTCTTGTATAATGATAGAGCGTATACAGAAAAGAAGGAACAAGAAGCAAAAGTGCATAAAAAGCATACGGTCGTGCAATTTCTATATTCATAGAAGCTCCTCTAAATACATTCTGCGGATAACCCAAGCAAGCAAAACAAAGATAATCGCGCCTAAGATAAAAACCGAAGTGAAATAAGTGTCTGTAGTATGGACATGATAGCTTTGTGCTAAAATCTGCTCTTTCGCAATAGAAGCTATGGCTGAAGAGAAATCTGCCATATTCTCAACGCTATAATAATTACCTCCTGCATTAAAAGCAATATCACGCAGTTGTTCCGTATCGAAATCTGAATTGAAATGACCAGAAATGACCTTTCCTGTTTTCTTGTCCACATATTCAAGCGGAACTGTTCCCTTTGTGCCCAAGCCTAAGACATACAGCGCAATATTATTTTCTTTTGCCATTCGCGCGGCGGTATTTGGGTGTACCATACCTGCATTGTTTTCACCGTCAGTGATTAAGACAATACACTTTTTCGGCGCGCTCGAAGTTAAAAGATGATACACCGCAGTCGTAAGCCCCGTACCGATTGCGCTTCCATCTCCCATTTCCCCAATAGAAAGCTCCTCAAGCCGCTTTTGAAATATCGTATGGTCAATCGTAGGAGGCACAACAACCGCCGCTTCACTCGCCATCGACACCAAAGAAAACGCCGTGCCAGAATTAGCATTTACTAGCGTCTTCACCACCTGCTTTGCCGCCTCTAATCTTGTTCCGTTCACAATGTCTTTAGCCGCCATCGACGGACTTGTATCAAGAACAAATATTATATCAGCTCCGCGCGAGGTATAGATTTTTTCTTGATGATGAAACACAGGGCATGCAAAGGCAATCACGGCACATATATAACCTAAAGCACACAAGACTTCTGACACCTTTGATAAAATGCCATGCAATCCGCCAGCCCAAGAAAACTCAACTCCGTTCCAATCGCAAAAGGTGAGCGGAAAAGAAATGCCTGAAAATATCTTGAATTGCCGCGCAATATAAAGAAGCGGCAAAAACAGCAACAGCAAAAATGCAGCAGGATTTTGAAAACTAGGCATTGCTAACGCCTCCTTCTAAGCAGACAATCGCTTTACACACCGTTTCACACATCTCTTCTCGCTCTCCGCTTAATAATGCGGCTTCGTGCTGCGCTGGCGGCAACAGCTTTGAATCAAGAGAGCCGATGGCATAGCGAATATAATCCGTGCGATGAAAAAGAGAGGTAAGCTCTTCTATACGCATTTTTTGCGCAAAACTCTTTGCTTCATTCGACAATTCAACAAAAATAGTTTCTAGCTCTTTTGTGTCATAGTTCGCAAAAGGTCTATCGAATCGATAAGAAAGATAATCGCGTGCAATTCCCTGCAATCGCTCTGAAAAATCTCTATCAGATATATCATCTTCTCTCTCCAATCTTCTCACTCTCTTCATTGCTTTTCTTGCATTGCGCCCGTAGCCCATCACAATTTTCATTTTATGCAAAAATGCGATTACGCTTTGTATGTGCGCCAATAAAAAGCACAATGCCGTAAAAGCCAAACAGCAACCAACTATAAAAGCATACACAACATATATAGTTCCTGGCACTAAAATAGGAGAAGCGGGCGGTTGTAAGAGAGTTGAATGAGTTTTTTCGCTAATAGACAATACGGAGATATTTTCTATTTTTACCGTGCCTTTTTTCTTTTTGCTTTTGCTCAATCCTGAATAGTACAATATATCCTGAATATCAAATTGCCTAAACATCACAACCCCTGGTTTCCACGGGACAAATGAAATAGACAAATTATAATCATTGCCATTATGCGAAAGAATTATCTTTTTCACAGTGTAATTGTTGAAATCTGTTGCAGAAAGAAATATCGGATATTCGCTTTTTAGTTCAGCTTCATTTAGCTCCTCATCATCAAAGAGAGCCGCAGATGTGCGAAATACATACTGAACAATGACGTTATCGCCTACAAATATTTCGTGCGGAGATACTATCTGAGTTGCGTCAAAAGATTGCGCAGAAAGCGAAAACGGAAAGAAAAAGAGAGTTACTATAGCGAGAAAAAAAATCATCGACGCTCCCTCGATGCAAAATATCGCGACAACACAAGCACAGGGTCATCTGTTGTAGAAAGAATGAGCGGCACTCCGCCATAGCGCACGCAGTCTTCTTTCCACTTTTCCACTCTCGCCTCTTCCGCCTCTCTCCATTCCCTGCGAAACAGGCTTGAAGACGTGGGGAATATACACCTTTTTCCCGTTTCCGTATCTGTGAACGGAAGAGAGCCTGTATCTGGTAATTCCGCATCTATCGGGTCAGACACTCTCAAAGCTATAACATCATGACGCTGGGCAAGATATGAAAATGGCTTTTTCCATTCTCCTACTCTGAAATCCGAGATAATGAAAATGAGACTTCTCTTTCTTAGCAGTTTGCCCGTACCTGTAAGCGCATTCACTAAATGCGAGCCACTCTTTTTAGTCGGCTCGTAATTCTCAAATTGAGAAAGCAACAGCTGCACCGTGTTCTTTCCTCCCTTTGGAGAAAGGGCAAACTCTATTCTATTAGAAAAGAACACCGCACCGACTGGGCTAGAAGATTGTTCGGCTACGAGGGTTAAAAGCTCTCCTGTTTCAATAGCGGCTTCAAGCCGTGTTTTGCCGTGAGAACCTGTGTTCATAGAAAGAGAACGGTCGATAACCAAGAAAATATTTAATTCCCTATCTTCTGCAAACAGCTTAACATAAGGCTTGCCAAGTCGCGCCGTAACGTTCCAATCAATCGCCCGTACGTCATCGCCCCGAAGATATTCGCGAACGCCGCTAAACTCTATTCCCTGCCCGTAATACATAGAATGAAAATTACCAATTCTAAGGCTTTTCACCAAAGAGCGAGCCGCTAATTGCAATCTTCTTGCTCTTCTTGAAAGCTGTGTATAATCTTGTTCTTTCATAAAGATTACGGAACAGGCATCAAAGCCAAAATGCGAGAAATAAGGGTATCTGCGTCCACTCCGTCCGCCGCCGCTTCATACGAAAGCACAAGACGATGACGCAACACACTGTGAGCAACAGCTTTTACATCTTCAGGCAACACAAAAGAGCGACCTGCAAACAGCGCCTGCACTTTCGCACATCTCACTAACGCAATGCCCGCACGAGGGGAAGAGCCAAAAGAGATATAGCGCGAAATATCAGATTTCTTTGCACTCTCATCGCCCAAAGGTCGCGTAACACGAACTATAGACACAATGTATTCTATTATTTTTTCTTCACAGACAATAGCGTCTACCACAGCTCTGCATTTCAAAAGCATATCAGCGTTCAAGATTTGCTCTACAGGATATAGAGAGCTTCTCCCTTCTGCTTTTACAATATTCACTTCTTCCACAGGGCTTGGGTACGGCACTTGCACTTTTAATAAAAATCGGTCAAGCTCCGCCTCTGGCAAACCATACGTTCCCTCTTGTTCAATCGGGTTTTGAGTGGCTAAAACAAAAAAAGGCTTTGGAAGCTGATACGAGTTTTCTCCGATAGTAACTTGCTCTTCCGCCATCGCCTCAAGCAAAGCAGATTGCACTTTTGCAGGCGCACGGTTTATTTCGTCGGCAAGCACTATATTTGCAAATACAGGACCTTTTCGCACGGTAAATTGACCGCTCGACTGTTCATAAATAAGAGTACCCGAGATGTCAGCAGGCAGCAAATCAGGGGTAAACTGCACTCTTTTAAAGCTCAAGCCTGAAATCTCAGCGAATGTCTTTACTGCAAGCGTCTTTGCCAACCCTGGCACACCTTCAAGCAATATATGACCGCCTGTAATAAGAGCCATTAAAATGCCGTCTACAATTTGCGATTGTCCAACTATACGGCGGGCGACTTCCTTTCTGCACCTCTCTACAATATTTCTGCATACTTCAAGGTCTGAGTGTGCAATAGAATCTTCTCTCTCCATCATTATCCTCTAACCGTTATTTCACTATTTATTTCGCTACATAATAGCAAAAAAACGCCCTGAGCGTAAATAGAGAATTTTAGAGTAAAAAAGGTAATTATAAAGAAATTGCTATATGTCTTCTTTCATAATCTTCGCAGAAACAAGATAGTTTTTTTCTTTTTGCAAGATTACATTAACATCGTTTTTATTTTGTGTTTTGATACGCTTTAACCACACCTTTGAAGTCTTTGGGTCAAAGTAGATTTTGCGAGGATATATCCCGCCTGTGTCTGAAGCAACAACGGGGATTTTTTCTTTTTGCAGATAATCAAAGGCGAATTTTATATTCATATCCCCTATTTGTATCCCAGCTTCTGGAGGCAAATTAAAGATATTACTACCGCCGAATACCTTTGCTCTCAAGTATTGCCTGTCTGCGCCTTTTTTTATCATATCATCTAGCAGAAGCTGAATTGCGTACTCCCCATAGCGACCAAGCATATCAGTGTCATCATCAATTTCGTGCAACTGATTTGCATACATAAAATGGTTCATACCGCCGAAACCATTTCTTTCGTCATAGAGAGTAACGCTAATACATGAGCCTAAGACAGTAGAAATCAATTCGTCCCCGTGAGTAGAAAAGAACTCACAGGGATAAATTGTTATAATCTGTCTATCGAAATGAGAATCATAGTACTGATTCATTATTCACCACAGAAACACATTAGAATAATGTTACATCTCCAGGGGTCGCCGCAGAACCGTACTGATTAGAACCGTCTTGACCTGCGGAGGCCTTGAAGTTCTGCAAGAGCTCTTTGAGATGGCTGTCGTGAATTGTCCAAGAAGAAATCTGACGACGAGCAAACATATCGGCTCTCTTTCTTGTCAAAGCGTCAATGCGGTTTTTAAGCTCTGAATTGAAAGAAGAGAACTTGTTATCAATCGTAGAAATAGCAGAAAGCGCATTTCCTACCTCTTGGCAATCCTGTGCAAATCCCAACGGGAAGACTGTAAAGTTCTTCATACAGCTTGTAAGGCGAGATTGTGCATCCTTGAGAGAGTTAAAGAAAGAGTTCTTTGAGAAGCGGAGCTCTTCCATTTTTGAGTTGTCAGCAGTGATAGAAGACATAAATGAAGCAAGGAGGTTTCCAATCTGCTCAATAAAGCTACCGATTAAAGCTCTCATTGAATCAAGAGAATTGTTTGCGCTCTGAATGAGCTTTTCCATATCGGTAACAGAATCGCGAACGTCAGAGATAGCAACATTCTTTGCAACTTCAATCTGCTGCAAAATACGAACGTGGTGCAAGCGGTTGACAACAGGACCTAAGTTCTCGAAAACAGCGTACATTGTGCGTGCTTCTTCGTTGATGTTCTGGCATGTGCGGATAAGGTCTTTTTGCACAAGCTGATAATGAGCAAACTCAGAAAGCATAAGCTGGAACTGGTCCATAATATTGTTGAGCCAATAAAGGATATTATCCCCGCTCTGATTTTCGCCTAAGAAGCGGCTTACATAGACGTTCTTTTGATGCTCTACATTGTCGAGAATGCTAGAAACAGAAGCCCAATTATCATGGAAGATGTTGCCGCACTTTGAAAGGCTTGAAGAGATGTTGTTCAAAATCTTGTCGCACAACTGCAAGACAGTGATATTGAAGCAGATAGTATCCAAATCCTTGTCGTTGCCGTCTTCAGAATATGTATCATCAATAATCTGGTCCATATAAAGCTGAACGTGGTCAAGAGCTTGGCGAATAATATCTTGATGCTGTATTCCCTCCATAGCCGTCTGAATTGGCTTATAGACGCTTTCAGTAAGCTCCCTCATTTCCTCAAGCGGACGAGCGGCACTAGAGAGTAAATCCTGAATACCAGAAGACCCCTTTTCGCCCAAAGAGCTCAGCTGCTTTTGAGAATCCACGATAGAGCCGAAAATCTGCTTTACCGAAGTAATGCTTTCAAGCAGTCTATTCTCTTCGCTGATAAGGTTGTTAGAATAGAGAATCATATCAGTAGAAAGACGCTTCAAGTTCTCTGTAATCGCAGAGAAAGCTCTACCCTTTTCGCCAGACTTGATAGAAATAACCATAGCGTTCAAAGCGATAAGTTCCATCTCTTCAGAATCGCTCTTTATGTCTTTAACGTGAGAATTGACTTCTTCGAGGTCTTTAATTCTCTGATTTAACTCTTCAAAAAGGGAATTGTACTTGTTGGAATATCCAGTGAATAAATCCTTTTCTTTCGTAGAAGATTCATTGTTTCCTTCTCCAATTCTCATCAAGACATCTCTCAACTCTTCTAGTGAGGTGCCTCCCTGTTTATTTAAAAGAGTTGGAAACTTGTCGCTCAGCAGCATAAAATGCTTTTCGATTTGGCTGCTGTAGTCCTTAATTTTCGTCCGAATTTCGGTGTTGTTCATATACTCCCTCACTAAAATCGCGACTCAGTTGCTCTAAGTCGTTGTCTTCGTTAACAGAATCCCCGTTAAATTCGATTCTTTCGCCACTTGTTTCAAGTCCCAAAGAATCTATTTCTGTATTATAATCATACGAATGAAGCAATATTCGCTCCGCCGCAGATTTCACTTGCACAGAAAACTTACTGCTCGGATTGCTCAATATCAAAGGCGTTCGCGCAGCAATAGCAAGCGATACATTTTCATCATGCGGAATAAAACCGATGAAATCAAGCCCTATGCCCAGTTTCTTTTGTGAAAGAGAACGAAGGCGACGGCACATCTCTAAATCATGTGGGTCAGTCCCATTGTTTAGTATAACTTGCGGACGGAATTTTGCAAGCTCTGACCTCACTTTTTTTTCACAATCAGGATACCTTGCGCAAAGAGAATCAACTAATTCTACAAAAGAACTTTCTGCTCCTGCAATAGCCTCTCCCGTACTTTTTTTTATAAATTTCTTTTCTGCACTTGTCGGCGTAAATTGAGATGACAAAAAGCGATACGCCGAGGCTTTCAAAAAAGAATACGCATTCAAAATAGAAGTGATTTCAGGGGTCGTAACGATAATAGAATTATGCGTCATCAAATAGAAATCTAGCGTATTATAAGCCGCTCCTGCTCCGAGGTCAAGAATGAGATAATCGCCTGAAAGTTTAGAGAGCTTTTGAATAAGAGATTTCTTTATAAAAAAATCCATATTCGCCGTTCCTGGCAATAAGCAATCTCCTGCAATAAATTGCAAGTTTTCCACGCACGTTTCTTGCAACAGCTTTGACACATCGGTTACTTGTCTATTGATAAAATTCCCGACACCCGCGTGATTATTTTTGAGACCTAATAACGTATGTAAATTAGCACCGCCTAAATCGAGGTCAACCAAAACAACTTTTTTCCCCTGCTGTGCTAAACAGATTGCAAGACTTACCGCAACGGCACTTTTTCCAACGCCGCCTTTTCCACTTGCAATGGGCAACATATGTACCATACTTTATAGTATAGGTGGTATTTGTAATTTTTTCAACTTTTTATTATATTCTTACTATGAGTATGAGTAAGAATTTTTTGATTTTTTTCCCATTTGCTATTTTTTTGTGTATTTTCGCTCTTTTTGGCTGTTCTAAGCCAGGCGACAATCTTGTAACAAGCGGAATTGATGCGTTCAAAAAGAAAGATTATGACGCAGCTATCACCTACTTAACCGACGCTCTTGAATCAGAAACAAACTATTCCAATGAGCTTATCTACACGCTTTTAGCAAACACCTACACGCAAAAGCACGAATGGAACACCGCAATCAGCTATCACAAAAAGGCTTTAGAGCTCAGAGAGGATTATTCAAGCTATATCCTGCTCGGTGCGCTTTGCCACGAAGCTAAAAGAGATGAAGAGGCAGAAAGTGCGTATAAGCAAGCGATAGCCTTAGAGCCAAAGCGAGCCGAAGGATACGGGAGTCTTGGCGCATTGTATTTGAAGCAAGAAAAGATTGACGAGGCGATTGAGCTTTTAGAAAAAACGATTTCGATAAATCCGCGATTGGGCATAGTTCACGCAGATTTAGCCGTCGCGTATGCAAAGAAAGGAAATGCTGAAAAAGCAGAAGCAGCATTAAAAGAAGCCGAAGAGCGAAAAGCGGAGAATTTTGACACATTTAAAGCCCGTGTCGATTCCATTTTAGGAAAAGCCCCCGCGCTCAACACCGTTCCCGAAGCAAAGTAAATTCACTCTTTAGCGTACGCTAAATTCACTCTTTACTGTACGCTAAATTCGCTCTTTAGTGTACGGTTTGGGGGTACATAAAAGCTACGCTAAAGAGTGCCACATCGCTACGCTAAAGACACTCACATCCGTACGCTAAAGACCCCCCTCATCGCTACACTCAAGAGAGGCTATACTGTACGCTAAAGAGTGAATTGAGTGCGGCGATGTTATTTTAGAGAGAATTAGAAAATGATAAAGCCCAAAATTGCAACAGGTATCAAATAGAATGCAAAATATTCCAGCTTGCCTTTTTTGATGAGCTTCATTAAAAACGCCAATGCAAAGAAGCCTGCAACAAAAGCGGCGACACAGCCCAAAAGCAAGGTCAGTGCGCTTACGCTTTCGCTCATTTCGCCCAAGTCTTTTGCTTCAAGAACAAATGCACCCAAAATCGCAGGAATAGACACGATGAATGAATATTCCCCTGCCGTCTGTCTGTCTACTTTGCACAACAATGCGCCTGCAATAGTTGAACCGCTGCGGCTGATTCCTGGTAATGTTCCCACCCCTTGCATAAAGCCGATAAACAGAGCTTGCTTCACATTCGGCGGATTTTGTTCCTCAGAGTTGTTTTTCGTTGCTGCAAGATTGCGCTTTTCTAGCACAGCGGAGATGATGAGCAGGGCAGATGTTACTAAAAAGCCTGCGCACACATATTTTACGCTTAAATCAGGAATGATTTTGCTAGAAACAATACCCAATACGCCTGTAATAATAGTAGAAACGATGACAGCGATGATAAAGCGGCGATTTTTCTCTTCGTCTTCGCTTTGCGCTTTTTTCAGCGTAATCCAACGGCAAAAGACGAGGAGCAGAGAAAGTATCTTTTTTCTGAAATACAAAACAACTGCTAAAAGGGTCGCCAAATGCAAAAACACATCAAACAAAAGCGGCACATCAGAAAGCCCAAAAAGAGCCTGTGCTATTTTTAGATGTCCAGAGCTAGAAATCGGCAAAAACTCCGCGATTCCTTGCAAAATACCGAGTAAAATACTTTGAACTATAGTCATATTTAGTTTAACGGCTTTTGTAAATACTACATTTAGCTTATAATAAAGATATGGAACTGAAAAACAAAACTTATGGTATTGTGGGATTGGGCATTATGGGCGGCTCTTTTGCCAAGAGTATCCGCGAAAATATTTTGAGCCAGAACGGCGCGGCGGGGAAAATCCTTGTGTGCAACAGAAGCACGGCGTGTTTATCGCTTGCAACGGCGGAGGGCGTGGCAGATGAGGCGTACACGAGCGACAAGGTGGGCGAGATGCTTCCAAAGTGCGATGTGGTGTTTATCTGTTTGTATCCACACGCGACGGTTTCTTTTTTGAAGGAGCACCGCGAAGATTTTAAGTCGGGCGCGATTGTAACGGATATTTCGGGCGTGAAAGGGATTTTTGACGCAGATTTATCTCTTCGCGACGATGTGGATTTTATCATCGGGCACCCGATGGCAGGCGGCGAAAAAGAAGGATACGTCAATTCAAACGCGCTTTTTTTTGTGAATCACAATTATATTCTGTGTCCGACGGCGCGAAACAAGGCGGCGAACCTCGATTTTATGCGCACGCTTATCACTGCGATGGGATTTTCGCGCATTACCGAAACGACGACGGACACGCACGATTACAAAATCGGCTTTACGAGCCAGCTCTGCCACGTCATTGCTTCGGCATTGGTGGAAAGCGCGGAAGACAGCGCAATTACGGCGTTCGGCGGCGGTTCGTTCGAGGATTTGACGCGGATTGCGATGATTAACGCGCCGCTGTGGACGGAGCTTTTTATTGCGAACAAAGAAAAACTGTGCGCTCACATCGACAATTTTGTTTCAAAGATGGAAGATTTTAAGCACGCGATAGAGACCGAAGACAGCGCAAAACTCAAAGCGTTGCTCGAAGACACGCGCGAAAAGCGGCTTGTGATGGGTTCAATCAGAACGGTAGTGAAATAAAATCAGGGGGACTCTATGGACGTAACAATGACAATCAGCAATGCAGAAGAGAGCATAATTGAGCCGATAAAGGCATTTTTGAAGCAGATTTCGCCGAAATCGTCTCTGTCGGTTGAGCGGCTGTATCCTGCCGAAACTCCGCAAAAGACAGAAGAAGAGCAGGCAATAGAAGAGCGCAGAGCAAAGGTTGACGCATTATGCGGAGGTCTTTCGCAATACGCAAACCCAAAATTGCGCAAAAAGGAAAAAGATGCGTGGGCAATGGCGGTAATGGAGAAATATGGTGTATCTTGACGCAAATGTTCTGATTCGGTTCATTTTAAAAGACAATAAGGAAATGGCAGCAAAAGCCTCTGACGCAATCACAACTGGAGAAGCCTTTGTTTTGGAAGGAGTATTTGCGGAGGTTGTCTATGTTTTGACCAAGGTATATAATACCGACCGCGCCGTTGTTACAGATTATCTCTTGCACCTTTTGCCGTTCGTAAAAACCGATAATGCTGTTGTATTAAAATCCGCTCTGCACTATTACGCCGAGACAAAATTGGATTTTGTGGATTGTCTCCTTGCCGCATATCATCTTGTGGAGAAAAAGGAAATTCTTATTGATTTGTCCAGCTTCGCTCTGCTTGACAATCAATTTGTTAGACTCTGTAAAAGAGGAACCGTCTCCACAGTAATTGCCCATATAACCATAATCCCATTCAACATTGTTTCTGGGACTGTAATTCATACGGAACACTGCTGTGGTAACGGCCGGGAATTCTGCTGTAACCGTCGCCGTATAGCCATCAGCTGAGATATGTCCGCTGAGAGGAATGTCAACAGCGTCACCGAACCCTTCATTCGTAAAACGAATTACATCTTCCGAAGACCACTTGATACCTTCTTCGTCAAACGTCGCTTTTGTTGCTTGGGACAGGCCGAAAGTGATTGTGACCGGAGTAGTAGACGGCTCTACTTTTTCCGTCTGGCAGGAAACTGATGTAAGTGCACCCAGTGCGACAAACAGAATAGTTGCATTAATCTTTTTCATAGCAATTAAAACCGTTTATTAACCCCAGGTTTCATCTTCTTCAACCACATAGTCGAAGTTTCCTTCTCCCCCTCGTGTATACCAGGGGTCTGATGCCAGGAAATTACCCTCCAGGGAAACTTCCCACAAGACCGAATCCGGCCTTTCATAAATTTGTTTTTTCATAACCCGTTTATTTGATCTGTAACCAGTTGAGCATAATGGTAGCACCGGAGGTGCCGGTGAGGCGTAACGTGGACTTGCCGGCAGGGAGGTCGATGTCGAAGCCGGCGGTTTTCCACGCTTTTTCGGTGGAGGCGAGCGTCTTTGCGGCGATCTGAGTGCCGTTGACGCTGACTGCGAGGGAGGATTCCATATAGGTCTGGAACCGGAGGGTCAGGCGACGGGTGCCGGCGTCCGGCATATCGAGCTGATACTCAACGTACGCGTCCTTGCACAGTTCGGAGATGTCCAGGATGCCGCCGTCGGTGGACGGGGCGAGATGGACCTTGCCGGAGGCTGAGATGTACTGCTCCGCAGGGATGATGTCGCCGGGCCCATAGAAGATGCTCCCGTCGAAGGTGGAGAAATTCACGAATACCTTCCCGAGGTCCGTCAGCCCGAAGGGGGCCGATGAGGTCAGAAGGTTGTTGTTCCAGCGGGAGTTGAAGCTGCCGCGGGGCATAAACCAGGCGTAACGGAATACGTTCGGATGGGCTTCGAGCATATTCAGGGTCTCGCACATATAGTGGAGCTGGGTCGTGGCGGAGATATTGTTGGAATTGCCGTTGCAGAACTCCGTGAGCCAGACCGGCTTCCCGTACTTTTCGAACATATCGATGAAGTTCTTCACCGAACCGGCCGAAGGCATATAGCAATGGACCGCGATGCCGGCGATGTCGTCAAGCGAGACGCCGGGCTGGGCAAAGAATTCGTCGAGCCATACGATAGGGTCGTGATAGCCCTCCAGGGTGCCGTAGTTCATCGCAGGCGAAATGAGTTTCATCCCGGTTTCCTTCGAAAGGGCAACGAGGTCCGGCCAGAGCGCCGCCGCTTCCGCAGGGGTCATCCTCGCCTGATCGGTGAGGTTGGGCTCATTGAAAGCGAGGATATACTGCGCCTCGGGGTGTTCCCTCTTCCAGGTCCTGATATTGTCTGAACTGTAATTCCCGTTCCACGCCATAGGGCACCAGTCCATCTCATACTCCCTGAAAAACGCCTCTGTCGTAGAGGAAGGGAGCCTGTTGGACCAGTCGTAGGACCAGCAGACCGCATCCCCGAGTAGCGGAATATCCGTATCCGGAAGAGTCCCGAAATTGAAACTCACCCCCCTTTTCGCGCTACGCGACTGCGTAAGAGTATAGCTGACGGGTTCATCGGGGTCATCCGTGTGATCCTTTTCGCAGGATACAGACGACACGGTCGCAACAATGGCCCACGCTGCCACAATCACACCGCGGAGCCCCGCCGCATTCATATGAGAACTGAAATTCATTTCTGATAAACCTTTACATAATTGATATACATCGACCT
>CALDID010000068.1 GCA_937901865.1 uncultured Treponema sp.
GGCACTCCTCGGGAGCTTCCCGCACCTGCGTCAAAACTGCTTCGTAACTCATAGTTTCCTCCTTCATTTCTGCTTTTGCGCGTCCTTGCGTGAAAACGAGGTCAATCCTTAAAGATTGAGGTGATTTTTTTAAGGAAACGCCCCCAATCCTTAAAGATTATGCTCATTTTTTTAAGGAAATGACCATAGCCAATTTGGCTACGTCAAAATCAGTCAAAAATGAGCATAGCCAAACACGAAATCCGTCATTTTCTTTCAAAAACCGTCATAGCCAACTTGGCTATCGCCGTCCGCACGCCAAGACGCTCACAATCTATCGCGAATGCTTTCGCCCGCCGTAATGCTGCACGGAACAAGGATATGCTCCGCCTTTCCCGTCTTCTCGATGCAGGCTGTCAACAGCGCAAACCCCTTTTCCACGAGGCAATCGAGCGGCTGCTGCACGGTGGCAAGGCGCGGGCAAAAATATTCGCTCGTCATAAGCCCGTCGTAGCCCGTTACGCTCACGTCGTCGGGAACACGCAAGCCCATATCGGCGAGCTTTCGGATTGCGCCGAGAGCCACCACGTCCGCCATCGTGAAAATCGCCGTAACGCCCTCGTTGTAGCGCAAGATTTTTTCCGCCGCCAGAAATCCGCCTTCCATTGAATATTTCGCCGCGATGTAGCCGCGTCCCTCGTCGAACGCCAAGCCCGCCGCCTCCATCGCCTGCAAAAAGCCTCGGTATCGCTTCCTCGTCATCTCGCTCGTGCGCAAATCGCCGCCGATAACGCCGATTTTCGTATGTCCGCGCTTGATAAGCATTTCTGCCATCGCGCGCGAAGAGGCAACGTCGTCCGTGCTGACGCTCGATAAATTCTCGCTTTCGATGTTGTCCGCTTGACTCGAAATAATCACGCTCGGCACGGCAATCACGCCGAAATCGTCCTTGAACCAGTCGGGAGAGCCGCCGAGAAAGATAAAGCCGATGGGCTTTTCTTCGTAATAAATCGTTTTTGCCTTTGCCGCCTCGTTGTCGTATTCGTCCACGAAAATCACGCTCGCATTGTACGGCGAAGACTCGATTTTTTTCAAGACGCGCTCAAGAAGCGAGTTCAAAAGAATGCTCGACGTGCCTTTTACGATGATGACAATCGTCTTTCGCTCCTGCATTTTCAGGCGTTTGGCGTTCACGTTCAAGACAAAGCCGTATTTTTTTACAACCTCCATCACTTTGCGCCTCGTTTCCTCTGCGACATCGGGGTGATTGTTCATCACGCGCGACACCGTGCCGACCGCGAACCCGCTTTCTCTCGCTATGTCTTTTATTGTCATATAATCAACCTTTTACCGCGCCTGCGATAACACCTTTGATTATATACTTTTGCGACGCAATATAGAAGATGATAATCGGGATTATCGCCAAAACAAGCATCGCCATAAATCCGCCGTAATCCGTCGCGCCGTATGCGCCCTGCATTGCCAGCTGAATCGCGACAGGGACGGTCTTTTTCTGCGTGCCCAAAACGAGATACGGCAAAAGATAATCGTTCCAAATCCACATCGCATTGAGGATAGAAATCGTGATTGCCGTGCTTTTGAGCATCGGGAAGACGACGATAAAGAACGTTTGGAGCGGATTGCAGCCGTCAATGCTCGCCGCCTCTTCGATTTCCAGAGGAACGCTTTTGATGAAGCCCGTGAACATAAACACCGCCAAGCCCGCGCCGAAGCCCAAGTACACAAACACGATTCCGATGACGTTATCAAAGTGCATTCGGTTGACGACGAACGCCATTGTGTACATCACCATCTGAAACGGCACAATCATCGAAAAGACGAACAGATAATACAGTCCCTGCGTCAGCTTGCCTTTGACGCGCACGATGTACCACGCCGTCATTGACGTACAGACGATGATTAAGAGAACGCCCGCCACCGAGATGAACACGCTGCGGCAGAACGAGAGCAAGAAGCCCGAAGCCGTAAGCCCGTTGATGTAGTTTTCAAGCCCGACACCCATTTCTCCGAACGGCAGGGCAAACGGCGCGCTTGATACATACAGGCGGCTTTTGAACGAATTGATAAACACGAGCGCAATCGGCACTAAAAACAACGCCGCCAAAACGCACAGCAAACCAAAAATAATGCTTGTATACAGATTCTTGTGTCTTTCTATCATTGTTCCACCTCTTTTTTGTTCGTCAAGCGAAGCTGAATGTATGCGATAAGCGCGACAATCAGGAAGAACACGACCGCTTTCGCCTGTCCCACGCCCTGCCAGCCGATTCTGCCGTAGAATGTATTGTAGATGTTGAGCGCGAGCATTTCCGTCGTTCGCTCTGGCGCGCCTGCGGTCAATGCAAGGTTTTGGTCGAACATCTTGAACGAGTTGGTGAGCGTCAAGAACGTGCAGATTGTAATTGACGGCATAACCATCGGCAATTTTATCTTGAACAGCACGGTCATCGGGCTTGCGCCGTCGATACTTGCCGCTTCGATTAAGTCGCCGGGGATATTCTGCAAGCCCGCGATGTAAATTACCATCATATAGCCGATGAGCTGCCAGTTCGTGAGGATTACCAAGCCCCAAAAACCGTATTTCGCGCTAAACGTGATGTCTACATCGAACTTTGACAAAACGCCATTAATCAGCAGATTCCAAATGTAGCCCAAAACGATTCCGCCAATCAAGTTCGGCATAAAGAACACCGAGCGAAACACGTTCGTTCCTTTGATTCCCCGCGTCAAAAGCAATGCGAGCGCAAACGAAAACACATTGACCGTGATAATCGACACCACCGTGAAAAGCGACGTGAAGCCGAGCGCGTGCAAAAACTCGTTGTCGCTGGTAAATGCCTTGATGTAATTATCGAAGCCGACAAACTTTGCGTTCGTGATGACGGTGAACTTGGTGAACGACAGACCGATTCCCATCAAAAACGGCACGATAAAAAATGCCGTAAACGCCAATAGCGTCGGCAAAACAAATATCGGAAAATATTTTTTTATGACGTTCTTTTCCACAATCTCCTCCTTACCCATTAGGAAGCCGCCCTAACCATTTAGGAAAGCCTCCTTACCCTTTAGGAAACACTCCTAAACTTTTAGGAAACACTCCTTAATCTTTAGGAAACCTTCCTTGACGTTTAGGAAACCTTCCTTGACGTTTAGGAAAGCCTCCTAAAGATACCACGTATAAAAACACGCTCTGTGTGCCACAAAAAAGCCTATGCCTAAAAGCAGGCTGTGCCTGTTACATACTCGCCTTGCTTTCGCTTTCCCACTCAGAAACGACCTGCGCTTTGACCTCTGACCAATCCTTTGCGCCCTGTGCGTACTTGAGCAGCGACGCGCCGAAATCGTCCTTGAATCGCTGGCTTGGGAAGAGCGTGAAGTTCCATGCAACGCTTGTAATGCCGTCGCGGCTCATCCAATCGATAATCTCGAGTGCAAGCGGGTCTTTCGGGCGCTCTGATGCGTTGAATGTGTCGAACGGAGCAATAAAACCGAGTTTGTTTGTAACGTAATCTTTGCCGATGCCGCTTGAATACAGCCACCAGATAAAGTCTTTTGTCGCCTTTTTGTCTGCCTCAGAAGCGAGCGAGTTCACGCAGTAAAAGTTCTCTGTTCCCACGCACAAGCCCTGCGCCTCTTCGCCAGCAACGCCCGTGTAAATCGGCAGATACTTCACGTTCTCCGCCAGCACCTTGTTGCCCGTAACGCCAGCAATCTGACCCCACGCCCAGTTTCCGTTCTGCACGAATGCGCACTCTTCAAGCGCAAACTCCGCCATAGAGTCCGTAACCGTCTTGATACCCACGTTCTTCGCAGGAATTACGCTGTCGTTTAAATACAAATCAAGGATATTCTTGTAGTTGTCGCCGTATTCAAATGTGATTTTCTTTGTCGCGTCAGAAGCTAGGTCGATATTGTTGTTCTTGAACTCATAGTACACAGGCAAGTTCGCCAAGTGCGTCTGCCATCGCCAATCTTCGCCCGACTTGAGCGATGTTGAAGCAAATGCGCCCTTGATGCCCAACGCCGCCGCATTTCGCTGCATATCGTCGGCAAGCGCGCGCAATTTGTCGAAATTGTTCACTTCAGCCATCGAAGCAAAATCCGTCGTTCTGCCCTCAAGCGCAAAATACTTGTCGGTAATCGCCTTGTTATAGATGATTCCGTAGCCCTCGACGACGTAAGGAATGCCGTACGCCTTGCCACCAGAGGTGATTGCAAGCGATTTGTCGCTCAAGTGCTGATAGAGCTCTGTGTCGGTCAAATCCTCGCAGTAATCTTTCCAGTTCGCATAACCGCGCGGACCGTTAATCTGGAAAAGCGTCGGAGCTTCCGCGGTCGCCATTTTCGCCGCAAGCGTTGACTCATACGTATTGTTCGCCGCCGTTTCCACAATGACTTTTACGCCTGTTTCTTTCTCGTAAATGTCTGCCAATTCCTGATACACCGCCGCGCTCTCTGGCTTAAAGTTCAAATAGCGAACTTTTCCCTTCACGTCCTGCTTAGCAGAGCCGCCGCAGCTTGCAAACAACGCCGTAGCAAGAGCCAACAACGTAGCCGCACCCAATTTTGCCGAAGTAAAACCCTTTTTCATTCCAAAACTCCTTAACGAAACAATCGTGCTTCGATTTCAATGAAACGTTTCCAGTTTTAGATTATCACAGCACTTTCTCATTTTGTCAAGGAAAATTTTACGAAAATCTCAAAATTTGTTTGCACTCGTTAGTCAGAGTATTCTTTGTCGAGATAAAAGATATCTTCTTTGCATACAAGTTTTTTGCTGTCAAAGTCCATTTTTACGATGTAAGGCATAAAGTTTGCAATACGCAAAAACTGGTCAGCTGCAAAATTCTTGTCAAAATAGTTCATTATGCTGCTCAAAGCCGTGCCGTGAGTTCCGAGTGCAATTGTTTTTCCATCATATTTATCGAGAATGTCGAAAAGAGCAGCAATATTGCGTTTCTGCACAGAGTTTAGGCATTCCCCGCCCTCTTCTGCAAAATCAAAATCGCTCCATCTTTTTCGGAATGTGTCAAAGCTATTTTCGCCAGCCTGTCTTTCCCGAAGTCTTTCGTCTGTTTCGATTTGCTTGCCGTAAAAATCCGCCGCGGGTTTTATTGTGTCAAAACTGCGTTTGTAGGGACTTGAAATGAATAGGTCGATTTTTTTGTCTTTGAGTATATCGCACACCTTGAAAGAATCGGCTTCTCCCTCTGCTGTCAGAGGTCTGTTTCGATCGTCTTTATTTGTACCGTCAGGCTTGCAATGCCTAACAAAATATATTGTTGTCATATTACTCCTAATCCATATGTTTGCTCGTCGATTTTTTGCATAACCAAGTTTTGCCAAAAAATTTCGGCATTCGTGTCTTTTGCGTCAAGCACGATGTTTTTTGCTCCTGTTTCCAGCATTAGCCGCTCCATTGCACTCGTTCCGATACCGAGATTACGGTAACTTTTGTTCACCTCGAAAAGATAGATAGAAAGCGTATCGCCTAGCATTCTGTAAACGCAGACAGCTTTTAGAAAATCGCTCGACGGCTTGTAATCAAAGACCATAAAGGAGCAGTCTTTTAGCAAGTAAGAGAACTCGCCTTTTTCCGTATAGCTTTTTAAGAGCGGAAAATTGTCCCAGCCTTCCAAAGCCATATACGACTCAAAAATATCGCTGTCCAGCACCCGATAATTCAAGTTCATTCCCTGCCCCCTGTGGCTTTTATTTTGTGTATTCTTTGAACTTGTCGGCGACTCCTTGCGTGCCGTTTTGGCAGAGCGCAGTGATGAGCGGACGACCGATGAGGACTTGGCTCGCGCCGAGGCTTAACGCCGTGCGTATGTCGTCTGCGCTTCTGATGCCGCCGTCAATCCACAGCTCGCCGCAATTCTGCTTTATCACTTTCGCATATTGCAACAAAAACTCCGCCGTTGAGCCTCGCCGAGTATCCACACGTCCGCCGTGGTTCGAGATATAGGCTATATCGGGCTTTACGTCGCGAATAAGTTGCACGTCTTCTTGAGTGAAAACGCCTTTGATTGCAAACGGCAATGTTGTTCGTGCGCGGATTGCCTTGAGCTGCTCGGCAGATTTCTTTTCAAGGTGAACGAGGTTTCTCATCGTAACGATGTTGTAAGAGTCAATGTCGATTCCGATAACCTCCGCCGCGCCGTCTGCCCAATCCATTCGCTCATAAAACTTGTCGTCTTCGTACGGCTTTATGAACACAGCTGCCTTTGCATTTGGATAATTGCCCCGTAAGCTCTTTACTGCTGCAATGCCGCTCTTGAGCTTTTCGTCAGGACAGCCATCGCCAATAGACAGCTTGAAACCAGCTTTCCACGCAGAAAAAATCATACTCGCATAATACGGCACTTCCTCGCCAAAGCCGATATTTTCCACCGCGCCCGTAATCGGAGCAAGGCGCAAAATGCCGTCGGGGATTTTTCCACCTTTGAGCATTAAATCATCGTGCGGAAAATCGGGGATTTCAGAAAGCATTTCTCTCGTCGTCTTCCACCCCTCGCAATTCAAGATGAAATTTTCGCTCTCTTTCACCCCGCCCATACCAGGAAGCTCGCCTAAACAACCTTTTCCGTTGCACACTGCGCAATTATGACACTTAAAATTATCAGTCACCAAAACAAATCCCCAATTCACGACCAGACAAAAGCATATTATTATCCATAGGAATCGTCTTTGTCTGACCTGCAATATCAAAAAGCGGCACGCCGACAATTTTATTATTCTGCAATGCCGTTAAATATCCAAACTTACCTTCTGCCAAATAGTGCGCCGCCTCAACGCCGAATTGCGTTGCAAGTATGCGGTCATAAGGCACAGGAGTTCCCCCTCGCTGCAAATAGCCCAAGACAGTAACACGACTTTCAAGCCCCGTCGCCTCTTCAAGCTCATGCGCCACGCGATACCCGATAGAATTTTGCATTTCTTTGCGCGCCTTTTTGAACGCCTTTCTATCAAGTTTCGCCTCTTCTATGCTCTTTGCGCCCTCCGCCACCACGACAATCGAGAACTTACAGCCCTCATCTCGCCTCTGCAAAACTTTGCGCGCGATTGAGTTGATGTCGTACGGGATTTCAGGCACAAGGATAACATCTCCCCCGCCCGAAACGCCCGAATACAAGCCAAGCCAGCCCGCTTTGTGCCCCATCGTTTCGATAACCATAATGCGAGAATGGCTGTGCGCCGTCGTGTGTATGCGGTCAATCGCTTCCGTAGCCACCGTAAGCGCGGTGTGAAAGCCGAACGTCATATCTGTTTTTACAATGTCATTATCGATTGTTTTCGGAAGAGCAACGATATTCAAGCCCTCTCTTGCAAGCTGTCCCGCCGTTGTGTTCGTGCCGTTGCCGCCCAAAACAACAAGAGCGTCCAGTCCCAAGCGATGATAGTTTTCTTTAATCGCCTCGACCTGCGTCAAGCCTGTTTCCTCGTCGATATTTGTATTCTTAAACGGCTTTTCCCGTGATGTGCCGAGTATCGTGCCGCCTTGAGTCAAAAGCCCGCGAAGGTCGTCTTTTGTCAGCTCCTCCGCGTCTAGCTTTGCCAATCCACGATAGCCGTTGTGTATCCCGATAGCCTTCATTCCATATTGCTGCATAGCCGTGCGGCACACTGCACGAATTGCCGCATTAAGTCCTGGCGCGTCCCCGCCTGAAGTCAAGATTCCGAATGTCTTTACTGCACTGCCTTTCATATCTTGAATTATATCAAACTTTTTATGCTACTTGCAAGACAATCTTTTAATTTGTCCAACATACACGCAAACAAGTTGCACTGTCATCACGCACCAAATGAGCGTGATTGAGGACATCTGCCGCAACGTGGCGATTTTAGAGAACGGCGAGGTGGTCGAGCAAGGGGAAGTCAACCGCATTTTCAGCGCGCCGCAATCGCAGGCGGCAAAGCGTTTGGTATTCCCCGACGGCGGGGACGCGCTCGCCGAGCGCAGGGATGCGCAGGACGTTCTGCGCGTGGTATTCAACGGCTCCGCGTCCACCGACACGCCGCTGATTGCCAAGATGGCGGTGGAATGCGGTATTTTGGCGAGCATCCTCGGCGCATCCACCCGCTCCGTTGGGGATCGGGCCTATGGTTACATGCTGCTGGAGATTCCGGGGACGCCGGCGGAGCTGGCCCGGGCTGTGAGTTATCTGAGCCAGATGCCGGATATCACCGTGCAGGTGGAAGCGGAGTACAGCGCCGCGGGAGCGAACAGCGCGGTCAAATCGGGTGAAAAGGAGGGAGAAAGCGCATGAATTTCGGCAATGCTTTTACGCCGGAACGGCTGGAAGAAGCCTGGAAATGCCTGCAAACGGAATTTCCCTTCGCCATTTGGGAAACGCTGTATTCCACGCTGCTGGCGACTTTCTTTGCCATTGTGATCGGACTGCCGCTGGGCGTTATTCTGGTGACCGGGGAACAGAAGGGCATTCGCCCGCTGCC
>CALDID010000069.1 GCA_937901865.1 uncultured Treponema sp.
GCTTAAAGAAACTTGACAAAGACACAAATTCTTTGCAATAATATAAGTGAAATTTGACGAGCAGGAAAGGCACCCTGCGCTCACCTTTTGGTGAACCTGATATGATGGATACGCCGCCCATCCAAATTTCCTATAAACCGCCTTACATACAAGGGCGGTTTTTTGTGCCTTCACCCCAGATTCATAGCAATCGAATCCAGTTGCTCAAACAGCTCTTCAATTTTGCCAACAATTCTCTTCTGCTCAGCAAGGGGCGGGAGGGGAATAAGTATTTTTTTTGCTTCTCCTGTTCCTAAACGAGGCATTTTTACTCCGTAAGTCAACATATTTACAACTCCTAGAAAATACGATGACATTAACAATATTTGTGCAAATTTATTTTCAAAGATTCCATTAAAATCCAGTGGCAAAATTTCAGATGTACAAAATCCATCTTTTGGAGCAATAACAACTTTATTTAGATAAGGTCGCAACTTACTATATAAAACTTGACCTTTGAAGAATTTATGTTTTGTACTCTCAGATTTTCTTTCTCCAAAAGTATGAAATGCAATGATTTTTCCCGTATCTTTTTCAATATCTTCAAGGTCTAAAATCCAATCGTCTTGTTTTAAATTCTCAGAACTGACATTTAGGCATTTTCCATAATCGCAAATATCTCCGAGTTTAACCCAAGCCCAGCCCGCAGGAAGCTCAAACGGAATCTCGTCTTCTATGTCTTTTGTGCTTCCGTCAGTGAATTGCTCATAATGCCGTTTATCGCTTCCGACAAAGATAAAAGAGTCCTTTTTGTCTGCTTTCAGCTCTCCGTTTTTGATTTTCTCTGCTTTTTCTGCTCTGATTCTTTCAAGCAAAACTTCTGCGCTCTCGTCGCTTTCCTCCTGTGGCACAAGTTTTCCGTGAATAGCGAGGTCAAGGATTTTGGCTTTTGCTTGTTTTATTGCACACTGCAACTCCACTTTGTTCTGCTCCAATGCGTCGATTTGTGCGAATATCTCCTCAATTTTGCCGACAATTCTTTTCTGCTCAGCAAGGGGAGGGAGGGGAAGCAAAATCTTTTGCATTGAATTCTGAGTGAAGTGTTTTATTGTAACTCCTCCACTAACTTCATCTATTAGCCCAATATTCTTATAATAATTCAATATATAAAGAAAAAAGTATTGATTGATACCATTATAGAATCTTACACGATGAAGGGCATTTTGATAATAAATCTCTTTATCAGAATTCCAGATAGCAGAACGCCCAACATCACCACCTTCGCAAATTAGTAAATCACCTTTTTTTACCAAGTATCTTTCTTTTTCATTCTTTTCAATTCGTATTTGTTTCAGTGTAGAAAAATCAAATGTGTACCATTTAACATTTAATGCACAGAGATAATCATATAAATCACCTTTGTTTTTTCTAGCATCAAGAGTTTTTCCAAGTTCTGTTGTTGCAATATTAAAAATTCTGCACCAAGCCCAGCCCGCAGGAAGCTCAAACGGAATCTCGTCTTCAATGTCTTTTGTGCTTCCGTCAGTGAATTGCTCATAGTGCCGTTTATCACTTCCGACAAAGATAAAAGAATCCTTTTTGTCTGCTTTCAGCTCTCCGCTTTTGATTTTCTCTGCTTTTTCTGCTCTGATTTTTTCAAGCAAAACTTCTGCGCTCTCGTCATTCGGATTCTGAGAAACTAACTTCCCGTGAATAGCCATGTCTAATATCTTTTGTCTCAATCCTTTTGTGTTCATAATGCGACCTTAAAAGAAAAAGAATTTTGAACATTATCCATTTTTGTAGCAAGGTTATTAACCTCGCTTTCAATCCAGTTTATACTTTCCAAAAGTTCTGTATGCAATGTGTTAAGATTCTGGAAATGATTTATTCTTTCACAATGAGATATTCTGTTTCTAAGAATTCGAAAATCTTCAAAACGTTTCTGCATGATTTTTGCAGTACGCATATATTTGGGACAGTTTGGAAATGCATTCTTCAGCATATAACCTTGATATGGATATTGTGAAAACTTTTTTGAAAAGAAACTTGTCCAAAATCCTAAACTCAATTCAGCTACAATTCTGTCGTGAGTTACAATATGCTTGTGTAATTTGATTGTTTTTTTAGCATCATTTATTTTTTGAACACTTTTAGTATCTAAAGGGAGTATATCAAGCCATTCTTTTCCGTTTACATAATCAGAAAGTGCTTTGTCAATTGCATTGCGCAGGCTTACTTCAAAAAAGTGGAGTAAAGGATAAAATGAACGACAAATTTCTATATTATTCAAATAGTTGTTAATTATTTCTTCGTTTGTATTACCTGAATACGCTTGAAGTCTAATTCTTGTAAGAGTATTTTCTAATCTGTCATATTCATATTGTTCCATTGCCATAGTTTACTTGATTTTTGAAAAAAAATATAGTATAGTATAATTGTAAGCCGCGGGATTCCTTCTCCCTGTCTTGAACAGGTGGTTCATCAAAAAGATGACGTAGGGACCGCGGACTGTTTTTATTTCAGACAATTCCGCCAAGCAAATCTGAAAGTTTTTCTACTGCGGTGCTGATGTTAAAAGACTTTTCTTTTATCGTTGAAAAAAGGTCTTTGAGCGTTACGTCTTCTAAATCGTCTTTGTCTTTTATCCAAGAAATATCAAGGCTTGTTTTGTCCCGTGAAAGAAGTTCCTCTGCACTGTATTTTCTCCATCTTCCATTCGGATTCTCTTCGCTATAGCTCTCTTTTCTCTCTTCAATATGCCCCGCACAATAGCAGCTGACAAAGTCGTCAAGGTCGCTTCTTTTTAGCGGCTTTGTTGCAAGCGTGTGCTTTATTCCTGTGCGATAATCATAGTACCAAACATCTTTTGTTTCTTTTCCTTTTTCAAAAAACAATACATTCGCCTTTACGCCATTTGCATAAAAAATCCCTGTCGGAAGTCGTAGAATCGTATGCAGATTAAAATCTTTTAACAGCTTCTTTCTAAGCGTTTCTCCCGCTCCGTCTGCAAAAAGCACATTGTCGGGCAGAACAACTCCCGCTCTTCCGCCGTCTTTTAGCATAAGCATAATATGTTGCAAAAAGTTTAACTGATTGTTGCTTGTCGTAACAATCAAATCACCTCTCTTTGTTGAAATATCGACACTTCCTTGAGGACGCGCTCCAAAAGGAGGATTTGCAAGAACTACATCAACAAGCTGCTGCGGCTCACTCTCTAAACTGTCTTCACATCTTATCGGTGTTGATTGTGTTCCAATATTGTGAAGATACAAATTCATAGAAGCCAATGTTACAACCAAAGGCGTAATATCGTTTCCTCTTAATGCCTCAGTTTGCAAAAAGTTTATCTTGTCTTGGTCATTCTCGCCTTGTTTTTTCATAAAGTCATAGGCTGCAAGCAAGAATCCGCCCGTACCGCACGCAGGGTCTACAACCGTTTCTGTAATCTTTGGCTGAACAACATCAACTATTGCATTGATTAAGGCTCGAGGCGTAAAATATTGACCAGCTCCGCTCTTTTTGTCTTGTCCGTTTCTCTCAAGAATACTCTCGTAGATTGCACCTTTCAAATCTCCTTCCATAAAGAACCAATTTTCTTCGTCAATCATTGCAATCAGTTTTTTCAAAAGAGCAGGCTTTGAAATCTTGTTTTGTGCCTGTGTGAAAATAGAGCCAATAAGCCCTTCTTTCTTTTGCAAGTCCTCTAGTATTTGCTCATATTTTTTCAGCTGGTCATTTCCGTCAAGGTTGACAATGTCTTTCCATTTGTACCCCTCTGGAATAGAACTTCCCAAGCCAAAAGATTCTTTTTCACTATCCATCTTCAAAAATAAAAGATAGGTGAGCTGAATGATGTAATCTGTAAAGCCAACGCCTGACGCTGCCAAAACATCAGCCATATTCCACACTTTCTTTGTGAGTGTCTGTTCTGATTTTTCTTTCTTTGCCATTTATGCTACCTTTCCATAAAATACATATTTAGATATAGTTTGCAACTCTTCATTTAATTTGTCGCCGCCAAATATTTTAATAGCTTTTACAAACAAATCCGATTTCGCGTTGTATAAATCATTATTTGTTACACACCCGTTCTGCACAATATATTCTGCTATTTGCCTGACAATTTCAAGCTGTTCTTCTGTGAACTTACGCCAAGATTGACCGCAGTAAAGATTGAAATAACTGCCGAATTTCCTTTTAAGAGAAACGAGTTCATTATCGAGTTTGTAGCCGTATCGAACAAGCTGAATAAGATTTGTAAGAACACCAAGTTCATTTTCTTTGTTCAATGGCTTTACATTCCCGCTTTCTCCGTCTAATGTTTGATAGCAAGTCCACAAGAACTCCGACTTAAACTGATTATTGTATGCAATCAGTTTCTTTTCCAAATCTTTTAGCATATTGTAAGTGATAGCGACTTTTTCTTGATTGTAAAGAATCCTCAACGCTTCAATTTCGTCTTTGTTTTTATCAAGATACTTTTCAAAGCTATCGATGTATTGCTTTGATTGTTCTTTAGAAAATCCTGCTGAAATCAAAGTGTCTTTTGTGTCTAGTGCAATCTTTCTGAATCCTGCGTTTATCTCCAATAGCTTCTTTCTCGCTTTTACATTATTGAGCAGCGGCGAAATCAATATCTTTCTCTCTGTGTTAGGCTCGTTGATGTCTTTGTATTCTGGCAACGTTTTATTTTCAAAAGCATCAAAGATATTTATTGCAATCTGCTTTATCGTTATCGTTTTAAGAAGAGTATGTAACTCTGTCAAATCATCAGTTTCAGCCTTTTTGTTCACATTAGAAAGATATCCTGCAAGGAGATTCAAATTTTCGTCAGACAGCTCTCCGTGTGCAAGATGTTCTAGCAACGCTTCTAAAGATAAAACTCTCTCTCCGTTTTTGTCTTTGAATGGTGTTGGTAGTGATTTTTCGTGTTCTGTAACACCAACTGCATCTACAAGATAATAAAAGTCTTTTGAAGTCGCGTTTGTTGTAACATTCTTGAGTTTATCGTCTGCAATAGTTCTGCAGCCTCTTCCTTTCATCTGTGTATAAAGCACTTCTGAGTTTATATCACGCATAAAAACAAGCATTTCCAAAGGCTTCACGTCTGTACCTGTTGCAACGAGCGTAACAGTGATTGCAATACGAAAATCCTTATTGTTTCTAAAATCGCTAATCAACTGATTTGAGTTTCCTGCTTTACAAGTGATGAGCCTTGCATAGTGTTCAGGAAGTTTGTTGTTTTGGAATTCTTCGCCGAACACTTTTTTAATCGCTTCAAGAATATCTTTTGCATGATTTTCTGTTTTGGCAAAGAAAAGCGTTTTAGGAATCATATTCCAGTCTTTTTGTCTGTCTGGATACAAAGATTCGTAAATAGCCTTTTTATATGCTCTTACCACTGTTTCAATCTGAGATGGCACTACAACGCTTCTGTCAAGCTGTGTTTTAGTAAAATCCACATCTTCTTTTTGCTTTTTTGTTTTTTCATTTCCTGTATAATTTGAAATCTGTTTGACATTCTCTCCGTCTTTTATAATTCCGCCATCTTCCGATATTTGCGTTTTTATTCTATAAACACGAGGCGGAACATTTACTCCGTCTGCAACAGATTTTTCAAGTGTGTAATTGACAACACGATTTTTGTTAAAGAAAGCTTCTGCTTCTGGGGTGGGAGTTGCAGTCAAACCGATGATTTTTGCATTAGAAAAATATGTCAAAACCTGCTGTCACTGCCCATAAATTGAGCGATGACATTCATCAATGATAATTACATCAAAGAAGTCTGGAGGCAAAAGAATTTTTTGTGTAAACTCTGTAAGCTCTATTTGCTTTTCTTGAGCATTTTCATCATATTCTCTCTCTTCATCATCGTCATCATCATCTACAATATTTTGCCCAGTGAGAGAGGCAAACAGTCTTTGTATGGTCGAAATTACAACGCTTGCATTTCCAATTTTTTCGACGCTTCTTAGCCTGTGTACAATATATTCATCAGAAAACGCATTCCCCGTTTCAGTGAGTTTATATGTTCCAAACTCTCCCTCTGCCTGTTTTCCAAGATTATTACGGTCTACAAGAAAAAGAACTCTTTTTGCTCTAGTATAATTCAAAAGCCTATATGCCGCCGTACATGCCGTAAAAGTTTTTCCCGCACCTGTTGCAAGCACTATAAGGGCTTTTCTCTGTCCTTGCTTAAAAGAGAGTTCAAGATTTGTAATCGCTTCAAACTGACATTCACGAAGCCCCTTAGGACTTACTTTCGGAACAGATGGAAGTTTTGCATATTCTGAGTTTATTGCGCCGTTAGCAAGTTCTACTATTTCCTTTGGAGAAAGCATTTTTTTGAGAATTTTATACTTGCTTTCTTTTTCTCTTCTGTCCTTAAAAAGCAAATGATTTCCATTTGAAAGGAAAATAAAAGGAAGAGGAGTTATCCAAGATTGAACCCAATCAGGAAGAATAGTTGCATACGTTTGCGCTTGTTCAGCAACTTTAAGCCCTAAGCTATTCTCTTCTCGTTTTGCTTCAAGAACGCCAATCGCTTTTCCGTCAAGATACAGAATATAATCCGCTTCTTTATTTCCTTTAAGAATATTCTCTCTAACAGCCTGCGCGTTTATCACATCGCTTCCAAATTCATCGCGATTAACTACCGTCCAACCGCTTTCTTCTAGCAATGTATCTATCTTTTCACGAGCCTTTTCTTCTGGAAGCAAACCACTCTTTTCCACCATACGACTGATTATAGCACACTAAAACTCATCTATCAACAAGAGTAATTTTCTTACTACAGCACAAGTAAGCCTCTTACTCCTGCACAAGTAATAGGATTATTCTTGCACAAATAAGAGGATTATTCTTGTAATTGTGCTTGACGAATATGTGCATAAGTGCTATATATACTCTATATGTAGTTTTTGTAAAAATAGAGCGTGCAATTTTATTTTCATTGAAAATTTTATTGACACATTTTTTGTTTTGATGCTATACTTATTTTATAAGCGTGAAGGAGGAATAAGTTTTTTATTTTTAAGGTGGTTTGGTTGTATGGGGGCTGAAGTAAATTTTGGAAAAAGGGTTCAAAATCTTAGAACGGATTGGGGGTTGAGTATGGAGCAATTAGCTCAAAAGCTCTCTGTTTCTAAGAGTCGTGTGAATATGTGGGAAAATGCGGGTGTTGTTCCTCGTCGGGATATGCTTTTGAAAGTTGCCGATTTTTTTGGAGTTTCCACAGATTTTCTTTTAGGGTCTACGCAGGAAGGAAAACTCCCTGTTGAAGATAAAGAAGTGCAGATTATTCAAAGGGGGTTAAAAGATATGAATGCGGAACAACATAAAAAAGCATTGAAAATCTTGGCTGCGGCCTTTGATGATATTTTTGATGATGATGGAGAGTAGATAATGATTCAAAAACCTAATTTCAAAAAGGCTTATATTCTTGCAAACGAAATGCTTGTTGCTTCAAAAAGTATTACGACTTTTCCTTTTGATGTGGAAAAAGTTGTAAGCGAAGAAACTGATTTAAAATTTTGTTCGTATAAAAGAGCTTTAGAAAAGTTCGGATTGAACTGTTTTGATTTGGGAAGCGATTCTTCTGTACTTACAAAGCTGCACGGCAAGAATATTGTTTTTTACAATCAAGATGAATGTGATGTACGAGAGCCATTTAATCGACTTCACGAAACGGGTCATTTTCTTTTGAATCATAAAACTGATATAAAAGAAAATGATGCTCTTTATGGTATTCAAGAAATTGAAACAAATTACTTTGCTTCACAAATGCTCCTTCCTTTTCAAATCTTGAAAGAAATAGAAAGGAGAGGCGTAAAAATTGATGAAAGATTTCTTATGAAGCATTTTGGAGTGTCGTTTTCTTGTGCAAAGCACAGGGCTGAAACTTTAAATAAGCGGATATTTTTGACAAATGAGGAAAAAATCTTTGATGACATTATCCTGATGAAGTTTAGTAAGTTTATTGATAGTATTGCAAAAGAACGACACTTTTATTCTTGCTGGGACGACCCCATGCAAAAAGAACGCGATTCTTGGCAATAATGTTAGAATTTTTTTATTCTTTTATAAGAGAAAAAATAAAAAAGTCTGAAAACAGTTGTATGTTATGCAACAGGCAACGGCTTACAGACTTTAGCGGAAAAGGTAAAACTTATTCCTAATGTGGCAGTTAGATTTTACAGTTTTTAGCCTTTCCGTTTCAAGAGCCTTTGCCAACATCTTTATAAATTAGGAGGTAGCCTAATGGCAACCACTAATTCAAATTTGATGGATTCTATCGAGAATCCAAATGGTCGTGTGTCTGTAAAATTACAGCTCAACAATTTTTCAAAAGACTCTTCTGATAAGTATGTTGGAAGAGCCGTTCGAAACACTCATACTGTCGGTAATCTTTTGCAGCTTGTGGCTAACAAAGTTCCTCAGTTGGGGATTGGTACAGTATATTCTGTATGTGATGCTTTGGAAAAAGTAATTACAGAATCTTTGGCGAGTGGCAATTCGGTGAATTGTTTAAACCTTGGAGTGTTTTATATTGCTTGCAAAGGTTCAACTGACGGAAAATCATTTGCTCCTAGCATAATTGTCAAATTTAGTCCGTCGGAGATTATCAAGGCTGCTATTGCAAATATTACCGTAGAGCCTTCGGATTATATAGAACCTTCGGGAACTATATCTGAGATTATCAATGTTGATACAGGCGTGGCTGACGGCTCTCTTTCATTAAATGGTTCTGTGCAGATTACAGGAAAGAAACTTTTGATTGGAGGCGAGGGGAGCGGAATTTGGTTTGCGCCTGTAACAAATGTGGAAGACTCAGTCAATGAAAGTTCTGCTGATTGGATACAGGTAACTGCGAAACTATCTGTAAATAAACCTGGAACTCTTCTTTTTCCTTTGCCAAAGACTCTTGAAAGTGGCACATATCGAATTGTGCTAAAAACAAAATGCCCGACAAATCTGAAGAATGAGAGAAAAGAATTCATTACGACGATTTCTGACGTTATTGTGATTCGATAAAAATATGACCTGTTTGCTAATCGGAGAGCAAACAGGTTAATTGAGTTTTTTGCTCATTAGCTTTATACTCATACATCTATGAGTTTATATGAGTCTTGTTCACAATGCCCAAGAAAATGTGGTGTGAATAGAAAAGAGGGAAAAAAGGGCTTTTGCGGCGAGAGTGCAAAGTTAAAAGCTGCTAGTGCATGCTTGCATTTTGGAGAAGAGCCGCTTGTTACCGTGTTTGGTGGTAGTGGAGCTATTTTCTTTACAGGCTGCACTTTGCATTGTGCATTTTGCCAAAATTATCAAATAAGTCAGCAAGGTATGGGAGCTGAACTGAGCGAAGAAGATTTTGTAAAGGTCTGCTTAACACTTGAGGAAAAAGGGGCTGAAAACATCAACCTAATCACTGGCAGCCATTCAATTCCTCTTATTGCACAGTTCATAAAAGCAGCGAAAAGTAAAGGCGTGAAAATACCTTTTGCGTGGAATAGTTCCGCTTACGAAAGCACAGAGAGCCTAGAACTTTTAAAAGGCTTAGTGGATATTTGGCTTCCCGATATGAAAACGCTTAATTCAGAGATGAGCAAAGAGCTTTTTCAAGCCGCCGATTATCCATCTGTATGCAAAAGGGCAATACGCTGGATGATTTCTAATAGCCCGCTTGAGATAGAAGAGTTTTCAAAGAATGGTGAGAAAAGAGAAAAAATTCGCTCTGGCGTTATTATTCGACATCTCTTTTTGCCATGTCGTATGGAAGATACAATCTTAGCTCTTGATTGGCTAAAGGCACATGCTGATTCTAAATCTTGCATTTCTCTTATGAGCCAATATACTCCTGTGCCGTTTCACGACAGAAAATCATCTCTTTGTGCCTTTCAGAATCGCCTTGTAAATCGAGATGAAGACAAAACGCTTAGAGAGCTTATCGATAGCTATTGCTTTGAGTATCTGTTTTATCAAGATTTATCGAGCGATACAGATTGGTTGCCAGATTTTAGCCGTGTCCAACCATTTAGCAATGCCCTTGCAACTCCTGTTTGGCATTGGAAAGACGGTTTTATTGAGAAATAATACAAAAAAATTCAAAATTTAAGAAAGTATCAATACTTTTTTTTGAATGTATGCTATAATTTTAGTATGGCTACTACGAAGAAAAAGGCAAAGAGGATAACAGGAATAGTTGTTCCTCTTGGTGCAATAAAAACTAAAGAATCGATGGTTATCGGGGAGTATCCTGCATTAAGCTCTCTGATTGAATTCTGCAAAAAATGCGACTTAGGCTTGTTGCAGCTTCTCCCTGTAAACGACACAGCAATGCAATCATCTCCGTATTCAAGCGTATCGGCTTTTGCATTGCACCCGATTTACATCAGTTTGACTTCATTGCCAGAATGGACGGAAGCTGTTTCAAAAGATTCTTCTATTCAAAGTGAATACGACGCATTCGTTTCACAGCACAAAGATGATGAACGATACAACTATGAAGAAGTTTTGAAATGGAAGATGTCGCTTTTGCACAAAATCTATTCAAATGCAGGACAATCGATAAAAGTCAATAAGTTCTGCAAAGATAATCCATGGGTTGTGCCGTATGCGGTCTATAAGAACCTAAAGGAAGAGTATTTGCAAGCTTCGTGGAAAGAATGGAAAAAAGAAGACCAATCTTTAACAAAAGATGAAATCAGCGAGCGATGGAAAAAGCCGACTTTGCGATTAAAGCATCAATTTTATGTTTGGCTTCAAATCCGTGCTAGTGAGCAGTTTGCAGCTGTAGCAAAGCAAGCAAAAGATGCAAAGATTATCCTCAAGGGCGATATTCCGATTATGATGAACGAGGATTCTGCTGACACTTGGGAAGAGAAAACGCTGTTTGATATGAAAAATCGCGCAGGCTCTCCTCCTGATTATGAAAATCCGAACGGGCAGAGTTGGGGATTCCCGATTTATGACTGGAAAGAAATGGCTAGCCAAGAATATGGTTGGTGGAAAACGCGCATTGAGCAAGCGGCGAAGTATTATGGTGCGTTCCGAATTGACCACGTTTTAGGCTTCTTTAGGATTTGGGCAATTCCAGAAGGCGAATACACAGGAAAGCTCGGACACGAAGAGCCTAGCAAGGTGATAAAGAGAACTGAACTTGAAAAGGCGGGCTTCGATAAGGGAAGAATTAATTGGCTTTGCGAACCACATATTAGAAGTGAGTGGGCGAAAGATAGAAAGGCTCTCGAAGCGACTTGCGATAAATTGGGAAGTGAGGAGCTTTGGAACTTCAAGAAAAGCATAAAGGTTCAAGACGACATCAGAAAAGCTCTTGAAGCTGTTGGGGCTTGCGAAGATGATAAAAATATGTTGCTTTCAAAGTGGACTGACAGAGCTTTAATTAAGTGCGGAAAAGATTCTTTTATTCCGTCTTGGCAGCACACTGAAACAACTGCTTGGCAATCGCTTAACGACAATGAGCGAAATGAACTTTCAAAGCTTTTTGCAGAGCTTCACGAAAAGAACGAAAAACTGTGGAAAAAGCAAGGCGATACGCTTTTGTCTGTGCTTACAGGTGCAAGCGATATGATAGCGTGTGCAGAAGACCTCGGCGTATCTTTATCTTGCGTGCCGCCTGTGCTGAAAAAACTGGGCATTTTGGGCTTGAGAGTTGCTCGATGGTGCAGAAAATGGAGCGAAGAGGGGCAGCCTTTTGTTTCGTTTGAAGATTATGACGAACTTTCTGTTACAACTACGTCTGTACACGATTCAAGCACGCTTCGTCAGTGGTGGAATGGCGAGCAGGATAGTGTCCGTGCTTTCATAAAAGCTCTTAAAGCAAATGGCGACGTTGATAACGATATAAAAGCGGAGAATTATTTTGGCGAAAAAGAAGCGGATTTCGTGCTTTCATCTTGTGCAAAGTCTGCTTCAATGCTCTTTGTGCCGCCTCTGCAAGATTTCTTGTATCTTTCGTCAAAATACTACGAGATGGACGAAAACAAAGAACGTATCAATATTCCTGGAACGGTTACTCCTTTCAACTGGACGTATCGCGTAAATGCCACGATGGAAGAGCTTTTGGAAGATAGTTCTTTGCTTGGAAAAATAAAGGCTATAACTGCTTTGCACAAAGCAAATTAACGGAGGAAGAGTATGAACGTATCGTATAACGAGTTTCACATTGGACGTGAAATCCGCGAAAAATGCGATTTTGATGCGCGGCTTTACGCGTCAACAGGAA
>CALDID010000070.1 GCA_937901865.1 uncultured Treponema sp.
TTCCCGTGTCAAGCACGAGAATGACATAAAGAAGCATACTTTTCGTAACACTGCTAGAATCGGATTTATCTGACGCACAAACAGAATCGATGTATAAGGTCTTTGAAAATATAAAGAGCCAGTCGCGAGATGTCGCTAAATATTGGAACAACAAAAACATACACATTAGTTGTATTGGCTTTGAAAATCAATCCGCAATAAATAGCGATATGCCTTTTCGAGTAATGAATTATGACGCTGCTGTTTACAGAAAACAAATGACCGACAAAAAGACAGCTGACCGCTATCCTGTTATTACCCTCGTTCTGTATTTCGGGACAGAAGCAGAATGGAGCGCACATAAAACGCTACTTGAACGGCTTAACATTCCAGATGAGCGATTGAAACCTTTTATAAGCGATTATAAAATAAATGTCATAAATCTGGCATGGCTCAGCGATGAACAAATTAAGCTGTTCAAAAGCGATTTTAGAGATGTCGTGGAATACTTGAGAGCGGCTCGATTGCACGAAACGTATGAAGGTTCGGAAAAGAAGATTAAGCATATAGAAGAGATTCTCGATTTGTTTAAGTATCTTTCTGGCAATAGCCGATTTGACGAAATCAAGGCTCATATTCAATCATTATCTATCGACGTAAAAGGAGGCATAAAGATGTTTGACGTTCTTCAAGCCACAATGGATAAAAAATTCGCCCTCGGTCGAAGCGAAGGATTTTCTTTAGGTCGAAGCGAAGGCATTGCAGAAATGCAGACAGCTCTTGCAAATCTCTATGCGCAAGGCAGAGAATCTGACATAAAGCGCGCATTAACCGACAGCGCATATCTTTCTGAATTGCTCAGCACATATCACAACTAAAGCAAAATCCCCCGCGCTCTCGTTTTTTTCTTGCGGTAATAGTGCGGCGGGCTTTAAACAGGAATTTTTTGGTCAATGTAATTTACATTGGGCAAAAAATAGAAATTTTTTCCTTGCTACAACGGTGCGCCGTGCTTTAAACAGGAATTTTTTTGTCAATGTAATTTGCAGAGAGCAAAAAACTGTGATATACTCTGTCTTGCTCAAAAATCTTTTGGAGGATTTGGTATGAAAAAAGGCGAAAAACTTGAAACGCTTAATTACAATGTTCGGGTCGCCGCGGTGGCTGAGTGTGCAGCGACGATTTCGCGCTCTTTTTTGCAAGACAGCGAGGCGCAAAAAGACGAGTTTTTGACTCAGACGGTAACGCAGGCAGGAAAAGACGGCGAGGGGCTCACAGAGGCTATCAAGCAGACAAAAGTGGTCAGTAACCTCGACGAAAAGGATTCTGCGCGCGACGCGGCGGTTAAGGTGCTGTTCAGCGTGGCGGACGGATTTTTTGCAATGCCTGTGCCGTCAGTGCAAAGCAAGATTGCAGGCGTGAAAGAGGTGCTTTCAAAGTATTCTCGAACAGAAATCGTGCGCTCTGCCTACACCGAGGAGTCGACGCTGATAAAAAGCCTTTTGCAAGACTTGGAGGCGCAAAAAGAGGATATTTCTTCTTTAACAGGGCTTTTGGAATCGGTGAACGCATTGAAAGCGGCGCAATCGGATTTTGACAGTGCGCTTGATGAGTATGAGGCGGCGCAGGGGGCGAAAAAGGAAAGTGCATCGAGCTTGAAAAAGCCGCTCGTTACGCTCATCAACGAAAAAATCGTCGGCTATCTCTCTCTTCAAAAAATGCTTGGAAACACATCGCTTGCTTCTTTCTCGACTTTGGTTTCTGCCGCCGTGCAGAGAGCGAACTCGACAGGAGCAAAAAAGAGCGCGAAAGAAAGTGAAACAAAGGAAAAGGTAGAAAACAAGTAAAACTTTTTTGCCAAAAAAAAATCCCCCGCTCGCCATTACAACGAACGGGGGATTTTTTATGCCTTTACAAAAGTGCTTCTGGCATTACAAAAAAGCTGTTGGCTTATTTATACAACTCGATGAGCTTCTGCAAATGCTCAAATCGGGCTTTTGCCGCTTGCTCGTTCTTGTCGAACAAAATCTTTGCGCGCTCTGGGAACTTTCTCGTAAGCGCAGAATAGCGGGTTTCGTTGTTCAAGAACGCCTGATAAGAGCCGTCGCCCTCTTTTGAAGTGAGCGTGAACGGATTTTTTCCTTCTGCCTTGAGCTGCGGATTGAAACTGAACAAATTCCAGTAGCCAGCCTTTACCGCCGCCTTCATCTCGTCTTGGCAGTGGTTCATACCGCCCTTAACGCCGTGAAGTTCGCACGGAGCGTATCCGATGATGAGCGAAGGTCCGTTGTACGCCTCTGCCTCTTGAATAGCCTTCAACGCCTGTGCAGGATTTGCACCGAGAGCGATTTGCGCAACGTATACATAGCCGTAGCTCATCGCAATTTCTGCAAGAGATTTCTTTCCGACCTCTTTTCCTGCCGCCGCAAACTGACACACTTCGCCGATGTTTGAAGCCTTTGAAGCCTGTCCGCCCGTATTTGAATACATCTCTGTATCGAATACCATAACATTGACGTTTTCGCCTGATGCAAGAACGTGGTCAAGACCGCCGAAACCAATATCGTACGCCCAGCCGTCGCCGCCCATAATCCACACGGATTTCTTGTTGAGATAATCCTTTTTCTCAAGAATTGCCTTTGCGCACTCACAGCCGCAAGATTCGAGTTCCGCAATAAGTGCCTTTGTCGGCTCAACATTGCCGAGCGTGCTATCCTTTGTTTCAAGGAATTTCGCGATTGCGTCCTTTACGCTCTGCTTTGTGTCGTCCTTTGCCGCCATCTCTTCAAGCTGTGCAATCAAGCCGTCGCGGATATACTTCTGACCTGTGTACATACCCAAGCCGTGCTCTGCGTTGTCCTCGAAAAGCGAGTTCGCCCAAGCAGGACCGTGCTTTGAGTTCTTGTTGATTGTGTACGGTGAAGTCGCCGCAGGTCCGCCCCAAATTGAAGAACAGCCCGTCGCATTCGAGATGTACATATTCTCGCCGAAAAGCTGTGTGATAAGGCGCGCATAGCTTGTTTCTGCACAACCAGCGCAAGAACCAGAGAACTCAAGAAGCGGCTGATTGAACTGGCTTCCCTTAACAGAGTTTTCTGCAATGCCAGAATCCGCTTTCTTTGACACGTTTGCAACAAGATAATTCCAAGCTGGCTGTTCGCTAAGTCTTGTTTCCTGCGGCACCATAGAAAGAGCCTGTACAGGACAAACCGTCGTACACTCGCCGCAGCCCATACAATCAAGCGGAGATACACTAAGCGTGAACTTGTATTTGCCCGCCTTTGGCTTTGTATCAACTGCAACTCCGCCGTTCTTTGTAACCTCTGCCGCTTCCTCGTCCGTCAAAAGATACGGGCGAATCGTCGCGTGTGAACAAACGAACGCGCAGTTGTTGCACTGAATACACTTTGCAGAATCCCAAAGAGGCACATTAACCGCTGTTCCTCGCTTTTCGTACTGAGAAGCACCGAGCTCAAACTGTCCGTCTGCCACGTCCTTGAACGCGCTGACAGGAAGATTATCGCCGTCCATAAGAGCAATCGGGTTCATCAGTTTTTCAACCATCGCAACCGTCTTTGCTTCTCCTGTAAGCGCAGGTTTCTTTGCGTCTGGAGCAGGGTTCTTCCAACTCTCTGGAATCTTTACCTCGTGCAACGCTCCTGCGCCTTGGTCGATAGCCTGACAGTTCATATCAACGATGTCCTGTCCCTTCTTTGAGAATTTAGCAACGACCTTTTCTTTCATATACTTGATTGCTTCTTCCGCAGGCAGAACGTTCGCGAGCTTGAAGAATGCTGACTGCAATACCGTTGAAGTGCGCTTGCCGAGTCCGATTTTTGTCGCGATGTCCACAGCGTCAACCGTATACACCTTGATGTTGTTGTCGGCAATGTATTTCTTGCTTTCCGCAGGGAGATGCTTGTCAAGCTCCTCGTCGCTCCACTGGCAGTTGATGAGGAAGATTCCGTTCGGCTTCACGTCCTGCACCATCTTGTAGCCCTTGATGATGTATGACTGATTATGACACGCGACGAAATCCGCCTGATTGATGTAGTACGGAGATTTTATCGGATTGTCGCCGAAGCGCAAGTGGCTGATTGTGATACCGCCCGTCTTCTTTGAGTCGTACTGGAAATACGCCTGAATGTATTTGTCGGTGTGGTCGCCGATGATTTTCGTTGAATCCTTGTTTGCGCCAACAGTGCCATCTCCGCCAATTCCCCAGAACTTGCACTCGACAGTGCCAGCTGCCGCAGTGATTGGCGCAGGCTTGATTTCTGGAAGAGAAAGATGAGTAACGTCGTCCACAATGCCGAGCGTGAAGCGAGCTTTCGGAGTATCGCTTTCAAGTTCTTTGTACACAGCGAACACGCTTGAAGGCGGAGTATCTTTTGAACCCAAGCCGTAGCGTCCGCCGCATGTTACGATGTCGTTAAGTCCTGCCTCGCGCAAGGTTGTAACCACATCAAGATACAGCGGTTCGCCCAAAGAACCCGGCTCTTTTGTGCGGTCAAGGATAGCCATCTTTTTCACTGTCTTCGGCAATACCTTCAAGAATGCGTCACTAACCCACGGGCGATACAAGCGGACTTTAATTAAGCCGACTTTCTCTCCGCGTGCGTTGAGATAATCGATGACCTCTTCTGCAACGTCGCAGATTGAGCCCATCGCCACAATAACGCGGTCAGCGTCAGGCGCGCCGTAGTAGTTGAACAAGTCGTAATTTGTGCCGAGCTTCTCGTTGATTTTGCCCATATATTTTTTCACGACATCAGGAAGCGCGAGATATACGCTGTTTGCCGCTTCTCTATGCTGGAAGAACACATCGCCGTTTTCGTGGCTGCCGCGCATTGCTGGGTGATTCGGGTTCAAGGCGTGCGCGCGGAATGCTTTTACCGCGTCCATATTGCACATATCTTTGAGGTCTGCATAATCCCAAAGCTCGATTTTCTGGATTTCGTGGCTTGTGCGGAAACCGTCAAAGAAGTTGATGAACGGAACTCTGCCCTCGATTGCGCTCAAGTGTGCAACAGGAGCTAAGTCCATAATCTCTTGCGGGTTCGTTTCTGCAAGCATTGCAAAGCCTGTCTGTCGGCAAGCATACACGTCGCTGTGGTCGCCGAAGATGTTGAGCGAATGAGAAGCAACGGTGCGCGCGGAAACGTGGAAGACACAAGGAAGCTGTTCGCCTGCGATTTTGTACATATTCGGAATCATCAAGAGAAGACCCTGAGAAGCCGTGAATGTCGTGGTGAGTGCGCCAGAAGCCAAAGAACCGTGTACTGTACCAGCAGCTCCAGCCTCGCTCTCCATTTCTACGACTTTAGTCTTTGTGCCGAAGATGTTTTTCTGTCCATTTGCAGACCATTGGTCTACAAAATCTGCCATAGGAGAAGACGGGGTAATTGGATAGATACCAGCGACTTCAGTAAAAGCATACGCAACGTGCGCCGCCGCCTGATTTCCGTCCATTGATTGTTTCTTTCTGGACATTTTTGTCCTCCTAAAAAAGATATAAAGAGCCTCCCTGCAAACTGACACGGGAGATGTGTATTTTTATTTTAAGCCCTAAATAAAGCAAAAACAATCGACTAATCTAACTTTTATTTTTAAATAACCGACCTTATTTCTAGCCTTATATCAAACCGAGGCGCACAAAGGCATTGAACAGCCCGTCATTTTCCACGCTGTCGGTTACAAACGTCGCCGCTTTTTTCGCCTCTTCGCCGCCTGAAGCCATCGCCACCGAAATCGCACAGCACTCAAACAGCGGAATATCGATTTTGGCATCGCCGAACGCAATCGTGTCGCCTTTATCCGCGCCCACCGCCGAAAGCAACGCTCTCACCGCGCTCGCCTTGGTGATATTTTTCAGAGCGATGTCGCCGAAAAGAGCCGTCTCGCCCTCCCCGCCCCACGTTCCATGCTGCATTTCGGGAAACCTCTCCGCCGTCTTTTCAAAATCCGCGTACGATTTAAGCACATAACTCACTTTGTTCACATCGTTTCGATACAAATTGCCGCCGAAAATCATCTCTGGAAACGCCTGCCGCACCGTCATTGCCTCGCCCTTGCCTTTTCGCGCGCTGTATCGCCTGATTGCCTCCTCAGCGTCGCTCTCAAAGGTTTCACTTGCAAAAAGCCCGCTGTTGCTCTCCAAATAAAACGCAAGACAGGCGGAATGAAGATAATCCACGATGTTTTTGCACTGCGCCTCCGTAATAAGCCTGTGAAGCACCACCTTGCCGCCGTCCTCCACATAACTTCCGTTTCCGCCAATCATTCCGTCAAGACCGATGTCCCAAATGTTTTGATACACCTCCGCTTTGCTCCGCCCCGTACAAATATACACGCGATGTCCGTTCGCTCTCGCCCGACGAATCGCCTCAACCGCAGACGCTGGCAGATTATTGCGATAATCGACCAGCGTGCCGTCCACGTCAATAAACAAAATCTTTCCCATACAAAACAGTATATCGCGCTTGAAGTGCGCACACAAGAGCAACAGTCATTGACGAGTTCTCTAAAGAAAAGTATTCTATAAAAGTGATACTCTCAAAGACCTAAAGGAGATATGTATGGTCATTAAACCAATGGTTCGTTCAAACATTTGTATCAACGCGCACCCCGTCGGCTGTGCAAAAGATACGCAAAGACAGATTGATTACGCGCTTTCTAAAAAAGCCGCCCGCGGTGTAAAGAGCGCGAAAGAGGGCGGAAAAGCCCCGAAAACTGCGCTTGTGCTCGGCTGCTCAACGGGGTACGGGCTAGCGAGCCGCATTGCCGCAGCGTTTGAATACGGAGCGGACACAATCGGCGTTTCGTTCGAGAAAGAAGCAAGCGAGAAAAAGGCTGGCACTCCGGGATTCTATAACAATCTCGCATTCGACCGCGAGGCACAGAAAGAGGGCTTGAAGTCGTTCACGTTCAATATGGACGCATTCAGCGACGAGTGCCGCACAGCTGTTATCGAAAAGGCGAAAGAATGGGGCGTGAAGTTCGACCTCATCGTTTACTCTCTTGCAAGCCCTGTTCGCACAGACCCTGACACAAAAGTGCTGTATCGCTCTGTCATCAAGGCGGTCGGGCAGGAATACAAGGGCGGCTCTCTCGATATGATGAGCGGCAAGCTCACGGGCGAAATGGTTGCACCGATTGCAGAGGGCGCAGACATTTTGAACACGATTAAGGTTATGGGCGGCGAAGACTGGGAGCGATGGATTGACGCACTCAAAGGCGCAGACCTCATCGACGAAAACTGCAAGAGCGTGGCATATTCGTACATCGGACCAAAGCTCTCGCACCCGATTTATCGCGACGGCACAATCGGCTTGGCGAAAAAAGACCTCGAAGCGCACGCTCGTTCAATCAGCAAAAAGCTCGCAGAAAACGGCGGCGCGGCGTGGATTAGCGTGAACAAGGGCTTAATTACGCGTTCAAGTGCGGTTATCCCGATTATCGCGCTGTATTTGGGCTGTTTGTTCAAGGTGATGAAAGAAAAGGGAAATCACGAGGGCTGCATTGAGCAGATGGAACGCCTCTTTAGCGAGCGACTTTACACTGCGGACGGCGTTGTCCCGACCGATGACGAGGGCAGAATCCGTATCGACGATTGGGAACTTTTGCCCGACGTGCAATCGAAAGTCGATGAGCTTATGGCGAAGGTCAACGAGGGCAATGTTGCCGACGTTATCGACCTTGCTGGCATTCAAAAGGATTTCTTGAATATCAACGGCTTTGCGGTTGACGGCGTTGACTACGAAAAAGACGTTGAGCGAATGGACGTTATCGACTAAGGCGCAATTTTTTCGGCAAAACAGCGGTGTATCGGCTTTTCCCAAACGTAAAAACGCCATTACATCGCTGTTTTTTGTTTCCAACATCCGCGTTTTTGCTTTTGCACGGGTGTTTTTTGTTTTTCCAGCCCGTGTTTTTGCTTTTGCACGGCTGTTTTTCGTTTCCAACATCCGCGTTTTTCTTGCCGCACGCTTGCAACGGCTTTTTAGATTCGTGTTTTTGCTTTTGCACGGGTGAGTCGGCTTTATCAGATTTCGGAAAAGCATTTTTATTATGCTTTGGAAAAGATTGTCGGGTCGAGCCCGATAATGACAGCTTAATTCTGCGTAAAAAACGGGTCGAGCCCGATAATGACAGTGTCATTGCCGCACTTGATACGGCAATCTATACCTATTTTTTGCCAAAGAACGCGGAGAGTTTGTTGAAGAATGCGGGTGTTTTCGCTTTCTTTTCCGCCACTGCCTGCTTTTCTTCGGCGTACGCGGTTATATCGCTCGACAAACCGACGACAAGAACGTGCATTTTCGCTTTCATCACAAATGTGTCTTCGCTGATAAGGCGGAAATCCACTTCATTTTCGCGATATGCCACGGCGTTCAAGCGGAAACGATTTCTAAACGCAAGCTGCGTGATGCCGTCAAACTCGTCTTTTATCTCAATCTCGGCTAACGCCTCTTCGCTGTCTTGCGAAATCGGAGTGAAATTGAAAAGCACGGACGAAATAAGGCGCGGCGTAATTCTAACGGCGGCTTCCTCGTCGGGATAAATCACGTCCGTCGCACCGACTGCGCTTAAAATCTCGCCGTGTTCGTGGCTTGAGGCAACGGCGAAAATCTTTTTGAACTTGTCGCGCCGCGCCGCGCTGTCGTTGAGTTTTTTGAGTTCGTTGACAATGAGAATAGAAGATTCTATCGTACCGCCGATGTCTACAATCGCATAATCGATGTCTTCGGGGATTAACTTTGCAAGATTGCCCCCGATTGCGTCAGTGATAAGGCAATCGCCGATAATGCTGTATTGTTCGCGGAACTTTTCGACAAGCGTGCCGTCTTTGTCGATAACGGTTACTTCTACATCTTCATCTTTCATCTGCTTCACAAGGCTTTGCCCAAACGCGCCCAGCCCAATAATCACGATAGAAACCATTTTCCCTCCAGATATTCTCTTTTGATTATAACACACATTCTACTGCTCTGCTACCTACTTGCAGATACCGCCCTTATCTCGCTATAATGGCATTACTTACATTTTTTGAGGTTTATACAATGGATACAACTGAAGTCAGAGTCCGATATGCACCGTCCCCGACGGGAATGCAGCACATCGGAGGGGTGAGAACTGCACTGTTCAATTACCTTTTTGCGCGTTCAAAGGGCGGCAAGTTCATTTTGCGCCTTGAAGACACCGACCGCACAAGATACGACGAAAAATATGTTCAAAACCTTTACGACACAATGGCTTGGCTCGGCATTGAATGGGACGAAGGCGGCGACAAGGGCGGAGATTTTGGTCCTTATGTGCAGAGCGAGCGTTTTGAGCTTTACAAAAAATATGCAGAACAGCTTGTCGCAAACGGCGAGGCGTACTATTGCTTCTGCGACAGCGAGCGTTTGGAGCGAATCCGCAAAATCCAGACAGAAAACAATATGCCGCCGGGATACGACCGCAACTGCCGCCACCTTACACAAGAAGAAGTAAAAGCAAACCTTGAGGCAGGCAAGCCCTACGTTATCCGCCTTAAAGTGCCGCTTGAGGGAGAAACAAAGTTCCACGACCATTTGCTCGGCGACATCACTTGGAAGAACGAGGATATTTCCCCAGACCCGATTTTGCTCAAGAGCGACGGCTTCCCGACGTATCACCTTGCAAACATCGTCGATGACCACTTAATGCACATTACTCACGTTATGCGCGCTCAAGAGTGGATTCCCTCAACTCCGCTTCACGTTCAGATGTACCGTTCATTCGGTTGGGAGCACCCAGAGTTCTGCCATTTGCCAATGGTCAACGGCGCAGACGGCAAAAAGCTTTCTAAACGACACGGCTCAACTTCGCTCAACGAGTTCCGTGCGCGCGGATATTTGCCGCAGGCTATCGTGAACTATGTTGCGCTTCTTGGCTGCAGCTACGAAGAGGGCAAGGATTTCTACACGCTCGAAGAGCTTGCTGCTAACTTCAAGATGGAGCATTTGAACAAAGCCCCTGCTGTTTTCGATTACAAGAAACTGGAGTTCTACAACGGAAACTATATCCGTCAGCTTTCAGACGAAGAGCTTTACAAGTGGACTCTGCCTTTTATCACAAAGACAGGAGATGCAACTCTCGACATCAACGTAACAGACCAGTTCCCAGCTCCACACGTCGGACCTGAATATTCAGGCGTTGCGCTTGGCGAGGACGGCGAGCCGTATTGCGTTGACACGTCAATGAATATGACGAGCGCGGACGTGAAGAAAAAGCTCCTTGAACTTATGCCGCTCATCAAAGAGAGATTGAAGTATCTTACCGACGCGGCGGAAATGGTGCATTTCATCTTTACAGAACCTGCAGTGCCGCCGAAAGAGAACATCATTCCGAAAAAACTCGACGAGGCAAAGACGAAAGAGGTGCTAGAGAACGCGATTGAGTTCGTGAACAAGGTCTTTGAGGTTGGACACGACGGCGCGGAGCAGTTCGCAAAAGACAAAGCGACTGAAATGGGCATTAAGCTCGGCGACTTTATGATGCCTGTCCGTATGGCTGTTACGGGCAGCCGCATTTCTCCGCCGTTGATTGGCTCTATCGCTGTTTTGGGCAAAGAAAAGGCTATCGAGCGTATTAACCGAACGCTTAGCGTTTTTTAATGCTCAGCGTTTTCTAAAACCAAGCACTAAAAGAGATTCCGAAACACGTTTGGAATGACGCAATAAAAAAATGCTCTTCTGTTTAATAAAAATATTTGCAGAGGGGCGTTTTTTTGCAGAAATCCCTCTGTACTTCATATTTTTCTTGCTTCATACTATAATTGATTTGGAGGAAAGCCTTATGTTAGCACTAAAAGCGTATTACGACGGAAAAACAATCGTCCCATTTCAGAAATACACATTCAAGCCGCGTCAGCAAGTCTTGATTGTGGTTGATGAGAATGAAACAACTCAAAAAAATGACGATTTTGAAGAAAAAAAATATTCGGCTTCACTTTGTGCATTTCGGAAAAAATATGACGATTTTCTTTGCAATGCAGATTCTGATTTAGATTCAGTATTTGACAATGTGCGTGACAAAAGTGAAATCTTGAGAGGCACAGAGGCTGAAGAATGGTAAGAAATGCTATTTATCTTCTTGACACAAACATAGTTTCAGAAGGAGCTAAAATAAATCCAAATCCAAAAATCGCTGAAAAACTTGATGTTTTTGCTCCGTATTGCGTTGTTTCAACGATTTCGTGGTTTGAAATACAAAAGGGAATAAAACGCCTTCCTGACGGAAAAAAGAAAGATTTTTTGAAAGCATACGCACAGGAGCAAATTGCAGATATATTTGATTTTTTGCCGTACTCAAAAGAATGTGCAGACGTTCAGTCTGATATGTATGCACGGCTTGAAGCAGTCGGCAAAACTGCTCCATATCAAGATTCTCAAATTGCAGCAACTGTTCTTGCAAACAAGCTAATTCTTGTGACACGCAATGTGAAAGATTTTGAAGGAATTGCTTCTGTATTCCCCTTAAAAATAGAAAATTGGTTTGAATAATAAAATAGCAGACGGAGGGAAAAGTGTTTCAGAAAAAGATAATCGACAAATATCTTTCAAAAATCGAAAAAGATGTTTTGAGCCAAAAATATGAATTGTTCTGCTCAATTTTTGCCAGCGAGGAAAAACAGGCAAATATCCGCGAAAGCAAAGAGGAGCAGTATCAAGAAGGCTTTATCCGCGATTTGTTCTGCTCTTGTCTGGGCTACACGATAAAACCAGAGGCGAATTACAACATTTTAACCGAGTTGAAAAACGAAAGCAAATCCAACGCAAAGAAATCTGACGGCGCGATTGTGCTTGACGGCGTTGTAAAAGCCGTGATTGAACTCAAAGGCACAGACACGCAAGACCTCGACCGCGTGGCTTTTCAGGCATTCAGCTACAAAAATCATCACGAAAACTGTCCTTACGTCATCGTGTCGAACTTTGAGCGGCTTCGCGTGTATGTGGAAACACAAATCGAGTTCGTCGAGTTCAATCTGTTCAGCCTTACGAAAGAAAAGTTTGATTTGCTCTTTTTGCTTCTTTCGATTGAGAGCATCAAAAACGACATTCCGCTAAAGCTCAAGCACGAAACACTGACCGAAGAAAAAGAGATAACAAACAGCTTTTACACTGATTATTCTGCGTTCAAGCGCGATTTGTTCGATGATTTGTGTGCGAGAAATATGACCTCACCCCCTAACCCCCTCTCCGAGTCGGCGAGGGGGAACGCCAAAG
>CALDID010000071.1 GCA_937901865.1 uncultured Treponema sp.
GAAATCTAGCCCACAGGGCTTTTCTCAAGCACAGCGTCTTTTGTAAACACAGGGCACGCAGAGCGTGTTTTGTAAAAAGTGCCTGAGGCAAAAAAGAACCGAACGAATTGCAAAAAAAGGCAAGGCGTTCGTTTTTTTTGTTTGAGAGTTTGTTGCGGCATAGAAAAAAAAGAAAATTTGCGCTAAGATACAAATTATGATACGAACATTCGGCGACAAAGACACCGAAGCGATTTTCAACGGCAATCGTTCCTCTCGTCTTCCTCCAAGCATACAAAACACGGCTCGGCGAAAACTGCGCCTTATAGCAGCTGCGGTTGGTATAGATGATTTGAGAGTACCGCCTGGCAATCGCTTGGAAAAGCTATCTGGCAATCTTTCGGCATATTATTCAATACGCATAAATGACCAATGGCGTATCGTCTTTCAGTTTGAAAATAAAGGAGCGGACAATGTTAGAATTACAGATTATCACTAATGACAGTTTGGACAATATTCACCCAGGTCAAGTTTTGAAAGAAGATTTTTTAGAGCCGCTTGAAATCAGCGTGAAAACTCTCTCGGAATCAATTCACATCAGCGAGGAAAATCTGTCTGCGATAATTGCAGGAGAAAGCGCGGTTACGGCTGATATTGCGATTCGATTTTCGCACTTTTTCGGCACGAGTTCGCAGTTTTGGCTCAATCTGCAAAATATGTACGACTTGGAAGAAGAAAACAAAAAACACGCAAAAGATTTTCGGCAAATCGTTCCTTTTTCAAAAAAACAACGCCCACAACAGCGCACGCAGAGCGTGTTTTGTAAAAAAGCCTGAGGCACAAAAATCCCGCGGATTTCACGAACGAAGTGCTGGATTTTTTGTATGTCGTCTATTTTACTAAAGTATATACTGTCGAGCCTGTTCTCGAAATTATACGACCGTGCGACACACCAATGAGCCACGATACAACTTCTTCTGCCTTTTCAGTGGAAAATCCGCGTGAAATAAGACAGGTTTCGATTTCTAATAGACCAAAAAAAAAGACCGAACGAATTTCTCCAATACGCTCGGTCTTTTTGTTAGAAAGAGGCTATGCCTCTTTTGTGAATGTGATTGTGGTAGTTTCGCCGTCGTCGGTTTCGCTTAGCACGAAAGTCTGCCAGCTGTCGCTTGTGGTAACAGTTTCCGCCTCTCCGTCAATCGTGATTGTCGCTGTGTTTCCGTCTACCGTGTATGTGCCTTCCCTGCTTCCTTCGTCGTCTGTATAAGTCGCCTTTCCGTCGCTGAACGCAATCTGTACATCGATGTTGCAGCTATCATACATCTCTTTAACAGCGTCTGCGCCTCCCAATAACTCAGTAGCGTCTACTCCGCCCATTGTGGCAGTGTAGCTCTCGCCGCTCTTTGTGATGACGATTGTTGTACCATCAGCAACGACCGTGATTGTAGAGCCGCTAATGCTGATTGTGGAATCACTTGAAACTATGCTTGTAGCTTTGTAAGTTCCAGAAAGAGTTGTAGAAGAAGATTCCTCATCATCATCGTCGTCGTTGTTACAACCCACAAACACCAAACAAGCCGCCATCAAAGCAGCAATAAACCATTTAGCTTTCTTTAACATAAGAAAAGCCTCCTTAGAAAAAAAGTGATATTTTTAATTATAATACTGTAAAAAAAAAAACAATATTTCGCCGAAAATTTATTGTGCAAGGCTCTTTTTTTTCAGCGGGGGCGAAAATTTTTGGAGAAACGGCGGTTTGCCGTCAGCGAGAGCATAAATTTTTGGAGAAACGGGATTTTATTTTCAGCGGAAGAATAAATTTTTGGAGAAGCGGGATTTTGCTTTCAGCGGAGAAATAAATTTCTGGAGAAGCGGGATTTTGTTTTCAGGGAAGAAATAAATTTTTGGAGAAAGGGAATTTTAGCGTCAGCGGAGGTGAAAAAAATTGGGGAGAAAAAGAGAGAAAAAGAGAGAAAAAAAGAGAAAAAAAACTTTACAGGAAAGGGCTTTAGGCTTATAGTAAAACATATTTTTTAAGGAGATTTGTATGAGAATCGACGGAAACAAAAAGGTCGCGCTGATTGCGGATTTCGCGAAAGAAGCCGTGAAGCTGTGCGAAAAGATGAGCAAGGACGCAAAACTTTCGATGATTGTCGAGCGAACCGACAAGCTGGAAAAGGATACGACGGCGGCGATAAAAAGCGAACGGGTCGCCTCTGGCTTGGAAGAAGCCGACAGTGCGAGGGACGCGACGTTTAGCGCAATCGGCTATTTTTTGAAGGGCGCGACGTATTCTCCTGATGCGGCGGTGAATGCGGCGGCAAAGACTGCGCTTGCAGACTTCGAGAAATACGGTCGAAACATCACAACTGCGCGCTATGAAGAGGAAACAACCTATATTCGTAGCTATTTGGCGGACGTTTCCTCTGCGAAATACGAGGATATTACGGCGAAAGTGGCGGGCTTAAAGGATTTGTTCGACAAGCTCGCTTCAGAACAAAATGCGTTCGATACGGCATACACCGAGTTTATGAGCGCGGCTTCTGTCGGGAAAAAGAGCGCGACGGCGATTAAAAAGGAGCTTGTGGCGATTTTGAATAAATGCCTTTTGCCGTATGTGGAGGCTCTTGGGTTTATCGACGATGAGTACAAGGCGTTGGCTGGCGAACTCGAGGCGCGCTTGGCTCGCATAAAGTAATCGAAAGGGCAATTTTGCGAAACGCTGTTGACTTTGAAAACGGTCAGCGGCGTTTTTTTTGAAAAAAGCGAAAAAAAATGAAAAAAAAATTTGCCGCCGCTATTCTTTTTTTTGTATATTAGATATAGAAGATGTTTTGAACATATATCTTTTTATAAAGCGCACTGTGTGCGGGGAGTAAATAAATGGCTAAACAGTTGATGTTTAATGAAGAAGCTCGCAAGAAGCTCTTGAGTGGTGTTGAGCAGATTGCTCAGGCGGTAAAAGTTACTTTGGGACCATGCGGACGCTTGGTTATGCTCGACAAAAAATTCGGCGCACCGACCATCACAAAAGACGGCGTTAGCGTGGCAAAAGAAGTGGAGCTCAAAGACCCGTTCGAGAATATGGGCGCACAGCTCGTTCGTGAAGTTGCTTCAAAAACAAACGACGTGGCAGGCGACGGCACGACAACAGCAACCGTTCTTGCATATTCAATCGTAAAAGAGGGCTTGAAGAGCGTTGCTGCGGGAATGACACCGATTGAACTCAAGCGCGGAATCGACAAGGCAGTTGCGGTTGCAGTTGAGGCAATCAAGAAGAACAGCCAGCCTGTTAAAGGACAGGAGGACATCACTCACGTTGCGACAATCTCTGCAAACAACGACCCAGAAATCGGAAAGATTCTTGCAGAGGCTATCGAGAAAGTCGGAAAAGACGGCGTTATCACGGTTGAAGAGTCAAAGAATATGGACACAACGGTCAAGACTGTGGAAGGTATGCAGTTCGACCGCGGCTATGTTTCTTCATATTTCGTAACTGACCGCGAGAGAATGGAGTGCGCATACGACGACCCATATATTCTCATTCACGACAAGAAAATCAGCACAATGAAAGACCTTCTCCCTCTGCTCGAGAAAGTTGCACAGACAGGTCGCCCGCTCGTGATTATCTGCGAGGATATGGACGGCGAGGCGTTGGCTACATTGGTGTTGAACTCAATCCGCGGCACATTGAAGTGCGTTGCAGTGAAAGCTCCTGGATTCGGCGACAGAAGAAAGGAAATGCTTCAGGACATCGCAATCCTCACAGGCGGCACGGTTATTTCTGAAGAGCTCGGACTGAAACTCGAGTCAACAGAAATCGAGCAGCTCGGTCGTGCAAAGAGCGTGAAAATCGACAAAGACAACACTGTCATCGTTGACGGCGCAGGCGCAAAAGACAACATCGCGGCTCGCGTGGCTGAAATCAAGGGACAGATTGAGAAATCAACGTCTGACTACGACAAAGAGAAGCTCAAGGAACGCTTGGCAAAGCTCTCTGGCGGCGTTGCGGTTATCAACATCGGTGCAATCACAGAAACAGAGATGAAAGAGAAGAAGTTCCGCGTGGAAGACACTCTTGCGGCTACTCGCGCGGCTTTGGAAGAGGGAATTGTTCCTGGCGGCGGAATTGCGCTCATCGAGGCTGCAAAGGCACTCACAGAGGACGCAGCAAAAGACCTTTCGGACGACGAGAAAGTCGGTTTCAAGATTGTTCGCCGTGCACTCGAAGAGCCGATTCGCCAGATTGCAGACAATGCAGGCGTAGACGGTGCAGTGGTGGCAGAGAGAGCAAAGAACGAAAAGGCTGGCACTGGCTACAACGCATACACAGGCGAGTGGGTAGATATGATGAGCGCGGGTGTTATCGACCCTGCGAAGGTTACGCGCTCAGCGTTGCAGAATGCGGCAAGCGTTGCGGGAATGCTCCTTACAACAGAGTGCGCAATCACCGATATTCCAGAGCCAAAAGCTCCTGCCGCTCCTTCTCCAGACATGGGCGGAATGTACTAATAAATTGATTTGAAAGCAAGGGGATTTATCCCCTTGTCGCATTACAGAAAAAGACCTGCTGAAAAACTCTAGCGGGTCTTTTTTTGTTGAAGTTATTGGCGCAAAAAGCCGTATGCGTAGACTTTTTCGGCAATCTTTGCAGCGAGATTTTTTTGATTATCGCGCAAGGTTTTCAAAAGCTCGTTGTAATGCTCGTCGTTTTCGCTCTTGCTGTTCATTCGCCCGTTTTTTTCGCCCTGAAAATAGCGGCGAATATCGTAAAAACTTGCGTTTATGTTGATATTCCGCTTTGTAAAATAATAGCTCCACAGTTCTTTTCCTGCCTCAAATACCGCGGCGGCTTCGCGAGACATTTTCCCTGCCGCTTTCTCTTCCCTTTTTACAAAACCGTCTGTGACGGCAAGAAGGGAGGTGGTGAGGTCTTTTGAGAAACAGGCTGTGCCTGCTATAAAATCGCGCAGAAACGAACTCATAAAATGACTTTCAAACTCTTTTGCAGAACCAACTTCATCTTCGGTGAATGGAATCCAGTTATTCACCCCTGCTTCAGACGTAATGCGGTTCTGAGAGTGAAACAGCGTGAACACAAGGCAATCAAGTTGGAATTCGCGGTCGCTTTCCCACGCCCCAGACGGATATAAAAACTGGTCGCGGTCGTTAAGCCAAGTATGTTCTATGCTTTGCCTAATTGCGAAATAAACTGCACAAGCAATTAGATTTTCTTTTGAAACCCATAAACCGCGCGGATTTAAGATTTCATCTTTTGAATTCTTTATGTAAACATAGTTGTTGTGCTGAAAATCATTGCCATTTATGCCATCAAGAAAACCGATACACTCTTTGCTTTGAGGAATTTTGAATTGAGAAATCCAGTTATTTATCACTTGGTCTTTTTTTACGATTGAATACAATTTATGACAAATAAAATTATTTTCAGCATCAAAAACATCTGCGATAACTTCTGACAAGGGACTTAAGTCCCTTGCTACATCGAAAGAAGTATATGTATTCCATACAAAAAAGCCAATCGGAAACTTTCCTTTCACATTATCAAATGTCCAAGATGGAACAATAAACATCTTTTCAAGAGTTGCTTTGAAATAGCTTCTGAATTGCTCAAACGCAGAACCTTGCCATAGTTTTAACGTTGAGAACTCTCCTATAACGCAACCGCTAAGTTCAAAATATATTCTTGCAAGAAATTGAATATATAACTCTCGTGCCGCAGTTCCCATTTTTGAAAAATATAAATCGTGTATCCGCGAACTATTTACGCCTGCTTTTGATTTCTTTCCTTCTGTTGTCGATTTTTTAGAAGAAACCTCTGCATACGGAGGATTGATGTAAATCACGAGTTTTTTGCGCTTTTCCGCGTCCGAAATGATGTCGTAGAGTTTTTTGGGCAGTTTTTCTGTTGAAAAATCGTCATTCAAGAAATCGAATTGAAAAATATGGTCTTCAAACAGATTCAACGCCTCTTTTTTCTCGTCGCCCGTCTTTAAAACCTGAGCTTTTGCGAGTTCTTTCATCACGTCAACATCGGCTTTGTCGATTGTGCTTGCCCAAATATTGCTTTTGTTGGCTAATCCGTTCAAAAGGTTTCCCGTTCCCGCACAGCAATCCCAAATCACATATTCATCTTGCCAATTATCGCCCAAAACGTCTGCCAAATATTCCTGCGACTTCTGCACCCAAATCTGCGGCGTAAAGAAACTGCCTTTTCGCTCTCGCACATCGTTTGGAACAAGCAAATCGCGCCGCTCAATCATATAATTCCAATATTCTTTTTTCGGCGGACGCTCGTATATGTTCCAAAATTGAATATGCGCTTTTTGTCCGTCGTTGAATTCAACGGGAATCGAAGCCTCTTTTCCCATAAAAATCATATTGCTTGGCTTAACTTGATATTCATTTTTGCGAAGAACCACAAGGAGCGATTCTTTGAGGCTTTTATTATCCTCCGACAATAAATCCGCAAGAAAAAAATCCGCGCTCATCACGCCTGCTTTATTCAATTCTGCCCACGATGCTTCTATTGTCGGCATTACGATTTTTCGCCATTTTTGGTACACAAAGATAAAATTGTTTCGGCTCACCTGTATTTTTTCCAGCGTGTCGCTTTTGCGCTTAAAGTTTGCTTTTATGAACGAGCGCAATTCGGTTTCATCATCAACGAAGTCAAAAAGGAGCGTTTCGCTGTCTAAAATATCTTGAACAAGCGAATACAGCTGCAAAAACTCTTTCGTCGAATGATTTGACGGCGTAACATTCCAGTTAAAATCATTTTGCGAAAAAACGTGAACAATCTTATGCCATGGCAAAAATGCAATTTTTTCCGCGTCGAACGCACCCAGAAACTCAGGCGGCACATACTCGTCAAACGTTCTAGCCTTTCCCACCGTCAAAATAAGCTGCACGAAACTTTCGTTAATATCGCGCACGCTCCCGCGCTTTGCTTCTGCCCACAAAAGCGATTGCACTTGTTTATTCTCTGTGTTTGAGTCAAACAGCATATTCTGTTCTTTTTCCGTCAAAACAGGCGCGACGCAAAAATCAATGTTCCCGATAAACTGTGTTGTATCGAACTTCGCAAAAAAATCCCGCGCGACTTTTTGCTTTATTTCGTCTTCTCTCACATCTTTATATTTCATACGATTATCATTATAACACAAAATAAAAAAGAATTACACTAATGCTGATATTGAGTTTGTGGAATAGGTATTCGCAACAAAAAAAGACCTGCTGAAAAACTCTAGCGGGTCTTTTTTTTGTTGTTGCAAATAAGGAGTAAAGAGCGGAATAGCGTGCTACATCTATAGACATTGAAAAATAAAGGCATTATCATACCGTGTATGAAAATATATCTCGCGACTGGAAATGAACATAAGAAAAGAGAAATGCAGCGCATTTTTTCTGATTTTGAAATCGTTATCCCCAAAGATGAGGGAATCGATTTTAACCCTGAGGAAACGGGAAACTCGTTTTTTGAAAACAGCTTGATAAAAGCGAAGTCTTTGTTTGATGTTGTAAAAGCCCCTGTTATTGCTGATGATTCTGGGCTTTGCGTGGACGCTTTAGGCGGAGAGCCAGGAGTGTATACTTCTCGCTATGCAGGAAAAGACGCAATGCACGGCAGAAGCGACGGAAAAAAAATAAGTCAAGCTGAACAGAACAGACTTCTCCTTGAGCAAGTGAATGAAACTCATAGCGAGGGGGATGCGCGTTCTTGTCACTATGTTTGCTCCCTTACCTGCTATGTTGGAAAAGATAGGTTTTTCAATGCGCAGGAAACAATGGAAGGCTTTTTAATCGATAAAATTGAAGATGCGGCTGGTTGCGGCGGCTTTGGATATGACCCGATTGTGATAATCAAAAGCTATGGAAAAACGGTCGCCGAATTGACTGATGAACAAAAAGACGAGATTTCTCATCGAGGAAAAGCGGCAAGAGCGTTATATAGTGTTGTAAAAGCACAGCTTTATGGAGAAAAGAAATGATTGAAGATTTGATTGGTTGCAAAACGTATTTGTTTTCTGACGGCGCACACACCGAGCTTCGCGCTCAAGAAAATGTGCAGACGCGTATCAGTTTGGCAAACGGCATTATCACGGCAAATTCTACGGCGAAGACTTCGGGAATAAATGCGCGCGTTCACAAAAAAGGCGTATATGGCTTTTCGTCAACGGCGGAGTATTCTGCAGAGGCGGCTGAAAGAGTGCTAAAGGCTGCAAGCGAAAACGCAGATTTTTTGAGCCGACATGTCAAGAATAATGGCGTTATCATTCCTGCTGGCAAAATCGGTAATTTTACGGTAAACAAGATTATTGAGCCGACTGCACAAAAGGATTACATCGATTTTTTGAAAGAGATAGATTCATATATTGTCAAGAATTGTCCGTTGGTAAAGAGCCGCTATGTAACGTTGAGCGCGGATTCTATGGACAAAATTATCTATACATCTGACGGATATTCAGGGCATCACACTTCTCCTCGTAGCTATATTTATATCACGCTTGAGGCTGAACACAAAGACGGGACTCCGATTGAACTGTTTAAGGCGATTGGTGGCTTTGGAAACTTTTACGACACTCATAAAAAGGCAGAAGATTGCTTCCCGTATATCGATGAGCTGTATAAAAAACTGCTCGACAAGAGAGAGGGTGTGTATGCAGAAGCTGGGTATAAAACGGTGGTTTTAGGCGGCGACCTTGCAGGTATGATTGCGCACGAAGCGGTGGGGCATACGGTTGAGGCTGATTTGGTAAAAACGGGGTCTGTGGCAAAGTATAATCTGAATAAAGTGGTTGCTTCTGAAATCGTAAATCTTACTGATTTTGCGCATACGGCATGCGGCAAAGCGGCTCCGCTTCCTGTGTATGTAGACGATGAAGGCATTTTGGCAGAAGATGCGGTATTGATAAAAGACGGCGTTCTTGTGGGCTATATGAATGATAGAGTGAGTGCTGCGGAATTCGGAGTGAAGCCTGCGGGAAATGCGAGAGCGTGGAGTTTTTCTGATGAGCCGCTAATTCGTATGAGAAATACAGCTGTTATCCCTGGCAAAGACAAGCTCGAAGATATTATTGCCTCGGTAGACGATGGATATTATCTCATCGATACGAACAATGGACAGGCAGATTTAACAGGCGAGTTTATGTTTGGGGTTTGTATGGGCTATGAAATCAAAAAAGGCAAACTGGGGCGGGCTCTTATGGACACAACTGTAACAGGCATTGCATTTGATATGCTCAAAACGGTTGATATGGTGAGCGACAATTTGAATTGGAGTTCGAGTGGCTTCTGTGGCAAAAAGCAATGGATTCCTGTGGGAATGGGCGGTCCTGAGCTTCGATGTAAAATAACAATCGGAGGAAGATAAAGTGAAAGACATAAAGGCGATTGCGCAAAAAGCAGAAAATGAATTGCGAAAAAGGGGTGTTGATGCGGCTCATATTGCTGTTGCAAGCCGTGTAACGCACGAGTTCAATATTGCGAATGGTGAGTTTAGCTTGTTTCGCACATTGTTTGATGATTCTTTGGCTTTGACTGCATTTAAGGACAACAAAAAAGGTTCTGTAGGAATCAATAAACTTGATGATGTATCTATAGAAAATGCTGTTGCGGATTGTGTGAAAAGTGCAGAATCGGGCGTTGCTGATGAATGCTACGGCATTGCACCAAAGCAAGAGAATAAGACGTTTTCAAACAGGGCGTATGAGGGCGATATAGATACGTTCTTTGCTCGCTCAAAAGAACTTCTTGAAACCATAAAGGCGAATTATCCGAAGATAAAACTCTCAGATACAGTCTTTTCACACGTCAAAGTTGACAAAGTGTACAGAAACACAAATGGAACACAAGCCGATACACACAGCGGATATTATAGCGTATCGCTTGGCTTTTCGGGGCTTGATGGAGAAAAGACGACTTCGATGAACGAGGCTTCGTTTTCTACTCTTGACCTAGATACACCATTTATTGAGATGTCTGACATCAAGAAACAGCTTGACGACACGGTAAAGCAACTTGATATGAGAGCGTTTAGCGGAAAAATAGACGACGGCATTGTTATGCTTTCTCCTGCTTGTGTTGCGCAGTTTTTAGGCGACATACTTTCTAACTTTGTAAGCGGTGCTGTTATTCGTGATAAAACAAGTATATGGCTTGATAAATTGAATAAACAAGTGGCAGACCATCGCCTTACGGTTCGGTTTTCAACAGATGACCCGCGCCTTGTTGCTCCTCAAAAGTATACAGGCGATGGCTTTTTGGCAGAAAGCTATAATTTAATCGAAAATGGTGTATTAAAGTGCTTCTGTCTTGATTTGTTCAATGCGAACAAAACTGGATACGAAAGAGCGAAAAACACTGATACAGATGTTATCATCGAGGGCGGAACAGCTTCGTATGAGGATATGATAAAGGGCATAAAGAAGGGGCTTATTGTTGGCTATTTTGCAGGCGGTCAGCCAGGAACAAACGGCGATTTCTCAGGAGTGGCGAAAAACAGCTTCTATGTAGAAGATGGCAAGATTTTATACCCTGTAAACGAAGTTATGATAAATGGAAATCTTGCTTCCCTTCTTATGAATATCAAAGACATTTCAAAAGAAGTGGTGAGTGATGGCGATGGTGTTTTGCCGTATATTTCTTTTGGTGGCGTTGTAATTTCGGGAAAATAATCAAAAATAAAATTCAAGATTATTGCAGGCTGCGACGAAATTTAATAATGAGCAGGAACGAATATAAAACCTTCGTTGAAGAGTAAGATTTGTACTGTTCAATGTTAAAGATTGCGGTGTAGCCTTGTAATATGCAGTAATCTTTTTCAAACAGGAAGAACGGATTCTACCTGTATAATTTCCATGGAGGAACAAAAATATGGTCATCAACCACAACATGTCAGCAATGTTCTCTAATCGTACATTGGGCGTAACAAACGGCTCTTTGAGCAAGGATATGGAGAAACTCTCATCAGGCGAGAAGATTAACCGCGCTGGTGACGATGCTTCTGGATTGGCAGTTTCAGAGAAGATGAGAGCACAGATTCGTGGCTTGAATCAGGCTTCTGAGAATGCTGAGAACGGCATTAGCTTTATCCAGACAACTGAAGGATACTTGCAGGAAACAACTGATATTATGCAGCGCATCCGCGAACTTGCTGTTCAGTCATCTAACGGCATCTACACAGACGAGGATAGAATGCAGATTCAGGTTGAGGTTTCTCAGCTTGTAGCAGAGGTTGACCGCATTGCTTCACAGGCACAGTTCAATGGAATGAACATGTTGACAGGACGCTTCGCACAGTCAACTGGCGAAAACTCTGTAACAGCTTCTATGTGGCTCCACGTTGGTGCAAATATGGACCAGAGAATTCAGGTTTATATTGGCACAATGACAGCACAGGCTCTCGGAGTACGCGAAGCAGGTACTGAGCAGATTCTTCAGCTCACTACACCGGAAGATGCAAACCGTGCAATCGGTACACTTGACGAAGCATTGAAGAAGATTAACAAACAGCGTGCAGACCTTGGTGGATATCAGAACCGCCTTGAGCATGCAGTTAAGGGCTTGAATGTTTCTGCTGAGAATATGCAGGCTTCAGAGTCAAGAATCCGTGATACAAATATGGCTGACCAGATGGTTGACTATACAAAGAATCAGATTCTTTCTCAGGCTGGTACAGCTATGCTCGCACAGGCTAACTCACAGTCACAGAATGTTCTCTCTTTGATTAGATAGTGTACTTATGTTAGTTGGCAGTTGGTTTATATAGTATCAACTGCCAACTATTTTTTTATATTTTTAAAGTTAGTGCAAAAGAATATATAAATGTATATATAGCACATTGTGCTATTGCGAAAAATGTCAATTTCCTTTCTGCAACAGATTTTTCTTTTTTAATTATAAGTAGCTCATTATCTAAAAACTCTATCGAATGTTTTGAGAGTAAGTTTAATTGTACAAGATTCTTAATGTCTACTTACAAACCTTTCGATGTCTACTTACAAAACTCTTGATGCTTACTAGTCTTGCTAGTGTAAACAGACTGATTACGCTTTGTAAACAATCTGTTTACGTTCTGTAACTAGGCTATTTTCGGCTTGTAAAAAGGCCTTTTACACTTTTTTTGTATGACATTAAAGCAATAAGGAGAAAAGTTTAAAAATTGCGTTCTTTTATTCATGTGATGATAAAGATTTTTCATAAGAGCGTTTGAGAGTCATTCACTTTCTTGCCTATTTTTTTTACACTTTTTTTAGAACTTTAGCGTTTTTTTTTAAATTTCTCTTTTCTTTTTTTATTCACTGTGCTATAATAATTATTGTAAAGCGTTTGTTAATCTCACACATTAATAAATTGCTGTAGTTTACAAGTTGGTATACTCTTTCATTTGGAGGCGCAAAACCAAATAGAAGAAAACTGCTTAGTAAACAGACGTAAATCAAGATGATTTATGAAGAGAACATGGAGGGCAATTACTATGATTATTAACCACAACATGAGTTCAATGTTTGCAGACCGCACTCTCGGTATGTCTAATGCTGCTTTGATGAACAACACAGAGAAGTTGTCATCAGGATTGAAGATTAACCGTGCAGGTGATGATGCTTCTGGATTGGCTGTTTCTGAAAAGATGAGAAGCCAGATTCGTGGATTGAATCAGGCTAACCGCAACATTCAGAACGGTATTTCTTTCATTCAGACAACAGAAGGCTATTTGCAGGAAACTACAGACATTGTTCAGCGTGTTCGTGAGCTTGCAGTCCAGTCATCTAACGGTATCTATACAGATGAAGACCGTATGCAGATTCAGGTTGAAGTTTCTCAGCTTGTTGCAGAAGTAGACCGCATTGCTTCTCAGGCACAGTTCAACGGAATGAACATGTTGACAGGTGGATTTGCTCAGGATTCACAGAGCGGAAAAACATTGCAGTTGCAGGTCGGTGCAAACATGGACCAGAATGTTCAGATTTTTGTTGGCACAATGACAGCAACAGCTCTTGGTCTTAAGGGTGCAAGTGGCTCTGAAGACAGCAATGGTAGTGATGGATTGCAGCTTGATTCTGTGGAAAATGCAAATGCTGCTATCGGCACATTGGACGAGGCTTTGAAGAGAATTAACTCTCAGAGAGCTAACCTTGGTGCATATCAGAACCGCTTTGAAACTGCATCTAAGGGCGTTGCTGTAGCTGCAGAGAATACACAGGCTGCTGAGAGCCGTATTCGCGATACAGATATGGCTTCAGAGATGGTTGAGTACACAAAGAACCAGATTCTCACACAGTCTGGAACTGCTATGCTTGCTCAGGCTAACTCTCAGTCACAGAATGTGCTTGCTTTGTTGCGCTAATTCTTAGCTAATTGGTTACAAACTGCTGAAAAGATTTCTGGATGATGTCTTTTCAGCAGGTGTTTTTATAAGCAGAATGGTTGCGCCCCTTTCTGTTTATTTTTTTAGGAGATGGTCATGACAATAAATGGATATTCGAATATTGCAGAAAAGTCCGCTAGCTCCACACCATCCTACTCTAATGTACAGGGAGCTTCTGTTTCAAATACTAATCAATCATCAAAAGTAGTTACCGCGAGAAAAGTAGAATACTTGATGAATGATTCAAAAGATGTTGTGCATGTTCTTGAACAGAATAATGCAGAGGGAGAAGCCCATTCCCGCGATATCCAAAAAATTTCTGCAGATGTTGTTGGGAGAAAAACTCAATTTACTGTTTTAAAAGGAGTAGGCTTAGTAGTTGAGATTGTCGACCCTTTAACCGATAAAGTAATAAAGGAGATTCCCTCTAAAGAATCGCTAATGTTAAGAGAGCAAATGGAAAAAACAGCTGGCTTGATTTTTAATAAGACTGTATAAAAGTTTTTCCCATAGTGTGCAATAAATGTACAATTTCTTTGGAGAGAGAAAAGTGAACTAGATGGCTGATATAAGCATACCAGGGGTCAGTAACAAATACAGGTCGAATGAAACTGTAGAAGGTCTCATGAAAATAGAGCGTATTCCGCTTACAAGAGAGCAGGAAACGTTAGAAATGTATGAGACTCAACAGGCTGCATGGCGTGATATAAATCAGAAAATGAGCGACTTACGCTCTAGTGCCAAATCATTATACTCCTTTGAAAATCCTTTTAATAATAAGCTTGCAGAATCCTCAGATGAAATGGCTATTACCGCAGAGCCAGGACGAGATGCGTCTTTTGGGTCGTTTAAAGTTGATGTTATCTCTCCTGCAACGGCAGATAGATTTATTTCTAGCGAGATGGATAAAAAAGCTAGTGTGCCTAAAGGTACTTACACATATCAGATTGGTGAGAAAACGATTTCAATGGTTTGGAAGGGCGGTAAACTTGCCGATTTTGTAACGTCATTGAACAAACGTGGCGGAAAATCCTTAAAGGCATCATTGGTTAATGTTAGTTCTGATAAACAGGCTTTACTCCTTGAATCGCAGGTAACAGGGAAAGAAAATAAGCTCATTTTTAAAGACACTGCGCTTTCTTATGCTGTAGAAACGGGAATGCTTCAAAAATCAAAAGCAAATATAATAACTTTTGCAACTGATGATTCCTCTATTTCTGCTCCTCCTAGTGAAGAAGTACAGTCTGAAGGACTTGACGAACTTTCTATGGACGGCATAGAAGAAAAAGATGGAAAATCATATCTTCCGCCTCGTACTGGATTTGAAATAAAGATTCCTGAAGAGGTATTGAATGATAAAGATTCGATAATATCTTTTTCTGTTGCTGTGTCCCCTGTAGAGCATGATATTACAGAAAATTTGCAACAATTGACGACTGTTGAAGAGACTGAGAATAGTGTAGATTCTTTTTCTGCTCCTGAATTACCTCCTGCAGGCTCAATTTCTTTTGCAGGTGTTACTATTTTTAATAATCCAAGTGATACATATCTTGAAAATGAGCCAATAACGCAAGAAACAGTTGTTCAAGTAGCTCCTGTTGAAGATGATTCTTTTGTTTATCTAAAAAGTGCTGACGGCACTGAAACTTATTTTGACATCTCTCAATTTCCTATAAATCAAGAAACTGGAGAAACTATGGTTAGTTTCCCGTTGAAAGATTATCCTGATACAGTTGCTATAATAATCAGAAACAGAAATACTGGAAAAGCTGTTTCTGTTTCTCAAATGCAAGCAGAGCCGTCTAAAAAAAATGATTTTGAGTATGAAGCGGTAAATCCAATAACAGTTGCTTCTGATGCAGAGTTTAAATATGAAGGTATAACTATCACAAGAGCGAGCAATACTGTTGATGATGTTGTGCCAAATGTAACGTTGCATATAAATGACAAGACTGATAAAACAGCTACCATAAATATAAAAGCTGATACGGAATCTGCTAAAGATGCGCTTATTACTTTCATAGGAAAGTATAATCAGACTTTGGCTGAAATGAATATTCTTTCCCAAAATAAGCCAGAGCTTATTGCTGAGCTTGAGTATTTAACAGAAGATGAAAAAGAGACGAAAACGAAGCGTTTAGGTCTTTTTCAGTCGGATTATACTTTGTCTGGTGGTAAATCTTCTTTGCAGAGAGCCCTTTCTGGTAATTATAAATACTCAGAAGATGCAGAAATAACGATGCTCTCTCAAATAGGCATATCAACTAATGCTTCGGGAACGGCGGGAACTTACAATGCAAGTCAAGTGAGAGGTTATCTTGAAGTAGATGAGAAAAAACTTGATAGCAGTTTGGAAAATCATCTTGATGAGATAAAAAACTTGTTTGGCTATGATAGCGATGGGGATTTGATTATTGATAGCGGCATAGGCTATCTTGTTGATAAACAACTATCTGCGTGGGTTCAATCTGGTGGGTTGATAGCAAGCAGAACGGCAACGTTGGATACCAAAATTCAAAGCTCTAAGAAAAAAATTGCAACTCTTGAAACGCAATTACAGTCAAAAGAATCTGAATTAAAGAGAAAATATTCTCAAATGGAAAGTTCGTTGAATAGCTTGCAATCTCAGTCAGATTCTATAAACAATACTTTTAATAGAAGTAATAATTAAAGTGATTAGCTTTTTTTATGATAATGTGCTATAATTTTGATATGGGGAATTGAGAAGAAAATGGAACTTTTTGTAAATAATGAAAAGCTAGATGTAAGTCTTGAAAATGAAAAAACTGTTGGAGATGTTCTAAAAGCCTTTGAGGTGGAATGTGAAAAAAATCAAGCAGCTACTATTGCGATTGCTGTCAATGGAAAAAATGTTGCTGCTGCTGATTTTGAAATTGTTTCTGCCATGGAATTAACTCAGGAAACAAAGATAGAGCTTACGGTTTTGAATCTATCAGAAATCGATAATGCGTTTGAAATGGCTGCTACAGATTTTGAAGCACTTGGAGAAAAGTTAGAACAGGTATCTGTTCTTATCCAGTCAGGAAAGGATAAAGATGTAAATGCTCTTATAAAGCAAACTGCTGATGTAATTGATAATTTTTGCCATATTGTTGCATATTCAGCACTTTTTCCTGAGGCATATAGCAATATTACTATTGAAGGAAAATCGGTTTCTGATTTCTTTGCAGAGTTTTCTCCTATTTTGCATGATTTTGAAAGTGCGCTTGAGTCAAAAGATACTGTGTTGACAGGAGATTTAGCTGAATATGAGTTAGCTCCGCGCATAAAAGCTATCGCACAAGCGATTAGGAGGTAATATATGAAATCTAATATATCTCCTTTGCAAGCTAGAGCAAGTGGTGAATTTATCAATGTTATCATAATAGGTGTTGTGATAATTGCTTTTATGTTTCTTGTCTATTTGGTGTATCAGATGTTTGCTAAAAAGCGAAATACACCAGAGTGGATTGAAGCACAAAAGAAAAAGCCTATTTCATCTCGTGATTTGAAGCAAGCTACAAAAGATTTGAATCTGACTAAAGATGAAAAGGAACTACTTTGGGATATTGGTCATAACTATGCCGATGCAAATATATTGTATATTGTTCAAGATGCTGATAAGTTCAATGATATTTTTAAGCAACGGTATCAAGATTTTTTAGCAACAAGTGCAGCACCTCGACAAATATCATTGCTGTTTGCCTTAAAGGATAAAATGGAGAAGTTCTATCGACAGGAGTTGATTATAACTTCTACAAAGAATATAGAGGCTGGGCAAGTATTGCAGTTTGCGGATAAGGCAGGAATCCATTGTAGTGCTACTATAGCCGAAAATCGATTAAACGAGGGGCTTATTCTTTCCATTCCTGATAATCTTGCAAAAGGTCAGAATCGTCCTGACACACTCTCTCGTGTTACATTTACTTTTATAAAGAATGGAGTAACGTATGCGCTTACAACGCGTGTTGTTCGTTATCAGCAAAACAATAATCGCGAAGTAGAAATGCTTATTTCGCATACAAATGATGTAAAGCAGCTTCAAAGGCGGCAGACTGACAGAGTTGATTTGAATGTGCCTTGTACTTTTGCGGCTGTGCGAGTTTCGTCTGATTCTGCAAAAAAATCTGATGTTTCATATACACCGCTTCAAACGAAGTATCAGGGCATTTTGAAAGATGTTTCTAGCGATGGATGTAGCTTGCAAGCGGGATTGCCCATTCGAGAAGGGCAGTATATACATCTTGAGTTTAATCTTCCTAAAAAAGCTGATAATATATCGACAGGTATAATTGTTAGTACTGAAAAATCGGATTCGCCAGGGAAATTTTTGTTACACATACAATTTGTGAAAATCGAAGCAGAAACTAAGAATACAATACTTGCAATGGTTAATAAATTCATTTAATATTGCAGTGTAGATTTTGGAGTTTTATTGTAACTTATGAAGATACTTGAGTTGAAGCAGATTGAGCGAGAACCAGGGCAGGTTTATTATCGCCGAAAGTTTACAGCGATTGCAAGTATGGAAATCCTTGCAAAAGAAGTTGATGTTCCTATCAATTTTATCATTGAAACAGGTCCGCTAGGGGACAAGAAAATTGATTTCGGAGATATTAAAGGCGATTTTAGCTATCCTATTTTGCCGATAGTAAAGTCTTTGCGTGAATATGTGAAGCGAATGGATAATGAAGGCGCACTGCCGTTATGACAATTTCGTTTATTGCTACAGATGAAGCGGCAACTATCGCTCTTGGAGAAAAGATTGGCTCTTTGCTCTCTAAGGGCGATATAATTGCTATGGAAGGCACTCTCGGGGCGGGAAAAACCACGATAACGAAAGGTATTGCGAAAGCCCTCGAGATTGCAGACAATATTACCAGTCCTACCTTTTGTTTAATCTCTGAATATTATGGAAAAATGCCTTTGTATCATATGGACGTGTATCGACTTGACGGCGTTGAGGATTTTCAAGGCTTAGGTGTCGATGATATGTTATATGGCGATGGCGTGTCGATAATCGAGTGGAGCGAAAAAATAAAAAGTGAGTTGCCAAAGCGCACTATTACCCTGCGATTAGAGCCGCAATCAGATGGTTCTAGAAAAATTACCCTTGAGAACTGGCAATATGGAGAGATAAAATGAAGGCATTAGCAATAGATACTGCTGTTTCTTGTATATATATTGCGGCAAAATGCGATGAAAATACCGTAACGCTTCGCCTTGACATAGGAATGAAGCAAGCCGAAAAATTATTACCAGCCATTGATTATGTTCTCAATCAAGTTGGGCTCTCTGCAAAGGAACTTGATTATATGGCTTTGACTGTCGGTCCGGGGTCGTTCACAGGCTTGCGATTGGGAATGTCTGCGCTAAAGGCGATACATCTTGCGTACAATATCCCCGTGTATGCCTTTTCCACGCTTGATGTGTATGCGTATGATTTTAGCGATTCCCGTGAGAAGATAATTTCTGTTATCGATGCAAAAAAAGACCGCTTTTATGCCTGCGTTTATGCGCAGGGAGTACGTGTTTCTGAGCCGTTTGATGAAGAGCCGAGCGACATTGCAAAACGCTTAGAAAGCGCAGAACCGTATGTTGCAATAGGGGCGGATTCCGCTTTGTTTGTGGAAAAAATGCACGAGGTATCTCCGAATATGCAGATTCGTGCAGATAAAAAGAACGTTGTAACGACGGACGCTCTTTTTTTGATGGCAGAAGAAAAGATTGCAAAAAAAGAACCGCCACTTCAAGATTATGACGGTCCTTTCTACATACGAAAAAGCGAAGCCGAAGAAAAACTTCCCAAAAACGCGCAATAATCAGCCGAGCAATTCCGAAAGTTTTCCGAGATTATCAACACCAGAAGCGACTGCTGCACTTTTGTTTTCTGACTGAATTGCAGCAAGCACTTCTTGGCGGAAGACTCGTATATTTTTTGGTGCTTCCACACCGACTTTTACTTGGTCGCCGCGGACTTCAATGATAGTCAGTGTGATGTCTTGACCTATTTTTATCTTTTCATCAACTTTTCTGGACAAAATAAGCATTATGAACTCCTTTTCTTGAGAGATTCAATAATGCTATGCTTTGTAGTCCATCTGTTGTCAGACAAAATAGCCTGCATTGCTTTATTATTCGTGCGATTGATGACGAGCGGACCTTGCAAATTCGCGGTTACCGCGGAGCCGTCCTGCGGAATGGTGATAAGCACGAGCACAAACACTTCTGTCGGTGATACAATCCCGATTTTCAGAAGTTCCTTGTCGTCAATATCCACCTCGTAATCGCTGCAAATGAGAAACGGGTCTACCACCAAAAAGGCAAGCTCCGATGATTGCGTTGACTGAAGCCACATAAACGGCTTGTATTCGCTGTCGATAAGTGCGTATTGCGTATACTCTTCAAAGCCGAAAAGACCCGCAGGAATTGTGATGATATGGGCGTTATCGACTTCGACTGCGCCCATTGATTTTGTTTTTACCAGCATTGACCTATCCTATTAGCGCATATAATTCAGCAGTGTTGATGAATACATCTTTCCCGCTCTGCTCAACGTTGCCTGCTGCACATAGTCAAGCATCTTCATATCCGTAACGGCTTTGGTAAAGTCCAAATCGCCCTCGGCAGAAATCATCTGCGCGGTATTCAAGCTGGTCGCAGAATTGCGCGTTGCCTCGCTTTGCAATCGCTCGTATTCTGAACCGCTCTTTGCAATGTGCGTAACGAGATTATCCAATCCGCTGTCGAGAGAAGCTAAAACTCGCGTGCCAACCTGCTCGGTGTCGCCAGAAAGAAGCGCGTCGCGGAGTGCAATAACGCTGTCGAACAAAGAACCTCCGACAACCTTTGCGCTTGCGGCAAGATTATACGGCGGCTGCTGCGATGAGTCCTTGATAAGACCGAGCTGATTGAGCGTATTGCCAGAAACATCTTGCAGCCACAACTGTCTGCTGTCCGTTGTCGTCAAGTTCAAGCCGTGCGTAATCGGGTCGATGCTCGCCTTGACCGCCGTGCCGCTGTCGTTGATTTTTGACACAAGCGAATACACATTGTCGCCCGCGCTCACCTTAATCTGCTGACCATCAACGGAAATCACGCTGTCTTCTGCTGCCTGCCAGCCTGTTGCGTCGCGCTCTGCGAAAAGCTGCTGCGGCTCTGCCCAGAAAGTGCGGTTGCCCGAATTGTTGAGCGTGATATATGCGTTCTCATCGACTTCCACCTGCATATTGCCCATATCGCCGCTGTAGCGCACGTTTGTGATGAGCGGAGAGCCGCTTCCTGGAACGTTGCCCATATCGACCTCGAATGCCGTGCCGTTTGTGCGTGTGCCAGAAAACAACGACTTGCCGTCAGGACCGACCGCGTTTGCATTCTGAATCATCTCGCCCAAAAGCTCATCGACCTCAACTGCCATATTGTGCAAATCCTCTTTTGAGTAAATGCCGTTTGAGCCTTGTACCGCAAGTTCGCGCACTCTCTGCAGCACGTCGAGATTCTGCTTCATATAGCCTTCGCGCACTGAAAGCTGGTCGCTCATCGTCAGCGCGTTTTTCTCAAAGCGGTCAATTCTGCCCTTGTATGATTGATAGCGCACCAAATGCCCTGCGGCGAGCGGGTCATCGCGAAGCTCCTGAATGCGCTGCTGGGACGCAACCTGCTTATCTACTTTATTTTGGCGCATTTCCTGCAAACGCAAATTGTATTGCGTGTCGGAATTGGTCATTTGTGATGATATTCTATACATTTCTTATCCTCCCACAGCCACAGGCTGATTTGTAAAGCCACAGGCTGTTTTGTAAAGATTGTTCGCTGAATCTGTTATTGTTCATTTAAACTGTTCGATAACCTTGCTTTGACAATGGATACCTTGCTTTGACAATGGGCTTAAGCCCATTGCTACATCAAAAGGGTTATCGATGTACCATACCGCACATCTATGCTTGTACCATACCGTACACCTACGCTTGTACGACACCGTACACCTATGCTGTACGATACCGTACACCTATGCTGTACGACACTGCACCCCTATGCTGTACGAGTGCCGTACATTATGCTGGTGCGGTTTTATACGCCAAGGCGGTTGATAATCGTATCAATCATACTGTCCATAACGGTAACGAGCTTTGCCGCCGCGTTGTAGCCGTGCTGGAACTTGATGATGTCCGCAAGTTCTTCGTCGATGTTTACGCCGCTGATACTGTCGCGCAGACTTCTCAAATCGCCCATAATCGCGTTCTGGCTTGCCGCGTTGTTCGCCGCCTGTTCGCCTTTCAAGCCCACGTTTGTAACGCTGTTTGCAAAATAGTCGTCGAACGTGCGGTCTTTGCCAATCATCACGGCAGAGTTTCGGATAGCCGCGATTTCGACAGCCGCTCTGTTGTCGCCGCTTTCTGCAAAACCGATAGCGTTCGGCAATGCGGCGGCTACGGAATTGATGTCGGTGCGAATGGCGGAGTTAATCGCGATGTAGCTCGACGGATTTTTTACGGGTGCGACCGCAAACTGTGCGTCAGCGAGCGCGTTCACTGCGTCCGCTTGTGCAAAGTCGTATGCTCCCTCTGCGCCAGAGGAAGCCAAAACGCCCGAATAGCCCGTAAGGAAGAAGCCTGAATCCTCAACGTGCCGAATGACAAAATCAGGGTCTTCAATGTTTGTCGCCGCCGTCGCCTTGAGCGCAAGATGATTGTTGCGGTCGAGATATGCCTTGACTTCTGCGTCGGAGTCGTTGATACGGTTGATGACCGCCTCCACGGTGTCGGTCGGGTAGTACGGAACGGACACGTTGCCGCTTCTGCCTGAAAGCTGAATCGTGCCTTCTAAGCCGATTTGCGCTGTCTTTTGCAGTTCGTTTGTGCCAGTAAAGCGGAAAATGTATGACGTATCTTCCACGCCGTCGCCGTTTCGGTCGTAATTGCCGTTGACGTTGGTAACGAATGGCTGCTGGGTAAAGAAATCCAAGCCCTTCACGTTGTTTGCGCCGACTGCATTGCGATGCACGTCGTTTACGAGGTCGGCAAAGTTCATCGTCATTGTGTCGAGGCTCTGCCGCTCGTTTCTGATGTCCACATCGCGAAGCTCAATCAACGCGCCGAGCGTGCCTTTGTCAAAATACGCATTGTCGCCCGTGTCTGCCCACACGACTTTTGAGTATCCGTCGTTGTCGATGACAGGCTCAACGCTGAAGGAACGCGCAATGTGTCCCTGCACCAAGATTTTGCCGTCAACGTGAACCATAAATTCGTCTGCGTCGCGGTTGCTTGTCGTTACATTGATGAGTTTTGAAAGATTGTCTACGAGTTTATCTCGTCTGTCCATCAGGTCGTTCGGATTGTCGCCCAATCCCTTTGATTCCACAATCTGATTGTTGAGCGCGGCAATCTGCTTTGCATAGTCGTTGACCTGCTTCACGGTCGCTTCGATGTCGCCGTTCAAAAGGTTGCCGATTCCTGCAAGGCTTTTTTCGCGCTGCTGGATTGAGTTTGTCAGCGATTCGCCGCGTGTTACAATAGCCTGTCGCGCCGCTTTTTCGTCGGGATACATCGAAAGTTCTTGCCAAGAATCCCAAAACTTGTCCATATTGGTGCGGATAGATACTTCAACAGGCTCGTTGTAAATCTGCTCAATCATCATATAATACTTGTCGCGCGTCTGCCAGTAGCTTTCGTCGCTTGATTGCGCAGTGATTCGCTGGTCAAGCTGTTCGTCGCGGATACGGTTAATCGCCTCAACGTTCACGCCCTGCCCGATTTGTCCCGGCGTTTCCGCTCTGGTGAGGTCGGGGCGATACAGCGGGTCAAATGTCCCTAAGGTAACTCGCTGGCGTGAGTAGCCTTCTGTGTCTGCATTGGAAATGTTGTGGCTGGCAGTGTTGATAAGCTGCGTGTGCGCCATAATGCTTCTTTTGCCGATTTCTATTCCACCAAATGTTGACATTCTTCAACTCCTTTTCTTTTTTAGCCTAGAAAACTCTATCGATGACAAGGCTTTGCATGCTCGGCTTTGCCATTTTGCCGTAGCGGTTGTATACGGTGTTTTTTCTTTGCGGGATAATCGTGTCGAATACGCCTTTTAAGAATCCGCTTGCAGCACTCACATACGCATTGAGTGCGTTGTTTTCGATTTTTGAGCGCGCGAGTTTTGTGCGAACTTTGGTAAGTGTTTCGCTTACTTTTCTGTCGCCGTACAGAGCCGCTCTTTCTTCAAAATTGAGAGCCAGAGGCTCTTTTTCAATCGGCTCTTCTGTATTAGTATTCTCTGTTTGTGTTTCGATTTCATTCTCGGCAGTTTCAGATGTGTCGTCAGAAGCGGCTGTGCCGCCTGTGCCTATGCCGCGCATAGAAAAAACGGTGTCTTGCTCAATGTTCAATCGCTGTTCTTCGAGTTCCATAAAGCGAGATGAAAGGCGTTCCATTTTCTGCATAGCATCTTCAAGTGCTATCCAATCTTTGCCAACGACGCTATCGCGAATAGCCCCCTGCCGAACGATGATAGAATCAAGCACATTATTTTCAGCTTTTAAGACTTTTAGCATTATAGGCTGCTTCTTTTGTTTCCCCGCCATAGATTACCACCTAAATAAATTCCAACTCTATAAGAATTTATCGGCATAAGAACTCTGTTTTTAAGTGAATTTAAGCTGATAAGAAGCAAAAAGAAGCGATGTTGCAAAAGAGGAGGGGCTGTATTTTTCATCTGAAAATTTATGTACAGCTTACAGCCTGTAAGATACTAATCTTACCATCAGTAAGCTGTACAGATTACCGTCGGTAAGATATACACATTACCAATGGTAAGATGTACACGTTACCGTCGGTAAGATGTGAGTGTTTTTTACATTTCAGTGCCGAAACTAATCACCCATTTGCTTTCGCTTTCGGTATTGTCGCGGTACGTCGATTTGTTCCATTCCATTTGTCGATATATTCCGCCTTTCACACGGGCTTTATTCCCTTTTTTACTCAACAGCTCTAAGCCTGCACGGAAAGTCGTTATAGTTTGCGTGTCGTCTTTGCCTTCGAGCGAATTCCAATCGTCCGCCCAATCCATTTGCTGAAACTCCAGCCTCTGAAACGAAAATCGGCTCATTAAGCGCACATACTCAAATACATCAAGCGTCGCCTTTACGTCGATGTAAGGGCTTGAGATTTTGAAATAGTCATTTTCACCAGAATAGTCGAATACAGCTTGGTCTGAATGATACGCCATATCTTGCTTCATTTTTATCGCATAGAGTGGGTGGAGAAAACTCTCAAAGTTGAATAAAAAATATTTTCCAAGCGGTATTTTCGCCGTAAAGCCAACTCGTGGCGCAAAAATATGCGTATTTCGATTGCTTTCCATCGTGAAATACTTGCCTTCATCGCCCTCGTCTAGCATATATCCGTTTACGTCGAACATACCTGCAAATGTTTTTTCGTGGCTGAATTGATACGACGCACCTGCACTCAGCGAGAATTGATTTTCTGCGCCGAAATATTTCACGAGCGGTAATAAATCCGCTTCAAAAGTATTTGTTTTTTCGGTCTGAACTACATTTGCATAACCTGCGATGTCGTCTGAAGTTTCGTTCGTTGTCGAGTAGCGAACATCAACACGGCTCGCAATATCGTCCGTCCACCCGTATTGAATCATACCATACGACACATTGCCATTTTCCTCAGGCTCTGTCCCAAGGTCAAAGGCTAAGCCTTTCTCTGCAAATAAAGGCACAATAGCAAACAATCCAACAACAAGCAATATAATTCTTTTCATATCCTTTTCCTAAAAAATACTTATTTAGTCCAATCTTCAAGCTGAATGTTTGGTATTCTTTCAAATTCCCCGATATTGTGTGTTACAAGAATCCCATTATTAGCAATCGCAGTTGCAGCAATGAGCATATCGTTCCACCCTATTACTTGTCCAGTCTTTGTCAAATATTGACGGAGTTTTCCATATTCAAAACTATATTCTTTTTCGTATGGCACTAAAGTAAAATCTTTGATAAACAGTTCGTAAAGAGTTTTATTTTTCAAGTAATCATTACTGTGTGCTGCACCAAACTCAAGTTCTGAAACAACTATTGAAGAAACAAAAATATCGGTTGTATATGTTTGCTCAAAATGCTGCTTTAAGAGCGGACTCTTATTTTTTATTGCGTCAATAATGACGTTTGTATCTAAAAAGTACTTCAAAATAATTCGTCCTCACTTAGCTCTGCAATATGTTCTTCTGGTTCAACAAATGAATTATCCGTACAGCTACCGAACAATTCAAAGAAACCTTGCGAATATGAATCTTTTGGAGAGAGAGGTTTTGTTATTTCTGTTGATTGGGAAACCAAAAAGCAAAGAAAATCGTAAACCTCTTTTTTCTTCTCCATATTAAGAACGGAATACATACGCTCAATAGACGAATATGGATTTGCCACAAATGCCACATCACTCATAAAAGCCTCCTATATCCGCTATTTTAGCATAAATTCCAATAGCAAGCAATGTATTACTCCACAGGAATTGTTAGTGTATCAGTCCAAGTGTTTCCGCTAGAATCTGTGAACGTAAGTGTGAACGGTAATTCTGTATCATTCGGACAGTTTGAAGCTACTTAGAACTTAAAGGCTTTTGTGTTATAATTTGAATCCATCAAATAGCAATAATTTGCACTATAGCTTGAACTTGTAAGAGAATAATAATACCCAGCACTCATATCTCCTATAGTGTAGCTATCTCGAACTAGAGTTACATAGTTGCTTGTAGTAGAAAGTTTTACTGTAACGCCAAGAGCCGTACTAGTGCCAGAGTTGTATGCTTTTATGTCAAGATAATGGCTTTCGCCTGGAGTAACAAGTCCGTCAGAGTTTCCATTCTCATACTCTTTTGTTGAATAGTTTGTACCGTCTACAAGAGCAATAACAGCCTTTGTAGTATAAGCCTTGATTGAGAATTTGTCAGTCCAAGTGTTACCGCTAGAGTCTGTGAACGTAACAGTGAACGGTAATTCTGTATCATTAGGACAGTTTGAAGCTATAGAGAACTTAAAGGCTTTTGTGTTATAATTTGAATCCATCAAATAGCAATAATTTGCACTATAGCTTGAACTTGTAAGAGAATAATAATACCCAGCACTCATATCTCCTATAGTGTAGCTATCTCGAACTAGAGTTACATAGTTGCTTGTAGTAGAAAGTTTTAC
>CALDID010000072.1 GCA_937901865.1 uncultured Treponema sp.
CTTGCCTTCGTCACCTTCATCGAGCATAAGAGCGTTTACGTCGAACATACCTGCAAAAGTTTTTTCGTGGCTGAACTGATAAGACGCGCCTGCACTCAAAGAGAATTGATTTTCTGCGCCGAAATATTTCACGAGCGGTAAAATATCTGCTTCAAAAGTATTGCTTTTGTCGTTCTCCGTGGCGTTTGCATAGCCTGCGATGTCGTCGCTCGTTTCGTTCGTTGTCGAGTAGCGAACATCAACACGGCTTGCAATATCGTCCGTCCACCCGTATTGAATCATACCATACGACACATTCCCATTTTCCTCAGGCTCAGTACCCATGTCAAAAGCTAAGCCTTTCTCTGCAAATGCACAAACAGCACAACTTGCAAACAATATAAATATAATCTTTTTCATAGCGTCATTTATTTTCCGTCAAAATCTTCTCGATATCTGCAATATCCAACCCTGACCATTTTGCCACATTTGCAATCGGAACACCGTCAGAGAGCATATTTTTTTGCATTTGCATATCGTGCATTGTATAAGCCCTGAGATAGCCCGAAGTTAACACCTGCGTTATATCCTTTTTCCAATACGCCAGAACTCAAATTGCACATATCAATCACCTCCTTTGAAATCTCTTCTCTCATCGCAATGCAAAAATCGGCTTTTCCGAAAGAAGCAGTTTGCATTGTGCGTTATATCTCTCTTCAAGTGAAGCTTCCGCCGAGTTTTCAGGCAACTTTGTTCCGCTTGGACAATTAGAAGCTACACTGAGCATTTATTAGTTCTCGTTGTAATTCTTCTGGTTTCGTTTCAGACATAAAAGTTCTCCATAAACTGTAATTTTGTTATTCTACATTTCGTTCTTTGAAAGAAATCATAGAATGAAAGCCATGTATTTTGAGTCTTTTTCAGTGCTACAGATTGCATTGAGCTTTTGTAGCACTGAACTTTATATAATCCTACTCAACCGTAACAGAAATAGTTTTTGATATTCTTATAGCAGAACTTGTATCTCCATTTTTTAATACAATAGAATAAGTACCTGTACCTGATACATTAACAGAAACTCTTCTTGTCCCAGAATAATATAAATTTTCATAAGTGAAAGATTCTCCAGAATATGAACCATTTATCCAAATATAAGCCTGTCCATCATGAAAACCAGGACTATAATAAAAATAAATCTTACCCACACTTTTATCATAAAAAGGATTTGAATCAAGTGATAATTCAAATATATAATCTTGTGAATCTTCTATATCATAACTAACAGATACAGTAGAATCACAAGTACTGCAATTTATTGTGTAAAAATCAATATCACCTGCTTTTAGATATGACTTTATAGGCGTTGTCAAGTCTGTAATCTTATATGCAGTTGCCGTGCTGTCATTTGGCTCGTAAGCATTTATTTCTTCAGGAGTCCATACATCTTCGTATAATTCAGCAAGAGAAGTTTTATCTTCAAATCCAAATGAATACGCCATTTCGTTAGATGCCGTTGCACCACTAAAAGAAAGCATATAATCACTTTCGCTCCATGGCACAAGTATAGTTTTTTTATGACCTCCGCTAACATAAAATCCTTTTGACCTACCGTCTGGATAAATCAAAAATCCTTTTAAATTTGCACTAGAGGAACTATCAAAGTTTCTAGAGCCAACAAAGAACTTCACCAGACCTTTATAGAATCGTAATGTTACGCTATCTTCCCATGTTCTCATATATTTGCTATCAGTGATAGAAATATTTATAGGAACATCTACATATTCAGTATTTACCTCTCCATATTTCACCGTGAACGTGAGTTCTTTCGAGTTTCCAGCTTCAATACTGGAGAAATTTCCTCTTTTATCTCCAGAAACAAATGTCAATTTACTATCATTACAAGTTACTGTATACATCGATGTTTCACACATAGCCGAACCAATGTTGTTCAACTTCAACTTTAATGTATATGTCTTGTAATTATTTCCAAAACAGAAGCCTTGTTTATCGCTATCAATCGAATATGTTGTCTTAAAACCATAAGTTCCTTCTTCTACGATTGGAATTGTGCCAAGGTTTTCACCATCGTATTTAGGAGTAACTTCAACAGTAGTTGTTTCTGTTGTAGAAGTTGTTGTCTCTACAGACACATTTGCATTATTTGCAATTACGATTTTCTGTGTATCATCAGCAACAGCACCTGTAAAAGACATTTTTCCAGAAGAATCTGAGGTTACAGTTTCTGTATCAGCAGAATTCTCTTTATTCTGTCTGCGCCCCGCAATTCCCTGTTTTCCTGTAGAAATAGCTCTTGCAGCCCTTGAATCAGAAAAGCCTGAAACTGTCATAGTAAAATTCCGAGCAGAACCACCTTCTCTAAAATAGACAGTGCTTCCCTTTTTCAAAACATTATCACCGTCAAGTGTATACCCATCAATACTTGTTGCAACAGTGTAAGTATAATATGAAGATTCATATGGGGAACTAGA
>CALDID010000073.1 GCA_937901865.1 uncultured Treponema sp.
GTTACAAATATGGCTGCAATGTTTGGGGGCTGTAAAAAATTAGCAATTCTCGATGTGAGCAATTTTAACACAAAAAAAGTTACAAGTTTTGCATGAATGTTTTGTGTCTGTGAATCTTTAACATCAATTGATTTAAGCAATTTCGATACAAGCAATGCCACAGATATAAGCGGTATGTTCTGTGGCTGTAGCTCTCTTACTGCTCTTGATTTGAGTAACTTCGATACAAGTGAAGTTACTAATATGCGACAAATGTTTGACTGGTTGCCTGCTCTTTCATCTCTTAATATCAGCAGTTTCAACACAAGTAATGTTACTGATATGAGAGCAATGCTGAGAGGGCTTGCAGTTACAGAACTCGATTTAAGCAATTTCAACATAAGCAAAGTTACTTCATTTTCATATTATGATGAAAATGAAAACAATGGTACTTGGAAAGGTATGTTTGAACATAATTATAAGCTAAAAACAATTTATGTTTCGACAGGAACTGACTGGAGTAGCATAACTGAAAGTACCAATATGTTTCAATATTGTGCATCGCTTGTAGGCGTAAACGGGACAACATACGATTCTAGCCACACTGACGCGACGTATGCGAGGGTGGACGGAGGCACAAGCGCACCTGGATATTTCACAGCGAAATAGCGTAATTGCCTGATTTTCTCTAGCGGCAGACTCTGCATTTTTTTTAGCTTAGGTCTGTTTTATAGTACAACGTCGGACGTTTTATATATAGAATGTCCGACGTTTCTTTATTAAAACGGACGACGTTGTATATTAGAACGAGCGACGTTTTATATATAAAATGTGTAACGTTTCTTATAAGCACGGGCGACGTTTTATATATAAAACGGACAACGTTCTAATATAAAATGCTTAAAATCAGCCCTAAGCTGTGAATATATAGCCTGCGCCTTTTACTATCGTGATATATTTCGGGTTCTTTGGCTCGTCCTCGATTTTGCCCCGCAGCCGATTGATATACACCATTATCGCATTATCATCTATCGCGAAGCTCTCGCCCCAGACTTTTTCGTGTATCTCCTCTTTGGAAATAACGCGATTCTTATTGTTCATAAACAGCAAGAACAATGCTGCCTCTTTCGCGCTCAAAATAAGCTCTTCCCCGCCCTTAAAGAACTTCATCGTCGTGCTGTCATACACAAAATCGCCTGCTTTCTGCAACGCAGAACTTGCAGTAACGCAATCGTGGCTGCGGCGGATAAGTGCCTTGATTTTCGCACCAAGCACAACAGGGCGAAACGGCTTTGTTACATAATCATCCGCGCCGATAGACAGCCCATACAGCGAATCATAATCCTCATTTCTGCCCGACACTATCATAATAGGCGTATTCACTCCGTCGCTTCTAAGCTTTTTTATCACGTCGAAGCCCTCCATATCGCCTAAATTCACATCGAGCAAAATTATATCAAATGTCTTTTCTTTCAAGATTTCTAATGCCGCCTCGCCAGAGTTCACACACTCTGCTTCAAGGTCGTTAATTCCCATTACCTTTTGCAACAGCTTGCAAATAGACTCATCATCATCAACTATTAAAACTTTGTCAGCCATTTCATTCCTCCGCTATACTCTATGACAATATCGATAAAAACTATTATAATGGCAAAATCAAGGAGTAGCAAGAATGAAAAAAAATAGTCTTAATAAGGCTCTCATTGCCGTTTCTCTCGCGATGCTCATCTTTATGGCGGCGGTCGTCTACTTTGGCATATTCATTGCGCGCAAATACCGCAAAACGCTCACCGACAACCAAAACGACTCTATGCTGCAAACCGTCATCAGCACCGCCGACAGTCTGCAATCGCTTTTTTTTGAGTACAAAGCGGATTTAGAGAGCTTTTGCGAAGCGGCTATCGACAGCGACGACATCAGCTCTTTTTGCGTCTCCTATGTAAAAATGCACTCCCCTTTCGTAACCTCGCTTTACATCGAAAACGAAGATACAGCGGCGGTCAGCGGCAAAAAACGCAGTATCGTTTCGGTGTATTCACATTCAAGAATGGACGGCGGCACCATTTTGGAGCTTGTGCGCTTTTCGGATAATGCGATAGAGCTTTTATTGGCGCACACACACGAAAACAACATCAAGGCAACGCTTTCTATCAGCGTAAAGAGCTTGTATGAAGAACGCATAAAGAAGTTTCATTTCGGCGAAGACGGCTATTTTGTCATCAAGGACTCGCGCGGCATTATCCTTATGCACCCCGAAGAAATACAATGGGGCATCCACGTTATAAAAGGCAGAGAAAAGATTTACCCAAACAAAGATATGAAGAGCCTTGAAGATATGATACAGCACCAGCTTGAAGGCAAGACGGGCATTGAAACATACTCATCGTATTGGTGGGGACAAGAAGGCTCGCCTCGTTCTCGCAAGATAAGCGCATATACAAAGGTCGATTTGGGCAATGATTTTCTCGTCGTGAGCGCGGTGGTAAAAGCGGACGACATCGAAGGAGCTATCACCGAGAGCATTTCAAAGCTGTTTTTGCTCTTCGGAGTATTCACGGTCGGTGCTATCACTTTAGTGAGCTATATGATGTATTTGACGGTGGAAAATCGGAAGAAAGAAGAGCGGGCGGCATATTTAACAAAGATGAACGACGTGCTTTCTGAATTGCACCAAAGCGAAGAGCATATCGCACATCAACAGCGTTTGCAGATTATCGGCACAATGACGGGCGGCATTGCTCACGAGTTCAACAATCTTCTAACGCCGATTATGGGCTATGCAGAGCTTTTGATGATGAGCCTTGATGAAAACAGCGACGAAGCCGATAGCGCGCGCGAAATCTACGACGCAAGCGAAAAGGCGAAAGACATCATACAGCAGCTTTCGAGTATGAGCAGAAAGAACATCGAAACATCGTTTAAGACAATCCGCGTTTCTGATTTCCTTAAAAAATCTATCAAAATGGTTCGTACGGTCTGCCCCGAAAACATACAGCTCATTGACGACATCAAGATTACAGACGAGAAGATTTTAGGCAACACCACGCAATTAAATCAAGCAATCTTGAATATCGCCGTCAATGCGATTTACGCTATCGGCAGAAAGAGCGGACATCTGCAAATCGTTGCGGAAAGAGCCAGCAAAGACGAAGTACAAAAGCTCAAGAGCGACGACAATTCTCAATCATACATCAAAATAGACATTGTGGACGACGGAACAGGAATGAGCGAAGCCGTCATAAAGCAGATATTCGAGCCGTTTTTCACGACAAAAAAGAGCGGCAAAGGCACAGGCTTGGGCTTGAGTGTAACAGAGCAAATTGTTACGGCGCACAGGGGATTTATCAGCGTGCATAGCGTGTTAGGCACAGGCTCGGTGTTTCACCTGTATTTCCCGATACAAAGCGACGAGGAGAGCGAAAACGTACAAAACGGGGCGAACAGCGTGCAGAATGAGAAAAGCATATCTCTTTTGGTGGTCGATGACAACAGAAAGATACTCAATCAACTCGAAAAGAGCTTTAAGAAGCTGCCGATTATGATATTCTCCGCCGAAAACTTTGCAGAGGCGAAAAAGATAACACAACAGCACAAAATCGACGTTATTGCCGCAGAAGAGCAAATCAATGGAGAGAGCGCGATTGATTTTTGTATGTTGATTCAGAACGGCAAGCCGATAAAAATCGTTATGGCGGATATGCTCACAAAGGAACTCGCCGAAGCAAAGCTGTATCACATCATAGACGATTGCATACTGAAGCCCGTTTCTGATTTCTCGATAATTCGGGCAATGAAAGATTGCAGGAGAGAAGAATAAATGCTCACATACAGCTTTTCTGATGAAATCAACGCGCACACAGGCAAGAAAACGCCCCTTTATGAACAGCTCTACGACTTTATCCGCAGCGATATTCTCTCAGGCAAGCTCAAAGGCGGCGAAAAACTCCCCTCAAAGCGCAACTTTGCCAAAAACCTCGCAGTCAGCACGATTACCGTAGAAACGGCGTATGACAATCTGCTTTCAGAGGGCTATATTTATTCGGTGGAAAAACGCGGCTACTTTATCAGTGAAGATATTTCCTCTTCCCTGCTCTATGCCTCTTCGCTCGGCACAGAAGAAAAAAGCAAAGAGGAATCACAGGGAGAAAATACCTTCACCGACTTAAACAGCAACACCGCAAACGCCTCGCTTTTTCCCTTTTCAACGTGGGCGCATATCACACGGAAGGTGATGGCGGAGAAACGGGAAGAGCTGTTGCAATCCTCGTCCTCAGGCGGCACAGAGGAGCTCAAACAAGCCATTGCGCGCCATTTATCGCAATTCAGAGCGTTAGACATCGACGAACAACAGATAATCATCGGCGCGGGAACGGAGTATTTATATTCGCTCATCATACAGCTGTTAGGCTATGAACACACCTATGCCCTTGAAGAGCCAGGCTATCAGAAAATCTCTCGTATCTATGCCGCCCACCGCGTCGAAACAGCGCACATCGAGCTAGACAGAGAGGGAATAAGCGTCGCAGAGCTGAAAAAGAGTTCCGCCTCTATCGTGCATATATCCCCCTCGCACCACTTCCCGACGGGCTGTATTATGACAATAGCGCGCCGCTACGAGTTATTAGAATGGGCAGACGAAGAAAGCGACCGCTACATCATCGAAGACGATTACGACAGCGAACTCCGCTTCGACAGCCGCCCCATTCCCTCGCTCCAAAGCATAGACAAAAAAGGCAAAGTGATTTACATCAACACATTTTCAAAGACGCTTTCGTCAACAATCCGCGCAAGCTATATGGTGTTGCCGAAACATCTCGTCGATGTATTCTATAGCAAGCTCGGCTTTTATTCAAACACCGTGCCTGTCATCAATCAGTATGTGCTTGCTTCGTTTATGAGCAGCGGACATTTTGAAAAGCACATCAATCGCTTGCGGCAGCATTACAAGGACTTACGAAACTACTTTTTGACGCAGATACAGCAACACCTGAAAGGCGCAGAAGTGAAAGACGAAGTGGCAGGCTTGCATTTTCTTTTGCACATCGCCACCGACAAAAGCGACGAAGAGCTAAAAAGAGCGGCAAAAGAAAAAGGCGTACTGCTTTCGTGCCTGTCGGATTATTACTTTGACAAAGCAAAGGCGAAAGAGCATATCATTGTGGTCAATTATTCGAGCCTCGATAAAGCGCAGATACAGTCCGCCACCTCCCTTCTTTCCCACATCATATAATAGACCTGTTCGGAAACAGTATGTCATTGCCGTAAATGACACAATACAGCTATCATAAATGACACTATGTCATTGCCGTACTTGATACGGCAATCTATTGCAATATAGGCGTTTTGAGAA
>CALDID010000074.1 GCA_937901865.1 uncultured Treponema sp.
GCGGCGGGTAATTTCTTGTTGGAAATTGCTTCCGCAAAACTGCGGCGACCAATTTTCAGAAATAAATTACTCATTTCACTCGTGCGGCGGGTAATTTCTTGTTGGAAATTGCTTCCGCAAAACTGCGGCGACCAATTTCCAGAAAAAAATTACTCATTTCACTCGTGCGGCGGGTAATTTCTTGTTGAAAACGCACTGAAAACAGTCTATGACAGCCAGCCGTCCTCGCCAAACGAAATCTCTTCTATTTGCAGCTTGCTTTTCCCTTCATCTTCGCGGTCGTAGGCGTGATACACGAGATACGTTTTGCCGTCGTCGCAGAAAACGCTGTTGTGTCCCGTGCCTGCCCAACGTGCAAAACTTGAGCCGTCTCGCAAAACAGTGCCGCCGCCCTCCGTCATTTTCTTGCCCGTGCGGTCAACAAAATCGTCCGCGAGCGTTTTCGCCCTGCCGTACACGATGCGGTATGTGCTTGCCGTGCCGCGACAGCAAAAATCGAACGACGCAAACAAATACCACCAATCGCCTCTCCGAAACAAGAAGCCGCCTTCAATCGCGTTGTCTTTCTCAAGCTGTCGCGTGGCGATATTGCGCACTTCTGTGTCTTTTGCGACAAAGCCTTCCGCCGTCAATTTTGTCAAAAACAGACCGCCCCAAAACGAGCCGAAAAGCAAATAATCTTCTCCGCCCTCGCTCACGACGCACGGGTCAATAGCGTTGTAGCGGCAACTTTCGTCCGACTGCAACACCGCGCCTAAATCTCTCCAGCCGTAATCTGCGCTTTTCGCGTCGAGCGATTTATTCACCACAAGACCGATTGCGCTCTTTTGGCTGCCGAACGAACTGACCGAATAATACACTCGCCATTCGTCTCCGCGCCGTATGATTTCGGGTGCCCACAAATGCCGCGTCGATTTGGGAATGGCGTGCGCCGTCCAATCGGGTGCGACGGGGAAAATCTCGCCTGCGCTCTGCCAATGGCGCAAGTCGGCTGATTGGTGGAACGGCAAGCCCTCGCCTGTCTGAAAGCGATAATACACGCCGTTTTCTTTCACGATTGTCGGGTCGTGGGTTCTGATGTCGCCTGTTAATTCCAGTTTCATTATTTCAATCCCGTCATTGCAACAGAGGCGATAATCTGCTTTTGGAAGACCATAAACACGATTAACACAGGCAAAAGCGCAATGAGCGACGCAGTGAGCAAAAGCGGATAGTCCGTCTGAATAGCGTACATCGCATTGAGCTGGCTAATCATAACCTGAAGCGTCTGTTTTGTCGGCTCGTTGAGGTAAATGCTCGGTGCAAAAAAGTCGTTCCACGCGCCCATAAACCACAGGATTGCTTGCGCGGCAACCGCAGGCTTTGCGTTCGGCATAATGATTTGCCAATAAATGCGGAAGAAGCCTGCGCCGTCAATGCGTGCGCTTTCGACCATCGAGGTCGGGATTCCGCCCATATACTGTTTCAAGAAGAAAATCATACTCACGTTGCCGAGCATTCCCGGAATCATCAGCGGAAGCCACGTGTTCAGCCAGCCGATACGCGCATACATAATGAATTGCGGAATCATTATGACGGCGAAAGGAATCATCATCGTGGCAAGTTCGGCAAGAAAGAGCTTGTCTTTGCCCGGAAAGCGCAGTTTTGCGTAAGAGAACGCCGCCAAAGATGACACGAACGTGCCGACGATTATCGTAGAAAACGAAATTATCACGGAGTTGCGGATACCGAGCTGAATGCTTGGCTTCATCTCCCACACGCGCTTGGTGAAGTTCGTCCATTGCGGATTTTCGGGCATTTTGAGCGAAAGCTGCGTTGTCAAAAACTGCGCTGGCGTTTTGAGCGAGGAAAAGAGCATCCATATAAGCGGGATAATCATCAAGACGCTGCCCAAAATCAAGAATATATATGTCGCTGTTGTATCGAGCCGCTTGAGCGCGGTTTTGCTTAGTCGGAACGTCTGCGGTCGTGTTTGTACTAAATCCATTTTTGCCTCCTACTCAAGATAGTTGTCGTTTTCTTTGCTGAACTTGAATTGCAACGCCGTAACGATAAAGATGATGATTGCCAACACCCACGCCGACGCACAAGCATAGCCTTTTGCGTCCGCCGAGCCGAAAGCCCGCTGCCAAATGTAGAACACGATTGTTCCCGCGCTGTAGTCCGTGCCGCCTGCTGGAGCCATTATCTGCGGTTCAACAATCATCTGCGCACCGCCGATGATGCCCGTAACCACGATAAAGAACGAAATCGGCTTGAGCAATGGCCACGTTATTGAGCGGAAGATTCTCCAGCCAGACGCGCCGTCGAGATACGCTGCTTCGTAATACGAGGTCGGCAGGTTCTGCAAGCCGCCGAGATAGAGCAACGCCGTGCCGCCCACTCCTCTCCAAATCGTCATCGCCATAATTGCGGGCTTGACGGTGGACGGGTTTTCGAGCCAGTTCGGACCTTTTACGCCGAATGCCCACTTCAAAAACTGATTGATTAAACCGAAATCGCCGTTGTACAGCCATTTCCACAAGAGCGAAACAGCGACGATTGAACTGACAACAGGAATATAGTAAATCACGCGGAAAAGTTTTGCGCCGTGAATTGGCTTATTAAACGACACCGCGAGAGAAATTGCCCAAAGCATACCGATTGGAATACCAATCATATAGAAGAATGTGTTCCAAAGGGCTTTCCAGAAATCGCTATCGCTAAACAGCTCTTTGTAATTCTGAAAGCCTGCGTAAAAATACTCTTTTTCTGCCGCGTCCATCGAAAACAGGCGCGTTAAATCGGTCATTGAATCCCAGTTCGTGAAACTCGCATAAATGGAAAAGACGAACGGAATCGCCGTGAAAAGCAAAAAGCCGATGATTGGCGGCAAGACGAACAGCAATCCCATTTTTGCCTCTTCGTCCCACGCTCGATGAGCGTTTTTCACTGTTTTTGTATTTGCTGTCGTTTTATTTGTTTTTGCCATAATGCCTCCCTCATTAAATTTTTTGTTTGCTTTAAAGTTTTCTAACAAGGGGATTAATCCCCTTGTTATTTTTACAAAACACGCTCAGCGTGCGTTCTTTCGAGCCTTTGCAAGACCTTTTTCAAGTTTATCCTGCATCTTCGGCTGAATCTCTGCGCAGTAATCCGCGGCACTCATTTCGCCGTCAACCACTTTCTGCACGCTCACAAAGAACTCTTCAAACCAGTCGCCTGTGTATGTGAAATCAGAAGGCCATGCGCGACCTGTCTTTGAAATGATGTTCAAGAACTCTGCGCGGTTTTCTGGCTTGCCCTTTGCCTTGTAGCGTTCTGCGAGCGATTTCAAGTTAGGAATCTGCAAATCGAGGTCGCAATACATCTGGTTTGCTTCTTTATCCGCAGACAAATACAGCGCAAGTTCTGCCGCAAGCTGAGGCTGTTTTGAGTTCGCCGCAACCGCATAGCCAACGCCACCGCGATACGTTGCGGTCAGGCTTCTGTCGGTGTGTACCGGCCACGGAATCAAATCATATTCAAATGCGAGCGTCTTGTTGAATGCCGCCAAATCCCACGGACCTGCAGGGAAGAAACCAAGGTCGCCCTTGAGCCAACGCTGATAAGTATCGAGGCTCTGAGACTGCGCCGCGCTCGGAGTAACAGGTGCATACGTTTTTCCTGCGATTGTCGTGCCGCCCACGGTCATATTTGCCCAGAACTGCAATGCTTCCACGAATTTCGGGTCGGTAATCGTAACTTTTGTGTGCGTGTCGTCGATGAAGTCTGCCCCGTTACCCCAAATGAACTGAATCAATGCCCAGCGCGGATTCAATCCCGTGCCGAACTTGTCGATTTCGCCGTCGCCGTCTGTGTCGCGCGTGAGTTTTTCGCACACGTCCATAAACTCCTGCCATGTGTATGGGCTTTCGGTTGACGGCAGCTCAAGACCGAGCTCTTTGAACATATCTTTATTATAAGCGAACGCAAACGGACCGAAATCCTTTGGCAATGCCCAAATAGCCGCCCCCTGTCCGAGCGTCTGTCCGTCGTAGCGGTAAGTATCAACGGCATTTTCGTACAAATCATTGAAGTCCACGCCCGTTACGTTCTGCACATACGGCGCGAGGTCAAGAACCTTCTTGTTGTCAACATACTGTCTCACGTCGCCCGGTCCTAAATAGAACACGTCTGGCAACTGATTTGCGGCAAGCTGTGCCTGCAATTTCTGTCCGTATTCCGCCTGAGTTGACGAAATGAAATTAACTTTTGTGCCCGGGTGAGCATTCTCGAATCTCCACACGATTTGGTCAAGAATCTCTTTTTCCTGCGGCTGTGCGAAAATCATCAAGGTGATTTTGTTTTCGCTTTCCTTTTTGCCGCAACTTTGCAAGCTCATCAAGCCCGCTACGGCACCAACACAACAAAAGATTGCAGAAATAAAACTTCTTTTCATCTTTTCCTCCTAGAATTGCTAATCTAAAACCTTATGATTTATTGTCTATCTGTTTTTCTGTTTTGTCAACCAGAATTTTCGATATTTAACAAAATTTGTTAGTGCAATCAATAGAGTTGCTTTTTAGAGAATAAAATAGATTTTTAGGTGTACTCGTTTTGTCGAGCAATTAGCAGATTTATTGCACAAATTTGATATAATTGAAAAGAATGCTTGATAATATCGATTTTTATTGTTATCATAAAAAATATGACAAGCACTAATGAAAAGCAACAGACATTGATAGTAAATCCTCTCAAGGATTTGAACGTGATAAAGGCTCTTGCAAGCGAACCGAGAATAAAAATGCTAGAACTTTTGCGCCATAAAAGGCTGAATATAAACGAGATTGCAGAGGCGATGAATCAGCCGCAGTCCACGGTTGCAACGAATGCCTCGATTTTGGAGGACGCGGGCTTAATCGTCAGCGAGGCGGCAAAAGCAAAGAAAGGCAATCAAAAAATCTGCTCTCCTGCGTTCAATGAAATCCTGATAAAGTTCCCCGAAGACGAGGACGTGGAAAAAGACTTTGTGAAAATAGAAATGCCGCTCGGTCTTTTCACTGATTACAGCGTTACGGCTCCTTGTGGGCTGTGTTCGCGCGAAAAAATTATCGGTATGCTCGACCTTCCCGATTCGTTCCTTAATCCTGAGCGAATGAAAGCGGGGCTTTTGTGGTGTACATCGGGATATTTTGAATATAAGTTCCCGAACAATACGCTTTCTGACCCGCGCGAAGTGAAAAAGCTCGAATTGATGATGGAGCTTTCAAGCGAAACGCCAGGGACGAACTCGAATTGGCCTTCTGACATCACGGTGTGGATTAACCGCACGGAGATTGCGACGTGGACGTGTCCTGGCGATTACGGCGACCATCGCGGCAAGTTCACTCCAGAGTGGTGGAAGCTTGAGGGCAGCCAGTACGGGCTTTTGAAGCATTTTTCTGTTACCGAGGAGGGCAGTTTTATCGACGGCGTGAAAGTGTCGGACGTTACGCTTAAAGACCTCGATATGCGAAATCATCACTCAATCCGCGTCAAAGTCGGCGTGAAAGACAATGCGCGCTATATGGGCGGAATGAACATTTTCGGCAAAGGCTTCGGCAACTACGACCAAGGCATTGTTATGCAGATTTATTTCTAGCGCAATTCGAGGGAATAATGGCAGAACGCGAAATTGTTGCAGTGTCCTGCTGTTCTCGCTCGAATGACTAATAACGAAAATTGCTATATTGCAGAATTACATAAGTCTTTCCGATAATTAACAATGCGCAACTATAGGAACTTTTACGAGTTCTGACAAGGTTGGCGGTTGCTCTTCAGGCTCTAGTGGCAAGTAACTGTATAGTGAAAACCATACTAAAATTCTGGAGGGCGTGCGGTGGCATTGCATAGAATCATTGTGATTTTAGCGATAATCGTGCTACTTTTGCTCGGTTATCCTGCGTGGTAAACGCACCTCTTCGCACCTAAAAAGTGTAAAAGAGATAAAAATAGCCGCCTAAGTCTGTCATACTTAAAGGCGGCGGTGTCTGAAAAGGCACTAATGCGTTAATATGAAGACCAACCGTAACTTTGGTTGCGCTTCTTTTTTATTCTAGTCCACAATATGTCATTTGTCAACAACACTTGTTGCGTGCCTATAGCGTTTTTAGTGTGCGGCTAGAAATCGATTTTCTTCTTTAGCTCTGGCACGAAATGCACAAGATAGTCAATGAAACTCGCATACGACGCGACAGCGCACAGAATAAACAGCACGAGCGACGCTATCTGTAAGCCGCCTGCAACGCTTTCGCCGAACTCAACGCCGAGCCGAGAGCAAAGCACTAATGCAAGCGCAAAGAAGCCAGAGAAAATATAAAGCACCGTCTTTACTTTGCCGCCCTTTCGCGCCGCAATCGCAGTCCCGCTCTTTGCCGCTATCATACGCAAAAAGTTCATCGAAAACTCTCGGTAAAACAACAGCACAAAAAGGACTGACGGCATATTGCCCGTAAGCGTTAAGCAAAGCAAAATCGTTAAATGCAACACGACATCTGCAAAGGGGTCGAACAGTTTACCAAAGTCGCTCACCTCATTATGCGCGCGTGCCGTTTTGCCGTCGAGGTAGTCGGTGAGTTCTGCGAAGAGCAAAAGCGGTATCATAATAACCGTTGTCGCTAGCGCAAAGCGATTTGTCCACACGGGCAAAAAATACAACAAGAAGAAGATTGGCGCAAAGATTACCCGCACAAATGTAAACTTGTTCGATAATTTCATTTCAAGAAGACTCCTATATACTGTATCCCGCAACTATCTCGACGACCTTTTGAGTAGCGTCTTTGCTCTGTGAACTTGCGTCTACAGCCTGTTCGGCGACAGTGAGCATAGAAGTCATCTTTTCTGCGATGTGATTTGACCTCTCGTGCGTTTTCGACGAAGTATCTTTGAGCGAGTTTATGCTGGAAAACAGCTTTCCGCTTTCGCTCTTCATCGTCAATGCTGAATCAGTGATAGCGAAAGTGGTATCTTCGAGAGTGTGCATCATTTCAAGGATATTGTCAACGCCTGCTTTCTCTTCTATCATTCCCGTTTTAATCTCGGTAACGACGCTGTCCATCGCGTTTATCTTGCTGCCGACGCTCTCAAACGCCTTTGACGACTCTTCCGAAGAAGACACGATGGTTTGAATAGAAGTAGAAATGCCGTTCAACAGCTCGCGAATAGCGTTTGTCTGCTCGGCTGACGTTTCTGCGAGGTCGCGGATTTCGTTTGCAACAACCGCAAATCCCTTGCCCAAATCCCCCGCGTGCGCCGCTTCAATCGCTGCATTCATAGCCAAGAGGTTTGTCTGCTCGGCAATCGAGGCAATCGCGGAGTTCGCTTCGTTGAGGTTTTCGCTTTGACGCGCAATCGCACTAATTTGCTCGCTCATATCGTTTTGCAGCTTGTTGCCTCGCTTCGCCTCAGAAACAAGGCTTGCATATTCGCTCGAAATCAGCTCGACGCTATTTGAAACCGATTTGATGTTAGAGGAAATCTGCTCGATGGCGGAAGATGATTGCGAAATCGCGCCGTTTTGGTCTTTTATCATATCGTCAAGGTCGTTTATAACTCCCTCCACCGTGTCCATCGAATCGGCGATAAGAGAAATCTCCCTGTTCTGCGTATCAATCTGATTGTTGATGTCGCTGATGTCCTCGCTCGATTCCTCAATTTCCTTTATATGCTCGCTCATCTTGTCGTAAAGCTCTTCTGACGATTCACGCAGGAAGTTCGCATTTTGGTGCACGCTCTTGACCATCTTCGCCACGTTGTCCATCACGTCGTTGCAGCTGTTCGCCAGCTCTGCAATCTCGTGCTTACCTTTCGCTTCAATTCTTGTCGTCAAATCCGCCGTTCCGTCCGCAATCGCCTTCATTGAAGAGGAAACAGAACGGATAGAGTTAAACACATTCGTTGAGAACAAATAGACAATCACGCCGCCCAAAAGCAGCATCACCACCGCCACACACATCATCATCACGATTTCGCTTTTGACGATGCTGTTAAGCTCCGTCGCGTCAAAGTCGCAGCCGATAAAGGCGATAATTCTGCCGTTTGCGTTCTTGATGCCCTTGTATGTGCTTATCTGGTATCCCCAGCCCTCTTGTTTGACAATGCCTGAGTTTGTGGTCTCTCCGCTCTGCATTGTTTCAAGCGGCGCACTGCCCCATTCGGCAATGTCTTCTTTTGTGCCAGCAGGAGAATAGCCCTCGCTTCCTGGGGTTGCGCCGTCAATAAGATATTGATACGTCGTGCCTGACACAGGAGCCATAACGTAGAGATAGGTACAGCCCGTCGATTCTTTGAGTTTTTGAAATGCCCACTGATATTCAGAAAAGTCTTCGTTTTTTTCGTCGGGATTTTTCGCAAATTCTTCAAGCCAATCGGTATCAACATACGTCATTGCGTTCGCCACGATAGCCGCGCCCTGCAATGCGCTGAATCTTTCACCTGTTTGCCGGATTGCCTTCATCGCCATAAGCGTCATAAACAAACTTGATACAAAAATAAACGTTGCAAAAACAGCGATAAACTTTGTTTTCAGCGAATTGCGTCGTTTCATAAAAACTCCTACACATAATATAGTTTTATTGTAACAGGATTTTTTCAATTATCAATTTTTCTCTGCTTTTTGTTCACTTTTTCTTGCAACTTTTCACAAAATCCCGTTTTTCACACAAAATGCGCGTCAAAACTGTGCGTTTTGTGCGTTTTACAACAACAATGAGAGTTCTTCGGCAGAAAGTTCGCGACATTCCCCCGTTTTCAGCGCGCCGTCAAGCACCAAAGAGCCGATTGCCACCCGTTTTAGAAAAACAACCTCGTTGCCCGCCGCCTTAAACATTCGCTTTACCTGATGAAATCTGCCCTCGTATATCGTCAGATAGCATTTAT
>CALDID010000075.1 GCA_937901865.1 uncultured Treponema sp.
GATTGCCGTATCAAGTACGGCAATGACATACTGTTTCCGAACAGGTCTATTATATTATAGCAAATATGCTTTATAATATGTATCTATGATTACACAAGGTACATTATTCGGACAATCACAACAATTAGGATTAAACTATGTTTTAAGTTTTTCGCCTGACCGCTTTCTCGCACCGTGCTTTCACGCAGCGGGAAAAGAAAGCAAAGCCGCTTGCTATGGCGGTTGGGAATCACGGCAAATTCAGGGGCATCTTTTAGGGCACTATCTTTCTGCGCTCGCCTCTTTCTATCACGCCATGCACAGCACAGAGGCAAAAGAGAAGCTCGATTACACAGTATCGGTCTTAAAAGGCTTGCAAAGAGAAGACGGCTACATCGGCGGAAGCCCGTCCACGCCGTTCGACACCGTGTTTTCCAGCAACGGCAACTTTGCGGTAGAACGCTTTTCCCTCTCTTCGTGGTGGGTGCCGTGGTACTCGATACACAAGATATATGCAGGGCTGATTGACGCATATCTTTACGGCAAAAACAGCGATGCACTGGGTATCGTTCGCCGTATGGCTGATTGGGCAATGCGCGGCACGCAAAAGATGAGCGATGACGATATGCAGAAAATGCTCACCTGTGAACACGGCGGTATGTGCAAAGTCTTTGCGGATTTATACGGCATTACGAAAGAGAAAAAGTACCTTGCCGAAGCGGAACGCTGGATTCACAAAGAAATCATCGAGCCTGCTATGCGCAAAGAAGACGCACTGCAAGGCTATCACGCAAACACGCAAATCCCGAAATTCATCGGCTTGGCGCGTCTTTACGAACTCACTGGCAAGACAGAATATAAAACGGCTGTCGAGTTCTTTTTTGACACGGTTAGCAAAAAGCGAAGCTATGCCATAGGCGGCAACAGCAAGGGCGAACATTTCGGCAAGGCAGGCGACGAAACATTAAGCCGCGACACCACAGAAACGTGCAACACATACAATATGCTTGAACTCGCCGAACACGTTTTTGACTGGGAGAAAAAGAGCGAAATTGCAGATTTCTATGAGCGCGCTTTGTACAATCATATTCTCGCTTCCCAAGACCCCGACACAGGCGCAAAGACGTATTTCGTCGCATTGCAGAGAGGGGCGTTCAAGGTCTATTGTTCGCACGATAATTCTATGTGGTGCTGTACGGGTACGGGATTGGAGAACCCTAGCCGCTATAATCGCTTTATTGCGCGCGATTACGCTGATGAGCTTTATATAAATCTCTTTATCGACTCGACCGTAACGACGGCTGACGGCTGGGAACTGCGCATAGAAACGGATTTCCCCTATTCACAAGACGTGAAAATCCGCGTGCTGAAAACGGGAACGGCGGCGAAAAGGCTTTTTGTGCGCTCTCCTACGTGGTGCGAGGCGTTGCAGTCTATGAGCGAAAAGAACGGCTATATCGACTTTGGCGAGCTGAAAGCGGACACTGCGATAAAGCTCACACTTGCGATGAAGCTCTGGATTCGCCAAGCGCAAGACAATTCGGGGAACTTCACTGTTTTCTACGGCGCGATAGTGCTTGCGGCGGATTTGGGCGCGGACAATTTGCCTCCCGACATTGTCGAAGACCACCTCGTCTATTTGAACACTGCCGACAGCCCCCGTGTAGAGCCGATTACCGCCGATTTGTCGAGCGTGGAAAAATGGATTACACTTACCGACAAAAAGACGCTCACCTTTACGATGTCGGGCGAAAGCAACAAAAAGGGCGTAAGCTACACGCTCAAGCCGTTCTTTTCTCTTCATCACACAAGATACGCGGTATATTTTTCTTCTATTGAAGAGGAAACAGAAGCAGAAAAAGAGGGCATTGACGTTATCGAAGCGGCGCGGCAACAAAGCGAAATCGAACACAACTTCAAAAGCGAGGGTACATCTATCGGCTATCTTGCGAGCGTTGACCGCAATTATCGCTCATTCGACTCAGAGCAAAGCGCATTGTGCTATGAAGCCAAATTCGACACAAAAGCAGAGAAAAACCGCATTGTTCTTGCAACGTACGCCAAAGAAAGCGGCATTTTCCGCGTTGATTTCGACGGCAAAGAAGAGAAAGAGCTTGCGTTTAGCGCGACAGGCAAAGACGAAATACAAGAGCTCATTTTTGACGTGCCGCAAAACCTATTGCACGCAGACGCGGCGAGCGGGCAATTCATAAGGAAAGTGCTTACAATCCGCGCAAACAAAGGCGCAAAACTCATCGAAGTGAGGATTTTGAACAGATAACAGACAAAAAAAGAGTGCTATACGCTCTTATATAGCACTCTTTTCGTTTATAACGCTAACAGCTGTTTTTTCTTAGCCTCATATTCTTCCTGCGTTACCGCCCCTGCATCAAGCAGCTTTTTCCATTTCAACAGCTCATCAGCCGCAGACACGTTTTCCGAGAGAGATTCAGCCGAGCCGCTTCCCTTTACAGTTACTTTGTTGATGATTAAATACAAATCGCTCCATTCGCATTGCGCCGTACAATATTCAATAGACGCATTTTTTACCTCAATTCTAAAGCGCACAAAGTCGTCAAGGTCATCATCTTCCTCTGTTGCAATGTATCGCTTTTCGTGCGCAGATAACATCGTTTCGCAAAGGATTTCTTCTTTTCCCTTTTTCTCAACGCCAACAATAGTGATAGACAATTTTACATCTGTTGTGTTTTCAATGTTAATTCGGTCTTCGATTTTACCTTTCACATTCTCAATGACAACAGAGCCATCAGCCAAAATTTGCGGATTCAAATTGATATTTTTTGCAAATACACAAGCCGCGCTAAAAACAAATGCAATAAGCAATAAAAAAATATGTTTCATAACATACGCAGAATACAATTTTTCACACATAAATGCAAGACAGTATGTCATTACCGTACTCTGCTTTATGTCATTACCGTACTCTGCTTTATGTCATTGCCGTACTCTGCTTTATGTCATTGCCGTACTCGATACGGCAATCTATAGCAATATAGGCGTTTTG
>CALDID010000076.1 GCA_937901865.1 uncultured Treponema sp.
GACGGAAATTATACGCGCACGATTGCAACTCGATTTCTCAAAGCTCGTTCATTTATCCCAGATGTTTCAGAAACAGATATTGCCTCTCTTTTTGCAGATTACGAAACTACCTATATTCTCTCAGGCACATACAAAACACAAAGCAATAAACTTACGCTTTATACAAAAACAGTAACTGATACTGAAGGGCAAAATATAGAGTATCAAGCATTTTTTGAGCAAACAAAAGCATACGGTGCTCCAACTTTGACTTTTGCCGTAGAAAAGCCTAATGATAATACCATTATTTTTCAAGGTGTAACGTTTTTTCGTACCAGTTACGCAAGCGAATAGCCATCTCCGTCTGCGCGAATAAGATGTTCTGCAAGCAATCGCTTTTGCCGCCACCTCAAGCCGTGCCGTGTCGATATGTTCGCGCTCTGCAATTTCTGCTATCGTCGCCACGCCTGCCGAAAGCTGTCGAATAATTGCGCCGCGTGCTTGGCGAACCGAGCCGGAAAACGCGCTTTGCTTCGTGTAGGTTGCATTTCGCCGCGACGGATTTTCGCCCCGCTTTTTCAAATCTGCGCCGTAATCCATCAGCGCATAATACCACTGCCGCTGATTTTCGCACTGCCGCGAAAAAAAATAGCGTCCTGCTGAAATTCTTGCGTCACGAAGCGAAAACCAAAAAGAAATGCCCCCGTGACGCAGGAATTTTGCGTTCCCAGCGCGGATTTGCCCCCGTGACGCAGAAATTCTGTGTTCCCAGCGCGGATTTGCCCCCGTGACGCAAGAATTTTGCCTTCCCAACGCGGAGTTGCCCCCGTAACGCAGAAATTTTGCGTTCCCAGCGCGGATTTGCCCCCGTGACGCAAAAATTCTGTGTTCCAAGCGTGGATTTATGCCCGTGCTCGCCTTACGCAAGCGAATAGCCGTCGCCGACTGCGTTTGTTGCAGCATAAATTCGCTCACCATAATTACATAATACGGAACGCTACCATTTTTTCAAAACGTTGTCAAAACGAATCTTCGATTTTGTCGAGAAACCGATTCATTGACTTTCGAAAATTGCAAATAAGCTCGGAATTAAGCTGACGGCGAATCAAATCGATTTCAGGCGTTTCCTCAAAAACAATCTGCTCCTTTTGCTCAGGAATGAAGAGCTGATACACTTCCACATTGAGCGCGTCCGCGATTTTCACGAGCGAATCTATGCGCGGAAATCGCCGTTTTCCCTCCACGTCGTTTATGTTTTGGCTCGAAACGCCGATTTTTTCCGCGAGTGTTTCCTGCGTAAACCGCCCTTTTCGGTACTTTTTGATATTCGCCGAAAGAATCGCTTTTAGTTCTTCCTCTGTCATACTTGCATTTTGCTAGTAAAATGGCATTACAAACACTAACGAAACGCAGTTGATAAATCCGCACTATCATAATGCAAGTGGAAGCACGTTCCTTAAAATGTCATCATTCTTGTATGATAGACGAAGAAACTTCCAAACGAATAACATCGCTGCGTTTTTTGCTCGCGTGTTTCGTGGTATTTATTCACAATAATTACACTGTAAAAAACATTTCAGAAAGCATTGAAAATGGTGCAAAAGAAATTATTTTTAATCAATCGTTTTTTGGTAATTGGATACAAATTTTTATCAGCAGTGCAATTTCTTGTTGTGCAGTACCTCTCTTTTTCTTGTTTGCCGCATATTTACAAGCAAAGAAAAATGATGCATACCCAACATTGCTAAAAAAGCGACTGAGAACTTTATTTTTGCCATATTGCATTTGGGTCGGGATTTATTTGCTGTACTTCACAATCGGCAAAATTATTATATCTAAAATCGCGCCATCAGTGCTGTCAAATCCCGAAAAAACGGTTTTGACTTGGACACCTTCCGATTGGTTTCACGCAATAATTGGATTTCAAAACACTTCTGACGGAAATCCGATTGTAGCAGGTCAATTTTGGTTTGTGCGAGATTTAATCATTTTTACGGTTCTATCACCGATTTTCATACGAATTATAAAAAAATTTCCCACAGGCTTTTTTGCGTTTTCCTTACTTTTTTATATTTTGGGGAAGATAAGTTTTGACGCACATTTGCCTTCTGCTGTGTTTTATTATGTTTGCGGATTGTATTGGGGAATTTTTGATATTACTTTATTAAAGCGACTCGACAAAATTTCTTGGATAGAAGCATTTGGATTGTTTTTATTCAGTTTTGTATCGAATTTTGTATTTAAAATGCCATTTATGAGCGCACTACATACTTTTGTAGCATGTTGTGTTATTTTGAAACTGTCAAATACTATTATTTGCTCAAATCGTATTTTTGGCATTGCAAGAAAACTATCGGGATATTCATTCTTTTTGTATGCCATTCATATGCCAGTGGTTATATATGTTGTGCAAAAAATATGGCTTCGAATCTTTCCCATGAAAAATGCGTTTTTCTGCTTGTTTGAATATTTTGGAGCAACAATACTCATTATCGCAGTCGGCACAGGAATCGGGATTGCACTAAAGAAAATCTGTCCGCCATTGTTTGCGCTTCTC
>CALDID010000077.1 GCA_937901865.1 uncultured Treponema sp.
GGGAGAGAAAAACATTTGCAATAGATGAAACTTGCGGTATACTATAACGAGGAGGACGCTATGACTTACGGAAGACCAATGACGATAGATGAGTTGCCTGATACGCCAGGGAAGCGTGTCCTGCTAAAAATTTTGAATACACCACCAGTAGACCGTGAAAAAATGGGAAGAGAAGTTGCGGCGTACCGCAAAAAAATTCTTGCAGAATGGGCAGAAGAAGATAAAAAGGCGGCAAAAAAATAATGATGCAGCCGTTTTTATTAGAAGATGATACATTTTTTTGTCAGCATTTGCTTGCCTCCAAGACCGATGTTGCGGATATTCAGCAGTTCCGCATTGCAAAGGCAACGGGGCAGGGACTTGAGCGCTATCTAAAAAACGTATCGGCTTCGGAAGAAGAAGATAATTTTGCGCGAACATATCTTGTGCGTAACAAACGAACACGAGAAATTGCATCATTTTTTACGCTCAAAATGGGGTTGTTTACTATTCGCCTTGATGAGGAATACTTTTATACGGTTCCTGCTGTTGAACTGGCAAATTTTGCTGTTAACTCTGCCTATCGGGAAGCGCACCCTGAAGTATCATTGCTCGGCAAAAATACGTTCCATTCTTTTTATCTTGGGCAAGAAAAGTAAAAATCGTATGTGATTGCACTGTATTTTTCATTAAAAAATCTGCTTGTATTAAAGAAAAATTCTGCAATCGCTGATTGTATCTAAATATCGTATCATTGCTGTCCATAATCGATTCAAGAAATTGCAAAAATTCTACTCTATCCTTGATTTTTGAATAAAACGCAGATGATTCTATTTGATTTACAGAAATTTCTCCGCTCAAAATTTTATCATAAAGAACACTTCTATCGCCATAAAGTATAGTTGTTCGGTCTGTTAAGTATTGTAAACCTGCCAAATGGCAAAAATTTCTTTTCTCAAATGAAATTTTGAGAGAAATTATAGTATCTTTTCTCCCTATCATAATTTCATATTCAGTATTCAATAGCTTGCTATACGCTTTTGCTGCATCAAAAATAGTATTCATTACCACCTCAATAAAAAAAGCCCCGCGCCAATCGCAGAGCTTTCCAACTGTTCCATTTTCTTTCGGTTTTTCTCAAACCTACATCTGGCTTCTGGCATGCTTGGAGAACCATCGAAGACTATGCAAAGCACCGCACTTCCAGATTCGACACTTTGCTTTAAAATCGCCTAACAGACACTCAAGTTGCCTGTCGCCTTGATTGGCAAGGACTTATTAACTAAATAATATATTGAATTCATTTCGCTTGTCAAGATAACTTTTTATGTTATAATAAAGTTTATGGCAACAAGAAAAAGAAAAGCGAGAAAAACTTCTCGAGGGAAAAAAAATAGAAAGATTAAGAAGGGCGAGGGATTATTTCTCCTTGTAATTCTGCTCGTCATTTCAGCGGCGTTCTTGTATTTGTCGGGAGTCAGACCAAAAGCCGCGTTTAACACTGCTTCTTCGTCGATAAACGAGATAATTCAAGCCGTCGGCAGTGAATTGCCGTTCGATGAACAGCGCACCTCCCCCACTTCTGCCCGTTCTGCCGTTGCGGATAAGTCGGATAGCGAAGCTGTTGCGCCAGATTTGCCGATTGGCTTACAGATTCCGCGCTGCAAAGGGACTGCCGCCATCGACGCAGGCAGAGAAATGCCGACGGGACACGAGATACACACTTATGAAGGCTTTACGCTGTGCTATCGAGAGGAATATGAGCAGGCGGAATGGGTGGCGTATTGCATTACCGAAGCGGAATTAGTGAAAGAAGCAGAGAGAAGCAACGAGTTTCACGCAGATACAAAGATTTCGACGGGCAGCGCGACCCCAGAAGACTATTCTCGAAGCGGATACGACAGGGGACACCTCGCGCCTGCGGCGGATATGGCGTTTAGCAAGGCGGCTATGCGAGATTCGTTCAATATGAGCAATATGAGTCCGCAAGCTCCGCAGTTTAACCGAGGGATTTGGAAAAATCTTGAAGAGCAAGTACGCAAATGGGTGCATACATTCGGCGCGTTGTATGTGGTGTCATGTCCAGTCTTAGACAAAGACGCGTACAGTTACAAGGCAATCGGCAAAAATCAAGTCGCTGTGCCTGAATATTACTATAAAGTGCTAATGGCGAAATCTGGAGAGCGAATTATTGCGGTGGCGTTTATCTTGCCGAACGACAAAGACAAAGGCTCGATTTGGGATTATGCCGTCAGTGTGGACGAAGCGGAAGAGAAAACGGGATTGGATTTCTTTTATTTGCTCGATGACGCGCGGGAAAAGGCAGCAGAAAAGGCTTTTTCGCCACTCGATTGGAATTAGGCAGGGCGGTTTTAGTGAAGATAACCTTTTTCGGAACAACAACTTTGCTGTTCGACGACAAAAAAGAGCAGATTCTCTTTGACGCGCACTTGACGCGACCGTCTTTAGCAAAGATGTTGTTCGGCACATTGCAGACCAACCGCGCACTGTGCGACCGCATTCTTGAAAAACACCACATCGACACTCTCAAAGCCATTTTCATTTCGCACACACATCACGACCACGTTCTTGATATGCCGTATATCGCGAAAAAATGCGGTGCAAGCGTCTACGGTTCGGCTTCTGCGCTGAATGTGGCGCGCGGCGGCGGCGTGGCGGAGGATAGGCTGCACCTCTTCGACATAGGGGACGGCAGAAATTGCAGAGAATTCGCTGTGGGGGATTATAAAATCACGGTTTTCCGCTCTATTCACTCAAAGCCGCATTGGTATAATAACGATATTGGAAAAGAAATCACTGCGCCGCTCGTGCAACCTGCGCCAAGAAGGGCTTTTAAGGAAGGCGGTTCGTTCGATTTTCTCATCGAAAGCAAGGGAAAACGGTATTTGATTCGACCGAGTTTTAATTATTTGCCCCACGAACTAGACGGAGTGAAAACAGATGTGCTGTTTTTGGGCATTACAGGCATTGCGAACGCGAAAAAAGACGAGCGAGAGTTGTTTTTTCGCGAAACTGCGGACAAAGTGCAACCGTCGCTTATCATTCCGATTCATTGGGATAGCTTTTTCTTGAGCCTTGATAGCTATACGCGCTGTATGCCGCTCTTCATTGAAAACTCGTGGAAAGCATTTTACGAAATATCGCACTATTGCGAAAAAAACGGCGTATCGTGTTTGATACAACCGCCGCTTACTTCGTTAGAGCTGTAATTATTTCCAGCTTTCCCACACTTTTTGCGCTAATCCTGCTGTTGCTGCGTCTTTTCCGTTGCGGCAAATCGGCAATTTGAGCAATTTTGCTTGATTTTCAAACAGTTTATCGCCTTTTTCGCTGTCGTAGAGATACGCAATAGAGGCGTAATCTTTGCTTTTTGTGTCTGTCATTGCTTCAATCGCGAGCGAAAGAGAGCCTGTTGCTTTTTTGAGCGACGATAAAACGCTCTCGAACTCTCCGCGCGACATCTCTTTTTCTTTCAAGTCCACAAATTGCACGGGAATTCGCCGCTCGCTAAAGAAACGCAGAGCCGCCTTTGTGTCGAATGATTTATGTAATCCAAAAACCTGTATCATGATTCAAGCATACCCGATACATTTTTTTTGCGCAACTGCTATAAAAGCACTAACGCTTACACACACATTGCAAATAAACGATTTATATTTTATCTATAAACTCATATTCTATCGTCTGCTTCAGTCCCTGCTCCAACGGAACTGGTGGAACAAAATCAGTTTTCTTGATATTTGAACCAACAAAGTATGTGTTTTGAGTGAACTTCTTTACACGAATTGCACTAATCGGGAACTTGCGACGAGTTATAAATGCAAGAAAGTCAAAACACATTCCGCCAAAGTATGCCAGCCAATATGGGAAATGAAACAATTTCGTCTTGTTCTTTCCAAGACATTTATAAACATCAAGAACAAGGTGGTTCATGTCGTAAGCAGGTTCATCGCAGTAGTTGTAGAGATGTTCACCAGCTTCTGTATCATGAGAAAGTTCATAATCAATAAATGCTGCAACATTCTCGACATAGTTCATGCTCTTGCGGTTCGTGCCTTTGCCCACCATAGGAAAGCGGCCGCTGGCAATCTGGCGGAGAAGATTGTACACATTGCCGCGGTTCTGCTCTCCGAAAATAACGGTGGGGCGGATTATGGTCACGCTGTTTGAGGAATCTGCCTTGAGCCAGTTACGGTATTTGCCTTCCGCAAGATATTTTGTGCGTCCGTAGTCGTTAAAATAATTGATTTCGCCACTTTCGTCCGTCCCCACAGGAGCAAAGCCATAGACAGCAACAGAGCTTGTGAAGATGATTTTATGGATTCCAAGCTCAGTACATGCCTTGCAAACATTCTCACTTCCATGCACGTTCACTTCGTCATAGAGGGATTTTGGCGTAACATCATCGCGATGCTCAGCGGCAAGGTTGATTACCACATCACTCCCCTTCAAGACCTCCAAAAGCGAGTGCATGGGCATGGCTTTTTTTGCAATCTCGTCCGCCCCGGGGGCCATTGCCTCGTCGGTAAGACTTGCCATGAATTCTGTGCTTTTGCTCGGAGCATTCCGCACATCACACCGCGTCCAAAATTCTGGATATGCCACGCTTTTTCTCTTGTCCGCGATGCGCTATGAAAGCCTATTCATTCTTGCTGTCATCAAAGACATAAAAGCAGATTTTTCACTTTCAGATAAGAATGATTCTTTTATTACAGTCAAAAATTTGTCGTTCAATGAAAGCACCTTATTTATCATTTTATAAGCTGCTTTTTCTGGGATTTTACAGTTTTTTGCAAATATAATGAAATCACTTTTCTTTATATTTGCCTTCTTGCCGTTCATTGTTAATGCAACTTCCTCGGTATCTTCCGGCATTACAATATTTACAGGAAGCAAATCATAAGCAGGAGAAAGCACAAATTTTCTTGATTTAGGCTCAGATTCAATCAAAGAGAAATTCTTTAAATGCATGTCTGAATTTCCTGTAACAAAACAGAAAACCAATCTATAAAAAAGCTCAGCAATATCTAATCCTGCATTAGAGGAAAATTGCGATATAATTTTAGCACAGCGTTCATAAGACGATTTATATTTTTCCTCAGTCAATCTCTCTGACAACTGGCAAAAATCTTCCATTGCAAACAGCTCTGTCCCAGATTTTGACGAAAGTCTGTCTATTCGCTTTGTAATATATGCAAATTCGTCCTGCAGTTTTACAAGTGCATTCGGTACCGTTTTTATTCCTGCAACTTTTGCAAGCTTCATTACAAGACTTTCCATTTCTGGAAGATGAACAAATTCTTCTGTTTGAGGCTTTAAAATGTAGCCTGCTGGATAGCCAACAATAGTAAGTCTCGTTTCTTTTTCTTTTGAAAGATGTAATGAAAGTTTTTTCTGAACTCCCGCAACTGTAAACCCTTTTGAAACAGTTTCTGTAACAAGGAGTTCCAGCTGCTCATTTGAAATAGAAATTTCAGGAAATTGACTTGTTCCAAAAAATGTTTTTACACATTTTCTATGCCACCGATTCCTTACTTCAGAAGAATCCTCAGAGATTATTTCTTTTCCACAACAAAGGCAAATCATCTTCACTATCTTTCAGTCCTAACAGAAACATCTCCAATTGAATCCTTGCAAGCAGCAAGTAAAATTCCAAACCTATCCCGCCTGTCTATCTTCCAGTTTTTAGAAACGACATTCAAAAGCCAGCCCTCAGGAATAAGACCATCAAAAAAAGGAAAAAGCGTTTTGCTTTCAAATGCCTCTTTTTGAAGGGGGAGCGTTAAACTTATAGCCAGAGGATTTTCAGCAGAAAGATACTCGCTATCATATTCAAACTTGTATCCGAAATCAGTCTCGCTCACAACTCCTGCGAATATATTTTGAACAAAGACAAATCCCTGTCTGTATGCAGAATCCATTATTCAACTCCTTCACCTTGTAAGGAAGTCGTTTTTATAACTCCCAAGCAGCAGCCGAACATGGAAAGAGCCTGATTCACTTTGTCCATTCGGCAGCTTTCTTTTCCCTGCTCCAGCTCGCGGATAAAGCGAAGTCCAAGACCACTTCTTATTGCAAATTCTTCCTGCGTAAGCCCCGCACTTTTCCGTTCTCTTTTTATGAACTCGGCGATTGAATCATTCATGCAATTATTTTACACCCGAGCGGGTATAAAAACAAGTCTTATAAATATAATTATACCCGATTGGGTGTAAAATAACAAAATATGCTATATTCTGCAAAATGCAGACGCTTTACAAGGCGGGTGCCCACGAAGCCAGAACCGCCGATTACTGTTATTGTCATTTTATCTTTTCTCCATTTTTACAAATTTAGCAATTATGAACTGCGGAATCTTTCTGATTTTTTTCCAATAGACAGCATAAAAAGGAGGATGCATATCATTCACTTTCCATGCAATCTTGTTATCCACGGCGACAGCATTTACTTTATTTCAGGGAAAAGTGCGGAAAATAACTGGTCGC
>CALDID010000078.1 GCA_937901865.1 uncultured Treponema sp.
CCCTGCCTGCCGCATACAAGGCGCGAAACAGGTTCAGCACATTGTTTTCGCCCTCGCTCTTGCCGAGCGTGAAGCCTTCGGATTTTATTCTTTGTATGAACTCATGCACTTGAAAACCTCCTTTTTCTCTCTGTGTTTTCAAAATGAAATTTTCCATATCCGAAAAGATTTCGTCGTTTGAAAGCACGCGCAATAAATCCACAATCTCGCCCACATACGAAATCTTTTGCCGAGACCATTCATCTGCCTTGCCCGTCCGCATCGCCTTGAGATACTCCGCCACAATGCGAAAATCGCTTCTAAAGCTATTTATCTGCTCGTCAGACAGCCACGCCAGATTAAACACGTTCATTTTGTAATCGTTTACAAAAGGCTCTAGCCGACTATCGATTTTGAGTGCTTGCTTGAGCGATGTGGGCTTTTCCCACTTCGATTCTGTGCCAAAATACAGCACCAGCGTTATAACGGGGCTGATGTCGGCTTTGTTTTCGAGCAGCTGCCCGCGATAGCTTGCGCCGTCGTAGCCAATGATACGCACGGGCATAAATTTGTCTTTTTTTGTTTGGTTTTCAAGCCCAAACATACTTAGGCAAATCGTTCCGTTGTTCCACATTTTTGCTACATCGCGCTCTTGGGCATGCAGCGAATCATTCTTTGCTTTATACTGCGAAAACGTCTGCGCGTCAGAAAGAGAATCGGCAACGACGATTTGCTCTCCGCTGAACAATAGCACATTGAGTATGTCTGCAAATACATCATTGTGCGCTAAGAGCGTTTTCTGCGATATATCTTGCTCTCCCATATCAAAAGCATATCACTGTTTCCCCGAATTGTATAGCATGGCTTTTTGCGATTCGAGCGCGAAATCTGTCAAAATGTCTTGTGTTTTTTTTTACAAGAATTATAGTAAAAACAGATTTTTTTAGGAGGGTCTTAGTATGAAGACTTTTTTTGCAAAGGCGGTGTGCAATGCGTGCTTTGTGGGCTTGGCTCTGTCGGCTTTGACATTTGCGTCTTGCACGAACGACAGCGATGATGATGAAGAGGAAGTGTGCGCGACAACGGAGGTTTCACTTCCTGCTTCAAGCGGCACAGATGAGCTTTCTGGCACAACGTGGGAGTTTACCGAGAGTGATGGCTACGCATGCTCGTGGACTTTTGACAATGGAAAGGCGGTACGTACTCAAAGTAATACTGAAGATGGCTCAACAGCGTATGAGATTTCGACTTATTCATACACATTCGATTCAGAAAATAAGCTACTGCATCTCGGTCTTGCAAAAGTGGAGTGGAAAGGCGGTGATATTTCTGGAACATTTAGAACTGCGTCTGAATGGAAAAAAATGGTTTCGCAATATCTGAATGAACACAAAAAAGAGATTGAAGCGGACGGTTGGACTTATACGGATGCTCAACTGGACAAAGAATATTCAGATAAGGAGAAAGAATTTTCAACAAAGCTCGTTTATAAATATGAAATGGACGGCTCAAGTTTAAAGCTCTCTGAGTATTTTGACGGTGCTTTGCCGACATTGCTGTTCTTTGATAATTCTGATTGGAATAGCAATGTACACATACAAATGCAGTATGGAAACTTTGGATTTTTCAATAAAAACGAAGATGGTGATGATTATTATGTGTGTCCAACGTTTTCAAACGGCACTTTTACGGGGGCTATGTACAAAAGCACTAATGGTGAATATTCAGCAATCGGAAATGCGAGCGGGGTATATACAACGACGGGAACTGGGGTGCGTGATTGCGTGATAACAATTTCGTTCACTTCGTTGCCAGAGGGGATTTCTAATATTGCAGTGAACACTGTGTACACTCTTGATGACCAAGAGTCTGACTCAAAGACATTTACCAAGAAATAGCTTTATTGCGGAGTAGAGTCCTTGACAAAAATGCGCCTTGAGAATGGGTGTATCTCTAAGGCGCATTTTTTTTCGTTTCGCTTAGCTTTCGGCTTTGACTTCGGCATCTTTGAGCGTGAACAGCTTTATGCC
>CALDID010000079.1 GCA_937901865.1 uncultured Treponema sp.
GGAAGTTTGAAGAGGCAAAGGAGAAGAATGCAATAAAGGATTATCCTGAATATCATTTGCCGTTTACTCGGAATGATACAGTTCTTATTCGTTCCGAGCAAGAATCTGAAGAAGCATTCATATCTGAAGCAAATGTAAAATCAAAGCGAACGTATGACCCTATGTCATTTCATAACGAAGTAACTGTTAGCCGTGCGGCAGCAGCTGATGCGGCGTATACGGCAGGCGTTATAGGTGTGATTGGTACGGGTGTAACAATTCCTGTTGGTGTAGCGTCGTGGATTGGTGGAGCGGCGGCAGGTATTGCATCTCAGATGAAGAACTAGCTTTTTTGAGTACTTTTTGATGATAGGAGATTTTTTATGAAGAATATTGTTAAAGTGGTTGTTGTTTTAGTTTCTTGTGCTTTGATTTCTGTCTTTGTAGGGTGTGCGAGTACACAAACTGCTCCAACTGAAAATTTACCGTGGTGGTGTTCTGCAGGTGAAAGTGGAACTGGAAAACAGTTTAAGTCTGATGTTGCTGATATGAATCCGAGAGGTGCGACTTGGCCTGTAAACGAAAGAGGATTTTATGCAGAAGGAAAAGCAAAAAGAGCTGATGGGCGACAAAGTGGAGTTGCTGCTAGAGTTGATGCAAGAGCAAACCTTGCGGCGTTTATAAATCAAGAATCAAAAAGAGAGGCTGATTCTGCTGGCGATGAATTATCTTCTGAGAAACTCGATGTGCTTCTTTTTGGTTCTATGGTTATTGATTCTTATATAGAATCAAATGGAACTGTTCATGTTTTGATTTTTATTTCTAATAGCGATTTAGAAAAGAATAAAGAAAGAGCGTTAAAGGTTGAGTAGTGCTTTTTAGGCAGTATTCATAGACCCCACTCCTTAGGACTGCCGTTTGACAGTCCTATTTTGAAAAAAATATTTCTAAGGAGAGATTTTTAATGAACAGCAAAATTTTGATAGCATTATCAGCTTTTTTGTTTTTTCTCCCGTTTGCTTTTGCCCAAACAGAAGTAAGCGAAGACATGCTAGATACACCAGATGTCGCAACGATAGAAGAATCTAAAAGTGAAAATGAAACTGATAAAGAAGAGTTAAAGACAGTGGAAGAGGCTTCTGCCTTGTCTGTTTCGGCTCGTATTCCTGAATATAAATCTAATGATATAACAGGAAAAGCCTTTGTTGTCCTAGAGGCTCAAGAGTTTGGCTTTTCGGGAGGAGAGCTAAAAGATTTGCTTGCAAACGTGTATAGCGTTTTTGCGCAAGATTTGGCGGAAAGACTGAATTATCCTGTGTATATTGACAGCGAAACAGAAATAGAAGCGCGCTTTGTATTGCTTAACACAAAATCGAGCAGCTCTACAGAAGACGAAAGACGTTCTGCATTATTGGAGAGGGCGCAATACGCGATTATTCCCGTTGTAAAGAAATCAAGTATGCAATATGCGATTACTGCAATGGTTATAGATTTGCAGACTTCTCAAATTATCATGTCAGTAACAACAGGTAAATATTCTGAGAGTGCGAAACTCTATTCTCACCCTGACGGCGCAACAGATGAAGCAATAAGACTGCTTGCAGAAAAATGGGGAATGGAAGAAAACGATACAAAAGGAAGCGAGCCTGATAAAGAAGTGGTCGAGCGGATTGTTGCAGAGCAGGAAAAGAACAAGCCGAAAGGCAGCATAAAAGATTGGATTCGCTACCAAAAGCCGAAACGTGAATGGTGCATAACGTTCGGCAAATCGCAAGGAGCTTTCTTTGAACCGCATGACGACTTACCGAGCCTTGGCGCAGAAGTATATTTTACGGGCGGAAAGCATTGGTTTATGGGCGTAGACTTAGACACTCTTTTTACAGAGATAAAAGACGAAGATTATTTGAGCCAAACAGAAGCCACTGATGAAGAAATAGATGAGATTTGGTTTTCAGATTTCAATGTTCTTTTCGGCGGACAAATCACGGTATGGAAGTTCTTGCGCCCTTATGCTACGGCAGGTTTAGGCTTTTACAAAGCGAATTTAATGCACCACGGCACAGAAGCTAGTGTAAGCGGCTTATCTATGGAAGGAAATATAGGCGCGGATTTATTGCTTGGAAAGTTTGTTGTAGGTGGCGAATACAAACTCAAGTATTTAATAGGCTCTGGCTTTGTTGATTATTACTGCTTTAGCGTAGGTTGGAATTGGAGGTAACTATGAATTTTTTCTCTCGATTTTCTCGCTTTTCTTTCATTTCTGCATTATTGATAGCAGTTGTTTCTTCTCTGTTCTGTAGTTGTTCTGGCATGCTCAACGATATGTTTGACGATGCAAGCGAAAGAATTGCTGACGCAGCAGGCGTGGTATATCCGACGACGACGGATTCTAGCACCGTATCTGGAACTCTGCCGACATCAGATAGTTATATAATCTATTCGTTTGAGGCGAAAAAAGGTGTTACTTATACCATAAGTTTGGCGAATGTCGGCGATGCAAGAATGAACTTTTCTTATCCAAGTTCTTCTTCTGATTATCTTTCTACATATAATTCTTCTTCTGTAACATATACTGCGTATGAAGATGGAACAAGATATATAACAGTAGACCCTTATAGTAGTAGTTATACAGGCTCGTTTTCTCTTTCGATTAGTTGCAAGAATTCAAGCGTATCGCTTTCTACTTATAAAGAGCATATCTATCATTCTGCAACAGCTGAAACGGCAACTTTGGAGAGAGTAAGCCATTACTATATATACAAATTCTATGCACACGCGAATACTGAATATACGGTAAGTTGGGTAAACGGTAGCAATGCAAATATGTATGTATCGGCAGGTGTAAGTACAGAATCGCTGACGGATTATTTCTATCAGACAACGACGAGCGGACTAACACTTACCCCAAAAACTGACGGCTATGTATATGTAAAAGTGAATCCTGTAAGTGCTTCTACTACGGGCGATGTTACGCTTACCGTAAGTAATTATGCTTATGCCGTATCTTTAGAGGTAGAAGAAAACTATAGTTATTCAGATACAGTATCTGCGTCTATCCCTAATAGCGACGGATATTATATCTATAGTTTCTCTGCTGTTTCTGGTGTTTCGTATACAGTAAGTTGGGAAAATGGCGACAATGCAACGATGAGCGTATCTGCAGGCAGTTCACAAAACTCTCCGACAAGTTATTTCAGTGCAACAACTACGAGCGGACAAACGATAACACCTTCTTCTAACGGCACTGTGTATATCAAAGTAGCTCCTCAAGATTTAAGTTCTACAGGCTCTTTCTCGCTCACAGTAAGCAATAATTCTAAATCCGTAACGATTGAAGAAGTAGAGAAATCTGTACTGTATTCAGATACTGTATCTGGAACTATTTCTTATGACAACGGATACTATATTTATTCATTCAGTGTTTCTTCTGGCTCAACATATACAGTGAGCTGGACGAATGGAAGTGGAGCGACAATGAGTGTATCTGCTGGTTCTAGCTCGTCATATCTTTCAACTTTTTTTAGTGCTACAACGCCAAGCTCTCAAACGATAACGCCTTCTTATAGCGGCACTGTGTATATCAAAATAGCACCACAGGATTCATCTTCTACTGGTGATTTCACTCTTACGGTAACAAGTAGCGATAGTGATATTTCATTAACACAATCAAGCTATTCTACAGGTTATGCTGTTACAGATTTAACGCCAAACACCACATTGCTCTATACCACAGGTACTCTTTCAAGTTCTGTACAGTCTATAATCTATAGGTTCTCAGCAACTGCAGGAACGACGTATACTATTTGGTGGGGAGATAGCTATCAAGGATTAAGCGGTACTGATACTGTCGATGTCAAAGTTTCAGCCTCCACAAGTTCTACATTTTCAACAACGCTCTTTAGTAATGTTGATTCGGGGTACAATAGTGGACGACAAGTGTCTTTATCGTCTGGAGGATATGTGTATATAAAGGTTGTACCTTATTATAGTGGTAAAACAGGAACATTCAGAATCGCTGTTGTTAAGAGTTCATACTAAATAAAAGTACACGGGCTGTTGCGGTGTATGCAATAGCCCGTGTTGGTTTGCTGTAAATATGCGCTGTCGCTAGAGTAATTTTATAACCTCTTCTATAGGCAAACCAACGCCCTGCGCCACTTGCTCCGCAGTCAATCCCATCTTCAAAAAGATTTTTGCACTTTCTATAGCCTTTTGCTTTTTTCCTTGCTCAATTCCTTGCTCAATTCCTTGCTCAATTCCTTTCTCAAGTCCTTCTTTCAGCATCGCTGCCATGCTTGATATTTGGTCTCGCTCTGATATTTCTTTTCTGTACTGAGCAATCCATAAATCCCTATTTGCACTGATATTTGACAATGAGATTTGTGCATTCATAAGCCCTGCCTCCTTTTTTGCAAGTTGATAAATTAACTCCGTTTTTTTAGGATTATCCGCATCCTTTAGGAAAATTGCCCAGTTCTCAAGTTTTGAATTTGTTTCAAGACTTTTCTCAAGTTTTTTCACTTTTGGCAACTCTATAAACACAATATTCAGTGAATTTGTCAATTCTCTTCCGTCTTTTGTGCGCATAGAGTATCGACTAACAGGCTTAAAGCTCTCTTTTTTATCTTCCGTTGGCTGTGTATAGATAAAATCCAAAACCGTTATTTGATACACTTTTGGAGCCTTTTCCCAAGTATCACCTTTTTTCAAATAAGTTGTTTCAAGTCGTGCAACTTGATATTCAGCTCTCTTTCCATAATCATATTTTTGGTTGAATGCCTGCATTTCAATGTTAGCCGCTTTGCCATCGGTGAATACACACATAATATCGTAGCTAACGCTGCGTTGTCCAAAAAATTCTTCAGGCGCATCATTTGAAACTAACTCGAATGATGCTATTTCTTGCTCTGTTGCTGCCTCAAGAAACGATTTTAGCGCACTGCGAGATTCTTTTGTTGGCTGCGTAAACAAAGCTTTGAAAGTTGAATCAATGCGAGGATTAAGAAGTGCACCTTTGCTCATTTGATTGATGTACTCATTTTCGCTAAAAAAATCGTCTACATTCATACCAATATATTACCACAGCAAAATTAGTTCGGCAAGGTTTTAGATTGAGAGGATGGAAAGAAATGCAGAAACAACATTTTATTTGACAGAATGGAAAAGTGATTTTATTATATAGTAAGATAATCGTAAGGATTGTTACTGGTAATGCAGGCAAAACCTTTTGTCTATTTCGTTGCGAAAAGAGGCAAACAGGCTTTGCTTTTTTTTCGCTCATTTCACTTTTTATCAGTTTTTAGGGGGAATCCTTATGAACAAATACGATGGATTAGCTCGTATTATCATTCAGAATGTTGGCGGAAAATCCAATATCACTTCTATCACGCACTGCGTTACCCGTCTTCGCTTCAAGCTCAAGGACGAATCAAAAGCACAGGACGAAATCCTTAAAGAAACCGACGGCGTTGTAAATATCTTAAAGGCGGGCGGACAGTATCAGGTCGTTATCGGTCAGCACGTCGCGGACGTGTACGACGCAGTTCTTTCGGTGGGACACCTCGAAAGCCTCGGCGAAGTGCAAAGCGAGGGCGGCTCGGACGAAAAGCAATCCCCGTTTAACGCATTCATCAGCATTGTTACCAGCGTATTCACTCCGTTCTTGGGCGTGTTGTCTGCGTGCGGTATCATCAAGGGTATCTTGGCTCTCTGCAGCGCAACGCATTGGCTCAACCCTAACGGCGGAACATACAACTTCCTTATGGCAATCGGAGATGCGGCGTTCACGTTTATGCCTGTCATCTTGGGCTATAATGCGGCGAAGAAGTTCAAGCTCCCCGAAATCGAGGGCATCGCCTTAGGTCTTATCCTTTGCTATCCTGAAATGAAGTTCTTGGGCGCGCTCAAAGAAGCAGGTCAGCTCAACATCTTCAATATCCCTGTGATGTGGCCGGCGGCGGGCTATCTCAGCTCTGTTGTGCCGATTATCTGTGCGGTGGCGTTCGCGGCGTGGTTCGAGAAGCTCTATAAGAACTTTGTGCCGAATGCGGTTAAGATTTTCGCTGTTCCGCTCATCACGCTTATCGTGTCTTCCTGCGTAACATTCTGGGTTATCGGTCCAGTGTCTTCATTGCTTTCAACCGTCCTCTCGTCATTCTTCACGATGGTTTCTAACATCAGCCCAATCCTGACAGGTCTTTTAATCGGCTTCTTCTGGCAGATTCTCGTTATGTTCGGCTTGCACTGGGCTCTTGTTCCGCTCGCATTGCTCAACTTTGCAAACCTCAATGCAGGACTCGGCACAGGAGATACTATCCTCGTTGCTATGTTCGGCACAACATTCGCACAGACGGGCGCAGTTATCGGTATTATGCTCAAAACAAAGGACCAGAAAATCAAGAGCCTTTGCCCTCCTGCAATCATCTCTGGTATCGCTGGCGTTACTGAACCTGCGATTTACGGTATCACGCTGCCGAAGAAAGCTCCGTTCTTCCGCACTTGCGGCATTGCGGCGGTAGCTGGTGCGGTGCTTTGCGCGCTCGGCGTTGTCGGCACATCTATGGCAGGTATGGGCGTGTTCGGCTACACGGCATACATCGGAACAAAGGCTTCAGAGGCGATGGGCGGACTCCCAGAGGGCAATGCGTCAAAAATGCTTATCGCGGTTGTGGTTTCTCTCATTTGTGTTGTTGCAGGCGTTATCTCTGAGCTTATCTTCTACAAAGACAGCGCACCAAAGGCAAAAGAAGCGCCGAAGGCAAACGCAGACGGCGCAAAGAGCGTAGAACTCGCCGCTCCTGTTGCTGGCAAAGTGATTTCTCTCAAGGAAGTCAAAGATGAGGCTTTTGCATCTGAAACACTCGGCAAGGGCTGCGCTATCATTCCAAGCGAGGGCGTTATCAAAGCGCCTGTTGACGGCACGATTTCAACGCTGCCTAGCTCAATGCACGCGGTCGGCATTACGACGGCAGACGGCTCTGATGTGCTTATCCACGTCGGTATGAATACGGTGGAACTCAACGGCAAGCACTACAGCGCAAAGGTCAAAGAGGGCGACAGCGTCAAAAAGGGCGATGTCTTAATCGAGTTCGACCTTGCGGCAATCAAGGCGGCGGGCTATGATACGACCACACCTGTCATTATCTGCAATGCGGACGATTTCGCGAATATAGATGTCGTTGCACCAAGCGGCGCAGACGTAACAAGCGGCGCACAGCTCGTGCTGGCTTCAAATATGTAAATCAATCATAACATAATTCTAAAGACCATAGACTTACTGCGCCTATGGTCTTTAGATAAGTGTATCGACGAGTGTTCGATAGTTGTATCTAAGGGGCTTCGATAACGGTATTGATGATGGTTCGATAGCGGTATCGAAAGGGCTTCGATAACGGTATTGATGAGGCTTCGATAACGGTATTGATGAGGCTTCGATAACGGTATCTGATGAGTTTAGAAGTGGGGGAGTTGAAGAATGAAAGGGAAGATGTTGTTTTTATTAGCGGCGGCGGTTTTGACGAGTGCAATGCTCAATGCTCAAGTGCAGAAAGTGGAGATTGCTGGCTCTGTCGGCAAGTTGTCTGCGGTGATAACGAAGCCTGAGCTTTCCGCAAAGCAAAAATGCCCGATGGTGATGCTTCTTCACGGGTTTTCGGGGAGCAAAGACGAGAGTCTTTTTGTCAAACTGTCCGATGAGTTGGCGAAACGAAACATTGCTTCTATTCGATTCGACTTCAATGCTCACGGCGAAAGCGAGGGCGCGTTTGAGAATATGACCGTCTTGAACGAAATCGAGGACGCAAAACGGGTGTATGACTATGTTGCGCGCCTTGATTATGTAAAGTCAATCTCTGTTGCAGGACATTCGCAGGGCGGCGTTGTTGCGAGTATGCTCTCGGGCGAGTTGGGAAAGAGCAAGGTGAAATGCGCGGTGCTGATGGCTCCTGCGGCGGCTTTGCGCGAAGACGCTATTCGAGGCAGCACGTTCGGCACGATGTATGACCCGCTGAACCCGCCTGAATATGTTGAACTGCCGAACGGTTTGAAGCTCGGGCGCGAGTATATCAAGACGGCGTTTACATTGCCGATTTTCCAGACGGCAGGGCAGTATACGGGCAATGTCTGCTTGATTCACGGAACTGGCGATAGGGTAGTGCCGTTTTCGTACAGCGAAATCTATCATCAGATATACAAAAACAGCGAAATCCACATCTTAGACGCTCAAGACCACGGGTTTGCTCAAGACGGTCAAGCGCAAGTCGTCAAGATTGCTGTTGAGTTTCTTGCAAAGAATACGAAATAACGTACTTCATCAAGGGTCTTAAGCCCCTTGTTAAAAACTGTTGGGGCGAAATCATTTTTATAGGAGAATAACGAATGAAAGGATATACAATGCCTAAGGGCTTTTTGTGGGGTGGCGCGACTGCCGCGAATCAGTGCGAGGGCGCATATCTTGAGGGCGGCAAGACGCTGAGCGTGCCAGATATGCTTTTGGGGGGCGATGTAAACACTCCGAGAACATTCTTGCCTGTAACCGACCCGAACGCTTTTTATCCCAGCCACGAGGCTATCGATTTTTATCATCATTATAAGGAAGACATCGCGCTGTTTGCCGAAATGGGCTTTAAGGTCTTCCGTATGTCTATCAACTGGGCGCGCATTTTCCCCGATGATTCGGGAAAGGCGAACGAAGAGGGCTTGGCGTTCTATGACAGCGTGTTCGACGAGTGCAGAAAGCACGGCATAGAACCGCTGGTTACGCTGTGCCATTACGAAATACCGTGGTGGATTGTTACGAAGCATCACGGCTTTCTTGACCGCGCGACTATCGAGCTTTTTACGACGTATGCGCGCACGGTGCTGACGAGATACAAGGACAAGGTAAAATACTGGCTGACGTTCAACGAAATCAATGTGCCGATTATGGGCATGGGAATCGGAGACCTCTACGGCTTAGGCTTGCTCGACGACGCTGACATCAACGCAAAGGAGCCGATTCGATTGACCGATTTGAAGCGCGATGTGCAGAAGACGTTTACGGCTCTTCATCACGAGTTCTTGGCGTCTGCGCTCACGGTGAAGCTGGCGCACGAGATAAATCCTGATTTTGTCATCGGCAATATGATTTGCCATATCACTGCGTATCCGCTCACGCCGAAGCCAGAGGACGTGATGGCGACGCTCGATAACGATAACTGGACGAACAATTTGTGCGGCGATGTGCAGGTGCGCGGCGCATATTCGGCTTTCGCAAAGTACAAAATCGCGGAGCTCGGCGTAGATATGTCGAAGTATGTGCGGGAGGGCGACGAGGAAATCCTGAAGGCTGGCACGGTGGATATGTACACGTTCTCATACTATATGACGAACTGCATTTCTGTGAATCCAGACGCGGAGAAAGTCGGCGGCAATATGTCTATGGGCTGCAAGAATCCGTATCTGAAGGCTTCGGATTGGGGCTGGCAGATTGACGCAGAGGGGCTTTTGTACACGCTGCAGTGCTTGAGCGACCGATACCCCGACACGCCGCTTATGGTCGTTGAGAACGGGCTCGGCGCATTCGACAAGGTGGAATCGGACGGCTCAATTCACGACACCTATCGAATCGATTATTTCCGCGCGCATATTGAGGCGCTGGAAAAGGCGGCACAGCGCGGTATCAATATCATCGGCTACACCACTTGGGGACCGATTGACATTGTGAGCGCAGGAACGGGGCAGTATGCGAAACGCTACGGCTTTATCTATGTGAACCGCCACGACGACGGCACTGGCGATTTTGCACGCAGCCGCAAGGATTCGTTCTATTGGTACAAGAAAGTCATCGAAACAAACGGAGCGGAATTATGAAAGGAATAAGAATGCCAGAGGGCTTTTTGTGGGGTGGTGCGACTGCCGCAAATCAGTGCGAGGGCGCGTGGA
>CALDID010000080.1 GCA_937901865.1 uncultured Treponema sp.
CCCCCCCCCTAAAGAGAAGAATGAAGAAAGTTAAGCGTAGCAATTCCAAGCAACACGCATTTTTTCGTAAGAAGCTTTTAAAGCCTCTTTTGTATCAAAAACACCAAACACAGAAGAACCAGACCCTGACATATCGGCAAACAAAGCTCCAGACAACTTCATTTCATCTATCGCTTCTTTTACAACTCTGTATTTCTCTGTAATAACTGGTGTAAAGTCATTCAAAAACCGCCATTTCTGAATCGGTCTATTATACATTTCAACCAATTCACTTTCAGTTTTCTTTTTCTCTCGTTGTATTTTTCCCAGTCGATACCATTCGTCAATCTCTGCATAAGCTTCTTTTGTAGAACTATGCACATTCGGACAAACGACCAAAGTATAAAAATCAGAACGAGATGCAATTTTTTTTACAATATCACCACGTCCACTCACAAAAGCAGTAGACACATTATTATACAAGCAATACAAAAAGAAAAAAACATCACTACCAACTTTTGAAGCTACACACCAAAGCTGCTCACTAGTCAATTCCTGCTCAAAAAGTTTTTCTAGCGCAAAAAGAAAAGATGCCGCATCAGATGAACCACCACCAAGTCCGCCACCAGCATGTATTTTCTTTCGTATTACTACTTGCACCCCTTTTTCCAAGCCCGTAAGCTCACAAAAAGCGTTATATGTTGCAGTTATAGTATTTTCCTTTGGCAAAACAAAATCACTTTCACCAAAACCTTCTATATACTTACATTGCACATCACATTCTCTATCAACCGAACTCCGATACACTGTAATATCATCACAAATCGGAACAGTTGTAAAAATGCTTGCAATATCATGAAATCCATCATTTCGCTTCGGCGATACATATAAACCAATATTCACCTTTGCTGGAGCAGAAACCTGTATTTCATGCAACATAGTAATTCTATTATACATTTTTTGCATTTCTTGTCAATATGGATATAAAGATTCTCAACTTTTTTAACAATTTTTCGCACTTTTTTTGATACTATATTGACACATACAGCTTAAGTATTTTACAGTTAGCATAGGGTTTTCTTTCTAGGAGTGCAATATGTTCAGTGAAAGCGAGATTGCGGAATATTCATTTGGATTTGCTTACGACGATGAATATAGCGACTATCGTTCAGACCGTTTCAGCGATTATGACGATGATTTTGATGACGAAACAGATTTTGAAGACGATGAAAATGAAATCAGTTTCGACGACATTCAAGAAGACGATGTCGACGCCATTGAAGAAAGTTTCGATGATATAGAGCCTGAAGACGGCTACGGAACTTTTAAGTATCGTGAAGATGATTATTACGATATGGAAGACGAAGACGACTTTATAGACGAAGACGAATAATTTTTTTTATCTATAGATAAAAAAGATAAAAAAATAATCCAGTGAGATTTCTTTTCACTGGATTATTTTTTAAGCCTTAGAGCTTTTCTGCTGCATACCACAGCTTTTCAAGTTCATAGAACTCTCTTGCTTCTTTTGTCATCAAATGTATTACGATTGGTCCTAAATCAATCAAGTTCCAATCATCGCCATCGCTCATCTTTCTGTGAGTTAAATGAACCTGCAAATCATTATCTTTTACATATTCCATCGCCGCTTTTTGCAAGCCTCGCCAATGCGCACTGCTATTAACGGTTACAATGATGAAAAAATCTGTCCAACTGTTCAGCTTTGCCACATCAAGAACAACCACATCTTCGCCCTTGCCATCTCTCATAATTTGAGAAAGTTCAAGAGCCTTGTCCTTTATACTCTTCTCTGCCATATACAAATCTCCCATACTCATAAAAGTAATCATCGAATGCTTTTTAGCTATTCCTCTATAAAAGAGGCTATACCTCATCTTTCGACTACATATCGACCGTTAAAGTCTTTGCCCAATATAATCGTAAAATCTACCATAGAGTCCGCTTGAAGCCCTGCCGACTCTGGTTGCACCTGTTCTTCTACGATATTCGTGCAATGAATAAAATCACCTAAGGTCTTTGCAGCCGCCATATTACCTATGTGATTTATAATCACGGTCTTTTCATAATCGGAAGTATCCGCATTCATCGTATTTAAAACATCATATCCAACACCTTGCAACAACACCGCAGTATTTCTTGCCAATCCCTGCACAAGCGTTCCGTTTTGTATCTCAAGCACATAAATACGGCTATTCACATCTTCCGTCGCTGTCAACTGTGTTGTAGATTTTTGCACCGACTCTTTTATCAAATCGCCGTCATAAAACGGGAATACTAATTCTTTGCCGTCTACAATACGAGTAGAACCAGAAACCGTTTGCGGAGCTAATCGCTCTGTGTCTACGTTTGCAATCTCTGTCAATACCGTCAACAAACTTTCTGAATCAACGTTCGTTGTAAAATAGTTTTGATAATACTGAAATGATTTCTTTGAAAAAAACACGCCCCTATTTCTGTTGAGTGCTTCTAAAAAAGAAACCATTACATGCTGTTGCCGTTCTCGTACATCTTTATCTGTTTCATCAGAAAGAAGATAGGTTAGATACACTTTGATTTTATCGCCATCAAGAGTAACCGCTCCAGAAGGCAAAAGCCACAAAGAGCCGTCATCGCTTTCTGATTCCACAGGAGAAGGAATAAATATGTTTAATCCGCCCAAAAGGTCTGTAAACTTACAGAATTGCTTCATATCCACTTTCAGATAAATCGGTAAATCAGTTCCGATGAGTTTTTCTATTTCGCTTTTATAAACCGCAATTCCCTTTTCTTTATAAATTGCGTCAATTCTATCAACTCTTCCCAAGCTCTCGTAAATTGCGCCTGTATTTCCTGGTATCTCAAACAAAGCCCCTTTTTTCGACACAGGATAATAAATAAATACGTCTGTAAACACAGCCTCTTTATTTTCGTCTTCTAGCACAAACAAGATTTTCATTACCTGGTCTTTTTCAAGGCTTTCTGCAACAAAATCAGTTCTGAGCAAAATGACAAGATAAGACGCAATCGCAACAAGAATAATAAGAATGATGATGAGAAAAACAGAGCTTCTCTGTTCTCTTCTAATTTCCATTTACTCACTCTCCTCGCAATTCAGATAAAAACTCTTTTGTTATTCGCGCTTCTGTTTTCCCTTTTTTGTGAAGATAATCAACGCTTTCTTGCACAATAGTTGCGACAAGGTCATCAAGGCTCATTTTTAGCAATCGCTCGTGATATTCGCTTGTAACATGAGGTCGACCAGGCTCAATTTTATCTGCAGCATACAAAATCTTTGCAAGCGCACACAAATGCACTCCTCCAAGCGTATGGCACGCAACCGCCTGCAACACTTCCGCATCAGACACATTAAAAAGCTCTTGCAACAACACCGCAGCCGCTCTTCCGTGCAATAAATCAGGCTGCTCCGCCTCTTCTGTAGAAATACTTCTGCCATCTCGTGCAGCCGTTTTTAACAAGTCTTTTTCGCTCATGGTTTTGCACATATCGTGCGCAATGCCTGCAAGATAACATCTCGTGTCGTCAACTTGATAAATGCGCCCCATTCGAGCAGAAAACTCCGCTGTTCGCAGAGAATGTTCATATCTTTCTTTTTTTACCGAACGAACAACATACAATCTAATTCGCTCTATCAGTTCTTTCATATCTTTTTCATCATAATCCATCGCTCTCAACTCCTAAAGCCATACAATTTGTTTTTTATAATATACCAATAAACGCCATTCGGAACAAGATACCTAAAACACCCCTTTTTCGCTACTCCAATTCTAATATCTGTTGACGAAACTGGCAATAGTGGAGTTGAAAGGAGAGTGTGTGGATATGAGAAATTTTGTCTTATCGCTTCTTTTTCTTCGTCGCTCAAGTTTGCATATTTGCCGTAATCGCCAATCGGAGTATTTTCCTCAACCGACGTATGCTCTTTTGCAGCATTGAGCGCACCCGTTTGTCTGGAGGCAAGAATTAAATCTGCAATTCGAGCGATTTGCTCTGCATTGTGCCAAAGGTGAAAGCCTGCGATTAAATCACTCCCCATTATAAAGCCAATTTTCCCCTCAAGCTCATCTTTGTATCGCTCATACAGCTCTAAAAGCGTATCATACGTATACGACACGCCTCCTCTGTCTAGTTCACACCTATCGGCAATAAACCGCCCATCATCTGCTATCGCTTCTTTAAGCATATTGAATCGGTCTTCTGCATTTGCAAAATCTGCACAGAGCTTTTTATGCGGTGGCGTAGCTGTTGGAATAAACAAAACCTTATCATATCCCAATTCATTACACACCGCATCAGCTAACGACAAATGACCTATATGCACAGGATTAAAGCTGCCGCCCAAAACTGCTATTTTCATCTTATTCAAAACTTCCTGAAAGACCTGGATATTGCACTTCCATGTTCGTATCTACAGAACGAGTTTTCAAAAAATCAGACTTTTCAGCTTTTGTATTAGAAGCTGCTTCTTTTGCAGAAATCTGTGCGTGATTTTTTCCAGGTGTTCTCATTCTGTCCATATCAGAAACCATCTTTACAATCACGTCTTTGACTTCTCTCAAGCCCTTTCTCTCCATAACAGAAGCAAGCAATACTCTCGTGTCTGCATTCTCGCTTTGAATTGCTTTTTTCACCTCTTCGGCTCGTTCTTCTGCTCCTTCCACATCGATTTTATTGCAAATAACAATACGAGGCTTGTCTAAAAGCTCTTTTGAATATGTGCCAAGCTCGTTGCAAAGCGTTTTATATGCGCTTTTGTAATTATCGTCTGAACAGTCAATCATAAACAAAAGGCAAGCCGTGCGAGAAATGTGCTTTAAGAACTGAAAGCCCAAGCCTGCTCCCTCTGACGCACCTTCAATGATACCTGGAATATCGGCTATAATGATGTCGCTATCGGTGTCAACGTGAAGTACGCCTAAGTTCGGAATCTTTGTGGTAAACGGATACGGCGCAATTTTTGGACGAGCAGCAGTGAAATAATCCAAAAGAGAAGATTTTCCAGCATTCGGGAAGCCCACTAAGCCCACATCTGCCATAATGCTCAGCTCTACAAGGATTTTTCTCTCTTCGCCAGGTTTTCCATTATGTGCATAGCGAGGAGCTTGATTTGTAGAAGACTTAAAATGCACATTTCCCCAGCCGCCTTTTCCTCCGTGCAAAAACACAAATTGCTCATCTTCGCTTTCTGTCGTAAACTCTCTAATAATTTCAAGTGTTTCAGCATCTTTGAGCGTTGTTCCAGGCGGAACAGAAATAATGACATCTTCTCCGTCTTTTCCTGCCATATTGCGACCGCTTCCATCTCCGCCGTTTCTCGCCTTAAAAATGGGATGATAGCGCAAATGTGCAAGAGTACGCAGATTTCTCTTTACACAAAAGATAACATCGCCGCCCTTTCCTCCGTCTCCGCCCGCAGGTCCACCCATAGGAATGTATTTTTCTCTACGAAAAGCAATACAGCCATTGCCGCCTTTTCCAGAATGTACTTCGATATTCGCCTCATCAGCAAATTGCAACATAGTCGATTTTCCTTCTCATCATCAAAAATCATAAAAAAAGCCCGACAAGGACTTATCACCTTCTCGGGCATTCATAGACTTAAAAGCGAATTATTTAAGCCTGCACAGGAGCAACAGAAACAATCTTTCTGTTCTTTCTTTCGCCATAAACGACCTTTCCGTCTACCAAAGCAAACAAGCTGTCGTCTTTAGCCTTCTTCACGCCATCACCTGGGTGAATAACAGTTCCGCGCTGCTTAATAATAATTGAACCTGCACTAACAAGCTCTCCGCCATATTTCTTTACGCCCAAGTGTTTTGGGTTTGAATCACGACCATTCTTTGCGCCACTACCGCCCTTACTGCGACCCATTTCTATGCCTCCGATTAAAAATCTAGCGTACTCTCGCTTAATTGCACACAAGACGGATACTCTTTAGATACAGAACCAACTCCATCTCTAATAAAATCCGCTATGCACATAAGCCGAATTGCAACTTCTGAAGAAATCATTTCTTTCTCATTTACAACAATGCGAAATGATAAATTTCCTCTTGAAGAAGCCTCTGTTATAATCGAAACGCTTTCTTTATGCAAATCACAAAGATTAGAAAGCAAATGCACTGCGCTTCTAAGAACTACCGTAACAGCACTGCAAACAATATCCTTTCCGCGACGTGCAAACCCTGCATGCCCTGAGGCTTCACAGTGCCGAAATTCACCAGAAGCACTACAGCACAGCATTACTCGAATCATAACAGATTACAAAAATTATGCAACAACAATGTCCTTCACGACAACTTTTGTATACTGTTCGCGATGACCGATTGTGCGATGATAGTCTTTCTTGCTCTTGTATTTGTAAACAATCACCTTATCATCTTTGAATGTATCGCCGACTTCAACAGTAACCTTTGCACCACTTACATACGGTGTTCCAACAGAAACTTTATCACCATCGCTTACGAGCAATACTGAATCAATTTCAATTTTATCGCCTTTCTGGGCATCAATCTTATCAACTGTAAGCAAGGCATCTTTTTCTGCCTTGTACTGCTTGCCCTTATACTCAACAAGTGCGTACATGTTCAAACCTCTACAAAAAACTGCTGTAGTATGTAACGGGTATACCACAAGCTACTCTAGTGTTTTGTATTGTACCAAATTTATTCTTTGTTAGTCAAGCATTTTTCTTATATCATTTCTTGAAAATACTTTTTTTTCGTGCTATAATCGCCTTATGTTATACTCTTTGCTATACTTTATGGTATAAAAAAGTATAAAAGCAACATCACATACATTCTTATTACTTACAAAGACACATCTTGTTAGCTAAAAAGAGAAATCTCATTAGACTAGCGAGATGTGTCTTTTTTGCTAGAAAGATTTACATTCCTTGACGTGAGACAGTCTTTCTCATAGCAATGAGAATATCTTTCTCACCGTAATGAGAAAGATTTTTTCCTTTAGCAGAGTTTTTTGCAGAGAAAGGGAGGATTTTACCTGTATCGTACTTAAATAGAAACAGGTGGTGTTACTAAAAAGTATGCTAGTATAAAAGCAACAGGGAAAAGTGATATAA
>CALDID010000081.1 GCA_937901865.1 uncultured Treponema sp.
AAGAAGCAGAATAATCCCTACGATATTTTTACTTTTTCTGTCATTAAAAACAATTACAGACCGTATTGCACCATAAAATAATGGAGCGTGGATTTTACCACATGGCAGAGCCGCTCGGTCGGGAAAAATATCGGAAAGCCGGGAAATTCTATTTCGATTGTGTTGTTGCCGTGCGTATTCACCCGCTTTACAAAATACGGATTGTTGAATTGCTCAAGCCACACGCGGTCGTCATACGTTATGGACGGCACTTTGAGCGTAACCGTTTTTTTGCCGAAATCCTCGCGCATACTTACGCCCAAGCCGTCAAAATTCCCCGAAAACGAGCCGCCGCTTTTGTTTGAATGAAGCCCCAACAATTTCACGATTTTTTTTGTTCCTGGTAACACCATTTTTTTACACCTTAAAAATAAAAACCTGCTCAAAAAATATCTTTTCAATACTGCCGATATTCTTCTCATCGACTATATCAACAAAAAATGCACCAAAATTTCGTGTTTTTATACACATTTTCAACAACTTTTCCACATTTAGTCGCCCTAAAACAATTTTGGAGTCCTGTTTCCAGAACTCCAAAAGGTTTTCTCACTGATAGGTTAATGGTGGAACAATCGAATGCCCGTAAACGCCATTGCAATGCCGTAGCGGTTGCACGCTTCAATAACGTTATCATCTCTTACGCTGCCGCCAGGCTGTGCAATCACCTTTACGCCGCTCTTTCTCGCTCTTTCGATGTTGTCGCCAAACGGGAAGAATGCGTCGCTGCCTAAAGCTACATCGGTGTTCTTTGCAATCCACTCTTTCTTCTCTTCGCGAGTGAAAACAGTTGGCTTTTCTTTGAAAATCGTCTGCCATTTTCCTTCTGCTAAAACATCTTCATATTCATCGCTGGTGTACACATCAATAGCGTTGTCGCGGTCGGCTCTCTTTATGCCGTCTACAAACTTCAAGCCCAACACCTTTGGACTTTGTCTAAGCCACCATTTATCTGCTTTTTCTCCTGCAAGTCTTGTGCAGTGAATACGGCTTTGCTGTCCTGCGCCAATGCCGATAGCTTGCCCGTCTTTAACATAGCACACTGAATTAGACTGTGTGTATTTCAAAACGATTTGCGAAATGATGAGATTTCTTTTCTCGTCTTCGCTCAATGTCTTGTTTTCTGTTACCATATTGGCAAAGATTGAATCGTCGAACTTCTGAAAGTTGTGCCCTTGCTCAAAATAAACGCCGAACACCTGCTTTACTTCTGTTGCAGGAGGCGTGTAGTTTTCATCGATTTGAATAATGCAATACGCACCCTTTTTCTTTGCTTTCAAGATTTCTAAAGCCTCTGCATCGTAAGAAGGAGCAATAATGCCGTCGCTTACTTCTTTTGCAATCAGCTGGGCTGTAGCCTTGTCGCAGGTGTCAGAAAGCGAAATGAAGTCGCCAAAAGATGACATTCTGTCCGCTCCGCGTGCGCGTGCATAGGCCGAAGCAAGAGGCGTTAGCTCTACATCGCCTGTAAAGTAAATTGCTTTTAGCGTATCGCTCAAAGGCAAGCCGACCGCCGCTCCTGCAGGAGAAACGTGCTTAAAGCTCGTAGCCGCGGGCAATCCTGTTGCTTCTTTAAGCTCTTTTACCAGCTGATAGCCGTTGAGAGCGTCGAGCAAATTGATATACCCTGGTTTTCCGTTCAAAACGGTAATCGGTAAATCGCCGTTTTCCATAAACACCCTAGCAGGTTTCTGATTAGGGTTGCATCCGTACTTTAGTTGAAGCTCTTTCATACGCATACAATACAAAAAATTGTATTTTTATGCAATTAACTTTTAACTCTATTTATACCTTTAGCTGTTTTTTGCGATGAGCACTCCGAAATTCTTTTGCGCTACAGAAAAAAGAGAAGCGATAATTTCTTTTGTCTGCAATTTTATATCATTGTCCATTTCGTTTAATGCTTTTAGTATAGCAGAAGAAGCCTGTAGCCAATGAGAAGAAAGAGAAGAAAGGTTTTTATAATCCGTTTCTGCGAGAGGCGCAAACAAGGCGTTCACAAACTGTTCTCTTTTGTCTTTTTCAAGCGAAATGTACCATTCATTGAATGTCTTGTGAAAATACTTGCTGCCTGCCTCAAAGTCTTCTTTCTCTTCAAAGCCGAGCGCGCCTACAGCCCAAGAAAACGGGTCGTGCTGCATAATGAATTGTGCGTTTGATTTAACAACGGTATAGCTCTCAAAATGCGAAAACAGCTGACCGATTATCGATAATTGCGGATAGTAGGAATGAGTGATATTCTCTATTGCGCGAAACGGAGGGCTTGAGAGCATATCGCTTGAAAATCCAGGCCCGTCAAAGTTGTATACGCTTATAATCTTGTCTTTATACTTTGTCATTTGTGCGCTTGCATATAAAGCAAGATTGCCGCCCTTTGAGTGTCCGCCGACGATAACTTTCTTTATAAAGCTCATACCTGCTTCGTCTGTCAAATATGCAAGCGCGTCCTTTTGCGCAGGAAGAGGCGTAACAAAGGCTAAATTAAAATCTTCTTTCCAGCCTACGATTGTATCATCTGTTCCCCGAAATGCAACAAAAGCCGTATGTTTATCGAGCAAAAAGGTGAGCGCAAAGAATTGCTCTTCGCTCTTTTCGTCATATTTATTCACGACATCGCACAGCGCAATATCGCCGAATCGCTTTGTTTTTGCCGCTTCAAAAAACAGCTCTGCGGTTTGCTCATTTATCATAAGCCCGATTTTCTTTGCTCTCAGCTCTTCGTGTAGCCGTGCCGCGTTTTTGAGAAGAATTGCACTGTTTTCGCATTTCGGCACTGCACATTCTAAATCAAGATAGGCAATCTGACAAAGTATGAGTGCATCAACTGCATTAAAAGGGGAGGCTGTAAATGGTATATCTCCTCTCCACGATAGATAAGTAAAAAAATCCGAATACTCATTATTCATTTTTTTTCTCCAAGCCTTTCTCCAATCGCTTTAGATAGTTCGATTTGCTTTCATTTCTTTCTTTCGCTGATACATTTCCTTATCAGCCCGCTTAAACACATTGTCTACGTTGCTATCAATGCTTTTGTCGTAGACCGCAATGCCGATAGAAGCCGATACCTTTTCCCACGGCTCTAAATCAGTATTCTCTTTGATTTCCTCAAGTTTGCTATTGAAAATAGAACAAAGCGTATCTCTTCTTTCAAAGTCTTCGCCCAGCAAAATCACCACAAACTCATCGCCGCCAATGCGGAAGACAGGCGAATGTTCAAATATATGGCAAACGATATAGCACAGCTTTTTAATCGCAATGTTGCCTTTGTCGTGTCCGAATGTGTCGTTAAGACGCTTGAGATAATTCAAGTCAATCATTGCAATGGCGAATTGCAAGTTCTCATCTCCGCCCATTTTCCATTCGAGTTTTTTCACTTCTTGGTCATAGGAAGTTTTGTTGCGAATACCCGTGAGCGCGTCTTTCATCGCCAACTCGTTCATAGCGTCGGCTTTTTGCTGTGTGTCGCGCAGTTCTTTTGCCGTTTCCAAAAGGCTTTTCATATAATTTTCCAGTTCCAAAATCATAGACGACACCTGCAAAGCCAAAACGCTGATTTCGTCATCGCCTGTTGCCTCGCGCCCGATGTTATCTGCAAAGGAGGGGTCTTTATTCTGCGTGTAGGCTTTTACATTCGCCTTAATGTGTTCGAGCTTGGCGATGTATCTTTTGTAAATGTAGAACAGAAGCGCAATAACAAGCAAAATGAGAGTGCCGCCCACATAAGCCATTTGCCTGAGCGAGTTGTTCAAAATAGCCTTGTTCACGTTCGCAATTTCCACTTCCACTCCAATAACGCAGGTTTTCTGACCATTTATCACAAGTGGTGTGTAATATGCGTATGTTTTTCCGTAATTATTGTTGTATATGTCGTAGCCCGTTGCTTTTTTGCCTGTTTTCCACGCTTCCCACATACAGCGATGTTCTATAAGCGGGTGTTCCACTTGAGCTCCTAAATAAAAAAAGCCGTCGCTTTCTCTTTTTTCGCGTATGCCGTCTGTTATATAGAAAATTTCAAGCGAATCGTCTTTTGCAGTTGGCAAAACAGAATACGCATAAATTATTCCGAAATCCTCTTTTGCTTCTTCAAACATCAAAAGGTATTTTTCATATTTCCAAATAGCAAACGCCTCTTTTACTTTTTCGCTCATATCATTAAAAGCGACATCTATTCCCAGCTTTTTGCCTGCATATTCGGCATTAAAAAGCGTTTCAAACTTGATTTTTGAGTTCAGCTCATCAGAATAACTAAAATCAACAGGAATTTGCATATCTTCAAAATGATTTATAAAATACTGCTGAAAATAAACGTATTCTTCACCTTCTGAAGCAAGGCGTTTTGAAAGGTAGGAAGCAACACTTTGCAAACTGTCTTCTTTTTGCGCTTTGAAAATGCGATTTTGCTGTACATACGTTATAATACCGCCCATAAAAAGTGCAACAAGTGCAAACAGCGCAAAACTCAGCGTAAAACGAAATAACAAACTCTCTGTGTGTTTTCCCATACCGTGCTGTCCTTTAAAAAAATTTGTTTTATTAGACTTGTTCGGAAACAGTATGTCAGTTCCGTACTCGGCTTTATGTCATTGCCGTACTCGATACGGCAATCTATAGCAATATAGGCGTTTTGAGAAAGAGGCTGTGCCTCAGATTATCGGGTCGAACCCGATAATGACAATTATCGAACAGGTCTATTATATTATAATTCCATCGGTTTAATTTTTCGACAGAGTTAAAACTATTTTTAAAATAAAAAGACGGATTTGTCATGCTTTTCGCTAAAACAAGCCCGTCTTATCTGTGTTATACGCTAAAGAAAATTACAGCTCATACAGCGTTGAATACTTTTGTTCAAGATACTCAAGGAACGCCTTTGGAGAGAATGTTTCTCCAGTGATGTCTTTTAACCAATCCTTTGGAGAAAGGACATCGGCTTTTTTGAAGACATTGTCGCGCATCCAAGAGTTGATTTTTGCAAAATCTCCGCTCTTCACCGCCTCATCAATGTCAAAGCTCTTTGCCATAGCCTTGTAATACATTGCGTTGTACATATTGCCGATTGCATACGTCGGAAAGTAGCCGAAGCCACTAGACCAATGCACATCTTGCAACACGCCCTCGCTGTCATTTGCTGGCTCTACGCCTAAGTATTCTTTGTACTTCTTGTTCCACAGCTCTTTTATCTCTTCGATGTTCGCTTCCCCGTTTACGATGAGCTTTTCGAGTTCATAGCGAATGATAATGTGGAATGTGTAAGTGAACTCGTCCGCCTCAGTGCGAATTAAAGACGGCTCAACGATATTCATTGCTTCATACAGCTCTTTTTCAGAAACATCGCTCATCACGTTCGGGAAAATCTCGCATACTTTCGGATAGATGAGGTGAATAAATGCCTCGCTTCTGCCAATGCGGTTTTCGTAGAATCGAGAAACACTTTCGTGCATACCCATTGTCTTGTTGCCTGTGATATAGTGCTCGTGGTCTGCGGCTGGCTGTAGCTGCTCAAAGAGTGCGTGTCCGCCTTCGTGGATAATCGAGAACATACTAGAAGCAAACATTTTCGGATAGTAATGCGTCGTAACTCGTGCATCGTCTTTTGCTAATCCGTCAGTAAACGGGTGCTCAGTCGTCGTGAACGCTCCGCGGCTAAAGTCGTATCCCATCACTTCAAGAAGATACTGCGCCATCTTCTTTTGCTGTTCGTCTGTAACTTCACGGCTCAAGAAGTCTGTACGGATTTTCTTTTTGCTGTTTTGAATCTTTTTCAAAAGCGGCACAAGACGGCTCGTACATTCGCCGAACGCCGTATCCAAATCTGCGCTTGTCATACCTCTCTCGTACATATCAAGCAGATTATCATATTTTACTTGATACGGCTCATCGATGAGAGAAATCCGCTTTAATTCTGTATCGCGCACAGCGGTCAATGACGGAACGAATTGAGAAAAATCGTTTGCCTTTTTTGCATTGAGCCAATCGACATACGCCTTATTGTAGATAAGAGCGAACTCGTGTTGCAGTTCGGGGCTTATGTTCTTTTCTCTGCGATATTCTCTCTGCCAAGAGTCTGCCCACACCTTGTCAAGCTCGTCTTCAAGCTCATCTTTGTGCTCAGCAATATACTGTGCATTTTTAATGAACTCATCGCTTTTTTGTAAAGCAAAAGCCTTGTTAGAAAGAAAAGCACTCACTTCGCCCTGCGCCTCCATAGCTTTTGGCGGGCAAATTGTTTCAAGGTCAAAGTTGACAATGCGCGCAGCGTGAACATACTTTTCCGCCTCCGCCAATGTCAACTTTACGCTCTCAACCTTTTTTTTCAGTTCTTCATTCATTGTCTATCTCCTTAAAGTATCCATTAGACCTGTTTGGAAACAGTATGTCATTGCCGTACTTGATACGGCAATCTATTGCAATATAGGCAAAAAGATTATCGGGTCGAGCCCGATAATGACAATTATCGAACAGGTCTATTATTGTAAAGTGTTTTTCATAGATTTATCTTGTCGTTTGTTTCCATTTCCGTAAATAAATACACCTGAAAATATCTTAGCAGGATTTTATAGAAACGTCCACAAAAATGAAAAAAAATGTGAAAAGACGCGGATAAACTATTGATTATTTTTTAAGTGTTGTATATAGTATCTATCGGTGCGTCATTTTGTCATAGGCGGCCTCCTTTTTATAGTTTTCAAGCCAGCTTCTAGCCGTGTAGAAGTTGGCTTGTTTTTTTGCTTTTCGATAAAAGTCTTTTCTCTATTTCTCTGTAAATCTTCTCATTTGTGAATTCACTCTTTAGCGTACAGTATAGAGCGAGTAATAGCTACGCTAAAGACCCTAACATCGCTACACTAAAGAGCAACCAATGCGTACACTAAAGAGACCTGTTACAAAAGGTATGCTGTCATTATCTCACCTGACCCGATAGTCTTTTTATTCAATGCAGGAGGTAGCAAGGGGCTTAAGCCCCTTGTTTCAAAGACATCGGAAAAGGATTGCCGTATCAAGTACGACAATGACATTCCGAACAGGTCTATTATAGCACACA
>CALDID010000082.1 GCA_937901865.1 uncultured Treponema sp.
ATATTTCGCCTAAACTGGAAAAAATGCCTACGATTTACGCATACAGCGATAAGGCGTATCCAAATATGCTCAAGGTCGGCTACACTACTCGCGATGTTTACCAATCATAAAAGGAAAATACTTATTGATAATGAAACACGGAAGAGAAAGCGAAAGTAAAGAAAAAAGTGCGATAATGAAACTCGACAAAAGAGGAATCTCAAAATCTGCAAGATTACCGTGATAATGATATACAACTGCTACAAAAAGTTTTGAAATTATACCGCTCGAAATGCCTTCTAAAGCAAAAATTATCAAAGTGTTTTTGGATAGAAAACGAAAGAATGAAATCATTTTTGGGAGCAGTTGCGAAAATGTACAAAGTAGTGTAATTCCCGAAAATGCACCAAGCCAATATAAAAAAGGATTTTTACCATACCCAATACCATTCATATCACTACGTCCATTAAAATAAACCGCAATTATAAGCAAAATAGTAGCGATTACAATAAAAAAGACCTTTGCAAGAATGCCTACATTCATTTTTATAGATTTGCGAGCAGATATCATATTGCCAACAAAATAAAACGGAAATGCCATAGACGCAGAACCGAGAGAATAAGGCAAAAAAGTCTCAGTTTTCCATAAAATAATCGAAAGTATTATACAAGTAATGCTCGCACCTATTTTTATAATGCGATGTGCTGACTGAATCGCAGCGTTAAGAATTCTACACCAAAAGAGAGCCATTAGAAACCAAAGAGGAATATCAACGTTTACCGAATATTCAGTTTCAAATCCAACTCCATAACAAAATCCATGCAAAGGCTTGATAAAAGAGTCTACTAAATTTCTATCAAAAAGTTCTGGATGTCGTAAAAAAGAAGCGAAAAACCACCATATATATGTTACCGCATAAAAACAAGCATACGGTAAAAGAAGATTTCGTGAACTTTTCTTAACAGTTTCAAAAACAGTTCGACGTTTATCTATCAATCCACTTAAAAAGAAAAACAAAGGCATATGAAAAGCAAAGATGATATTGACCGCAGAAACACCACCTATCGTGGATTTTACAATATTTCTATGCCCCAAAATCACAAAATAAACTGCAAGCAGTTTTGCAGTATCAATCCATTCAATACGTTCATTTTTTATTGTATCAGTATTCATTAAATTCTCCCTAGACCTCTAAAAATTTTGTGCGCGCGTCGAGTTAAAATTTTGTTTTAAACAAATATCATATATTTGATTTTTAATCAATATCTTTTAAAACAAATCTATGATGTTCTTAATTTTTAGAATAAAACGATTCATACTGACAAAATGGATTCGACAGAAATACGAACAGTCTTTGCTAATAATCTAAAACACTTTCGCAAATCTCATAATCCTCCGCTAACACAAGAAAAGCTGTCTGAGCTTGTCGGGAAAAATCAGAATTACATCGGTTTAATCGAGAAAGGAAAAAGTTCTCCACCTCTTGAGATGATAGCGATAATTGCGCAAAAGCTAGAAATAGAGCCCTGCTTATTGCTCGATACATCCCAATCGATAGAAAATATAAAGAAATTTGATACAGAAAATTTAATTTCAAGCCTAACGAATAATGTTGTGGATAAACTAAAAACTACGATTGCAGGGGAAATCCGTAGTGTGCTTTGTTAAATTGATTTTTCGCAAAAAAGCAGAGCACGCGCTAGACAAGAGAAATGGAAAACGAGCGGTTACAAGCCGAGCAAGTTTGCGCTAAAGAAACTTGAAAAGACGGTCAATGCTTTTTGGAAGCCTGGCATTTATGAGAGAAACTACACAGACCGCAGCATTACAACACAACGATTCATAAAAGAGCCAATAGAAGAAGAATTGAAACAGATTTATATCAGTCTGGGAAAACGCAAAGACGCTTGAAAAAGGCTTCGGCAGCATTATGACTTCCACTCAGTCGAATGAAGACAACGCTGCAGAAATCCAAAATTATATGGCTCAAGTATCCTCTTCTGGTGAAAAGATTTTCGATTCTCTTCAACAAATTGTGAAAGGAATTGAAAAATTCTCTTCTTGACAGGAGCTGTGATTAAGAGTATTCTCACAAAATGCTTGATGAGAAACAAAGAGATATTACTATTTTATGTCAGGTAGTGGACAATTTCGGGGATATAGGCTTTGTCTATCGCTTATCTCGTGCTATAAGCGAAGTCTGCCCCGAAGCGAAAATAAGGCTCGTTGTGTCGGACTTAGCGTCTTTTGCACGGCTTGAGCCGAAAATCGACGCTAAAAAAAGCAAGCAAGATTTTGCATATAATTCTGTGAATTGGCAGATATTTGATTGGAATAATACTGAAGTTTGCAAAAAAGAGTTTGAAGAAAATCGCCCGCTTGTCGTTTTGCAGTGTTTTCAGTGTGAACGTCCGCTGTGGCTTGATGAAATACTTTTTAGCGCAGACAATACACACATAAGTCATATTATAAATGTAGAATATTTGACAGCAGAAGATTGGGCTGATGAATTTCATTGCTTGAAATCGGCTACAAGAAGCAAGAATGTAAAAAAAGTAAACTTTATGCCAGGCTTTACAGACAAAACAGGCGGTCTGGTGCTTGATACCTCTTTTATGAAGTCGCTTGCACATAAAGAATATGCAAGAAATCTATTAAAAACACAAGCTGACATCGAAGTATACGATACCGATTTTAACGTTGTAATCTTTAGCTATGAACGCGATTTCTCGCCGATTGTAAGAGCGTTATGCACCTTTGAAAAACAGTTGCAGCAAGACGGAAAGAAATTGCGGATTTTTGTTACTGACGGAAAATCAAAGGCTTCTTTTCAAACCGCTATCGATGAATTGCACGAAGTTTCACAAAACAAGCAGAGCTTAAAAAACAGAGTTTTCTTGCCGTTTTTGCCACAAAGTGTATGGGACGCGCTTCTGACGCTTTCGGATTTCAACTTTGTGCGGGGCGAAGACTCGTTATCAAGAGCAGTTCTTGCAGGTAAACCGTTTGTGTGGCACGCCTATCCACAAGAAAATGAATGGCAAACAGTAAAAGTAAAGGCTCTAATGCAAAGGATTTCTAGCTATTTGAGAAAAGAAACAGCCTTTTTATACAATGAGCTTATGATTGAGTACAATAAGGACAATACAAACAACGAAAAGCAAGAGGCATTGTTAGAAAAAATCTTTTCCCGATGTGATGAGCTAAAAAAGGGATTAGCCGATTTTGCTGAAGAAACAATTTCTATAGGAAATCTCGCAGAAAATCTGTGTATTTTCATATCTCACTTGCAATTCTAAGCAAAAACTGTTATTGTATAGATACTATGTTACAGACAAATGAAATTAGAGTAGGAACAGCTTTCATGTATGAAGGCTCACCTTTTATTGTGCAGCGTTTGCTCGGACAGAAGTCAGGACGCGCTGGTATGGTTACAAAGCTTCGCGTTAAGAATATCGTTACTGGCTCTACACAGGACTTGGGATTGGACGCAGGAGAGAAGTTCGACGAAGTTGCTCTTGAAGAGAAGACAACCCGCCTTTCTTACATCGACGGCGATGATTTTCACTTTATGGACCAGGAAACATACGACGATGTTATCTTGACGAAAGAAGACCTCGGAGATAACGCTGGCTACATTTCTCCAGATGACGAGTACGATGTTACTATTACTTACTATGAGGGCAAGGCTGTTGGTATTAACCTTCCTATCAACGTAACACGCACAATTACTTACTGTGAGCCAGGAATTAAAGGCGATACTTCAGGAAAATCTACAAAGCCTGCAACGCTCGATACAGGAATCGAAGTGAAAGTACCGCTTTTCTGCAACACAGATGACCGCATCGTTATCGACACACGCGATGGTTCATTCGTAGAACGCGCAAAAGACCGCTAGGAGCGGCTACATGCTAAAAGCGGCTTGCATGCTAAAAGCAGCTTGCACGCTAAGCATGTTTATCAAAAAACCTGTTATGTTGTTTTAACATACAGGTTTTTTTTATCTCTTAATACTAAAAAAATGGAGGAAGCGTGTCATACTCGTGCTTGACACGGGTATCTTTTGAAAAACACGCTGTGCGTGGTGGTTACTTCTTTTTTACAGCAGTTTTTATTATTGATATTGATTATAGACCCAATCGGTTCTATTCCTCTTTTTCTTTCAACAACAGCGACTTTTGACGCTAACACACGAAAAAAAGTGATTTGGAGAGCTATGCTTGTAGCGGGCATAGTTTTAATGATTTTCGTAGTGTTCGGCAAAATCTTGCTTGAATTCTTTGGCATTACACCAAGCGCATTCTACATTTCGGGCGGCATTATCTTTTTCACTATTGCCTTTGAGATGATTCAGAGCAAGCCTAGAAGCCGCAATCCGCCAGAATCTAGCATTGACCCGCAAGACGCAATGATGGTGGCTATTTTTCCGCTCGCAACGCCTTTAATCGCAGGGCCTGGAATGATTACAACGATTATGCTTCAAGTTTCAACCGACAATTTCGGAGCTATGGGATACACATCATTGATTTTAGCTCTTACGCTTTGCCTTGTGATTGAGTTCATTGCTCTCCGCTGTGGAACTTTGATTTTGCGTATAATCGGCACAACAGGTATGTTTGTTTTAGAAAAGATAATGGGCTTAATTTTGGCTGGAATGAGTGTACAGCTGATTCTAAATGGACTTTCAAAAGCGGGACTTGTACATTTGGCAAATTAAAAAAAGCATTGCGTTTAATTTGTGCAATATGATATAATGTTTTATAGAAAAGGCATAGGAGGCTTTTATGACTTACACACTCACTATTCATAATGCAGATACTTCTATTATTTCAGCACTCAAAAGTGTTTTGAAACTATCCCCAAAAGTTCATTTCAGTTTGAAAAAAGAAAAAGACGACGGTTTTTACAACGAAGCGAACATCAGGCATTTGGAAGAACAGGTGCAGCGTATAAAAGATGGAAAAGCAATGTTTATTACCAAGACTCTTGAAGAACTTGAGGCTATGGCAAAATGAAAATTCAATTCGACGAAACTGCTTGGGAACAGATTACATACTGGATGGAACAAGATAAGAAGACTTTGAGAAAGATAAACAAACTTCTTGAAGATATTTCTCGAAATGGTAATACTGGCTTAGGACATCCAGAACCTCTAAAAGACAATCTTTCTGGCTATTGGAGTCGAGAAATTGACAAAAAGAATCGTCTTATTTACAAAATAGAGGGGGATTCGATTACAGTTATTCAGTGTAAGAATCATTATGACGACAAATAATCGATGATTTGTATTAGACCTGTTCGGAAACAGTATGTCAGTTCCGTACTCGGCTTTATGTCATTG
>CALDID010000083.1 GCA_937901865.1 uncultured Treponema sp.
AACTAAAAAAATAATTATGACCTCGATATGAAAACTCACATTCTTCATATTGTCCAAACATTTCAAGAAATTCGTTCACTTGAAAATCTCCTTTCTCTCATCTACAGTGAGATTTGCCATAAACTCTTTTACTTTATTATACACCGATTTTTCAGTTCTTGAAAGTTTTAACCGTGTACCATTTTCTTTATGGACATATCCTAAATGAGTATGTGGATTAGCACCGTCGTGGGAATGAGTGAAATCTATCTGTTTATATCTTGCACCGTGCTTATCCATAAATACAATAGATTTCAAAACTCCCTTTTCTGTAAATACCGCATATTTTCTATGTGCTACCATTGATTCAATAGGATTATCCGTTATATCAGGCTTATTTCCTATTATAAACTTTATATCATCGACCTGCGCAAAAGAATGATACTTAGTTCCATACTCATATCCTTTACTATCGACATCGTGGAATCTTGCACCTCTGCCACCCATAATTCTCACTTTATATTAAACAAAAGTTCCTGCAATTCCTTATAAGAAGTTTTCTTTTTCTTTTCCCTAGAAACCAACGTCGCGCCATTTGCGATATATTTCCTTACATTTTCGCGGCTCATTTGCACAGGATTTCCGTGTCCAGCTTTTATCATTTTCTTGCCATTTCCGCGCTCAGTAATCGTAAAAGTTGAGCCTAGACTTCCAAATCCGTTACCTGTTGAATACACATCGCCGATTTGTGCATTTTCCATAAACTTCGATATTGTTTGAGAAACTTGCTTTTTTTCTTCTTTTGTCGCATATTTTGAATTATATCCGTATGGAAACTTTTCATAGCTCTCTTTCGGTACAAAGCTACCGCCTACTTTAGAACCTCTAAAAGAACTTCCACGTCCTCCCATTTTATACCCCCCTATTGTTTCAAGAAACTCAGCCATCTGGGGCTGCTCTATAACTATCTCAATATTCCAAGTGCCTTGATTATGAATAAAGTATCGCTTGCCTTTATATCTAAACGCTGCTTCTTGGTCTTCAGGAATTGTTACCTTTGTGAAAATCTCGTATTCTTTCCCTGTCATACATTATACCACATTTTCACCCTGTTAAACAAACTCATAATCATTGTGTTCGACAATCAACAACTGCTTTATTGTTTTGCCATTGATTATTTCCGACTTGAAAACTTCGTCTAAATTCGCATATTCTCGAAGCTCTTTCCATACTCCATTCTCACATTTTACCAAAGTCCATTTTCGATTTTTGTAATTGACCGATATGAAGTATCTCATATTATCAATGTAAAACACTAGAACTCCCTCTTGAGTCATTGATTCTCTTATATACTCAAGTTCCGCCTTTTCAGCATTTAACTTGTCTAGTTCAGCCTTTACAGCAGAAAGTTTCTCTAGTTTATCCTGTGTGGATTCCAATTCCGTTTCTCCTTGCAAGTTCAATTATTTCATTATATACTCTTTTTTCTTTTGCCGACAACTTATATCTAGCATTTGTTTTTTCGTGGTCAATTCCAATATGAATATGAAAATCTGATTTTTTCTTATGATTATGCCCCCAATCAATTTGTTTCATTCTTTTTCCTCTTTCATTCATAAAAACGATAGAAGACAACTTTCCCCTTGTATTCACATACCCATAAATACGATTTTTCGTCTGCGACTCCATAGGCGTTTTATTAAAGTTTCCAACACCTTTGTTACCCACAATTATTTTTATATTCCCTTTTTGTGCCAATGTCCGATAAGTTGAGCCATAAGACACAGGCTTTTTTATTCCTGTACGCTTGCTAGTTTCAAGCCCACTACTTGCTCCTCGCCCGCCCATTGCTCACCCCTCAATCACCCGATATTTATCGTCAATCAAAAAATATTCATTACAGCAGGGGCATTTTAATTTGTGCATTTCTTGGCTTGCTTCTTCTGTATTGTCTTCTGCAAACAAGTCTTTTGCGCTCGGTACTTTTATTTCAAAATCCAATGTTCCCGCTGGCAATTCAAACGCCGATACATCAATATCCAAATCCCCGATAAAATCTAAAACGCTCTCGCGTGTCATTTTACCGTATTGCGAATTAAGCCTCAACAGCAAATCTTTCGCCGCTTTTTCATTTTCGCAATTCACATACACCACAGGAAGAGAAGGCAAAAGATAGCCCAACTCATCAAGTTTTCTCAACGCCGAAAGTCTGCCGTGTCCGTCCAAAACGTGATTTATCCCGTCGTGTTTCCACACAAAAAACGGAAAACTAAAGCCATATTTTTTAATCGACCGCACAATCTTGTCAATATCATCGTCATTCCGCTTTTTCAGTTCTCCTTGAAAATCCGTAAGTTCCGAAAACTTCAAAAAATCCTTACACTCGCACGATACTTTGATTACATTTTCAACGTCTTTCATTTCAACCTCCTTTTTGCAAGCGTCAATTTCATATTTTATTGTTTGACAGAATCATCTTTCTGTGCTACTCTTTTACCTGTGGAGATACCAGTATGTCCTTAGAAGCTGGCGAGGCATTTTGTCGCGTTATAGTTGGTGAAACCCCAACCTCCACTTTTTTCAATTCTTTCTTTTTCAAATCTCCGCTATCAACTTTCTTAATCGTTACGATGTAATTGCCGAACTTATCTTTATTAAAGCAAATGATATTTACTTTTCTTTCGTTTTGAGAATCTTTATTAGCAATTAAAAAATTACCTTTTTCTGTATCAATATACGCACTATTAGCAGTTTCAATCATTTTCAAGATATTTTTATACTCTTCTCTTCTAAAATCTTGATTGCTATGAGATGCTTTGCGTTTTGGGTTGATATGTTTCATTCGTTGCTGAGTAAGATAGAAATTATCAGTAATACCGAGCTTTTCTGTCAATTCCTTTTTCAATGGCGGTAATTTTATCGCAGACGGCAAATTGCGATAATTTCCATTGAAAATATCATCTATCTTATTGTTAAAC
>CALDID010000084.1 GCA_937901865.1 uncultured Treponema sp.
TAAAAAGGCTGTGGACTTAATAGAAAATACAAACGTAAAATGTGCTTTTGTTTCTACAAACTCCATTACTCAAGGAGAGCAAGTTGCAGTTTTGTGGAAAATGCTTTTTGAAAAGGGTGTACATATCGATTTTGCTTGGCGCACTTTCAAATGGGAAAATGAAACGACTGATAAAGAACTAATGGCTGCTGTTCATTGTGTTATAATCGGTTTTAGTTGCAATGGAAAAGGCAAAAAACGAATTTTTAACGCTGATAACACCTTTGAAGATGTAGAAAATATCAATGGATATTTACTTAATGCTCCTAATGTTTGGATAGAAAAACGCTCTAAACCACTTTTCAATGCAGAGCAAATGATAAACGGCAATGAACCGCGTGAGGGTGGCTTTTTGATTTTGAGCGAAAAGGAAAAGCAAGAGCTTTTACGAGAATCTCCGTTTGCAAAAAAATGGATTCGGCGTTTTGTCAGTGCAGAAGATTTTATTAACAACAACATACGCTATTGTTTATGGTTTACGCCAAGCGATATGAAAAAAGCTGTCTGTTCAAAAATAATAAAACAAAGACTTGAAAATTGCAGGGCGTTCAGAGAAAAAAGCGAGCAAGTGCAAGCTCATCAAGCCGCCGCGACTCCTTACTTATTTTCTGCAATAAGGCAGCCAAAAAGCGAGTATTTGCTAGTTCCTGTTGTATCTTCGGAAAATCGCGCGTATGTTCCTATTGGGTATGTCAAGCCTAAAATTATCGCGAGTAATGCTTGTTCAATGATTCCAAACGCAACTCTTTATACATTTGGTGTTTTAATGAGCAGTGTGCATAATGCTTGGATGCGAGTTGTTTGCGGCAGGCTAAAAAGCGATTATCGCTACTCGATAAGCATTGTTTATAACAATTTTCCGTGGTGCAATCCTACAGATAAACAAAAATCAAAAATCGAGAAAACTGCACAAACTATTCTTGATGCCCGCAAAAAATACAAGGATTGGTCGCTTGCCGAATTGTATAATGAAATGATTATGCCTCCCGATTTGCGCAAGGCTCACAGAGCGAACGACCGCGCTGTTATGGAGGCGTATGGCTTTAGCGCGAAGATGAGCGAGGCGGAGATTGTTGCCGAGCTGTTCAAGATGTATGAGAACATGCTCAACGCAGTTTTGAAAGGGAAACACTCGTAACGTGAACACTCTTTTGTGTAAGATGAAACAGAAATAAGATGAAAATTCCCGTGCAAATTACCCACGGGAATTTTTTTGTAAAATTATACCTGCAAATCCGTCTGCGCTTTACACAGCTGCCTGCGTCTTACAAATCAGGCTATGCCTGTTAGCCGATGATTGTGCCGACGAAATCGGAGCCGTCAAGGATTGCGCGGATATTCGCGATGTTCTTGCCGCCTGCGCAAATGACCTTTAAGCCCATCTCGCGCGCTTTCTTGCTCGCAATCGGGTCGAACGGACAGTTTTTGCCAGGCTCCCATTCCTCGCCCACCATTGCGCAGAAATCCGCCCAAGAAATCGAGTCAATCGGCTTTGCGTCGGGATTCTTTCGCGGGTCGTCCGTGTATACTTTCTCGATGTTCGACAGATTGACGACGGTGTCTGCGTTGAACTTTTCCGCGAGCAATACCGCGTCATTGTCTGTCGAAAATCCTGGCTTCCACCCCGCCGCAAGCAAAATGCGTCCCGTGAACTCATTTGCTTCACTTGGATTTGTTACGACATCTTCGCGGCACAAATCGCCGAAAATCGCCTTGACAAGCTGCGCATTGAGTCGTGTTGCCATAATGCCAATCCAGTCGCACGCATTGTTTTCCACGCCTGCAAACACTTCGCGGCACGCCGTCTGATATATACGCGCAGGAGCTCCGCCTCCAACGACGAGAATCAATCTGCGCTCCTTGTCTGCTTCAAGCCATTCTTTGACCATCGCCGAAAACGCTGTTAAAAACGCCGTATCTGGCTTTTCAGGCGCAACGATTGAACCGCCAACAGATAAAACCTTAGTAATCATAATTCCTCCGAAAAATATCTTCAAATATAAGAATAACACGCAATCTAGGTATTTGCAAGATAAGCGCGTTTCGGGTAATATAGAGAGCGACTACTTTATAAGGGAAGTGTGAATATGATTTTTTCGCCAGTGGAAATTCAAGAAACGGTTAATATGTTTATGCGCCAAAAACTCGACGTGCGCTGTATCACGATGGGCATTTCGCTTCTGGACTGCGCGGACAGCGACGCAAAGACCGCCTGCCGCAAGATATACGACAAGATTATGCGAAAAGCGGGCAACCTTGTGCGCGTGGGGCAGGACATCGAAAAGGAATTCGGCGTGCCGATTATCAACAAGCGTATTTCTGTTACGCCGATTGCGCTCGTTGCGGGTGCTTCAAGCGAAAAAAGCTATGTGGAATATTGCCGTACGCTCGACAAAGCGGCGAAAGAACTCGGCGTGAACTTCATCGGCGGCTTTTCTGCGCTCGTGCAAAAAGGCATTACGGAAGCCGACCGCATTTTGATTGACTCGATTCCCGAAGCCCTTTCGGTTACCGACTGCGTTTGCTCAAGCGTCAACGTCGGTTCAACAAAATCGGGAATCAATATGGACGCGGTGCGCTTGATGGGCGAAATCATAAAGCGTACGGCGGAAGCGTCGAAGAATTGCGCGGTCAATGGCTGTTCAAAGCTCGTCGTGTTCACGAATGCGCCTGAGGACAATCCGTTTATGGCAGGCGCGTTCCACGGTCCAGGCGAGGGAGATGCGGTGATTAACGTCGGCGTTTCAGGTCCGGGTGTTATTCTTGCGGCGGCGCGGGAGTTCAAGGGCAGACCGATTAACGAACTTGCGGACGGCATTAAAAAGATGGCGTTCAAGATTACCAGAATGGGACAGCTCGTCGGCTCTGAAGCGGCCTCTCGGCTCGGCGTGAACTTCGGTATTCTCGACCTCTCGCTTGCTCCGACTCCTGCCGTTGGCGACAGCGTGGCGCGGATTCTTGAGGAAATCGGCTTGGAGGGCTGCGGCGCACCGGGAACGACGGCGGCTTTGGCAATGCTGACCGATATGGTGAAAAAAGGCGGCGTGATGGCTTCAACGAATGTGGGCGGGCTTTCGGGCGCGTTTATTCCTGTGAGCGAGGACGAGGGAATGATTAATGCGGTGAAGCAAGGCTCGATAACGCTTGAAAAGCTCGAAGCGATGACGACAGTCTGCTCTGTCGGGCTGGATATGATTGCAATTCCTGGCGACACGAGCGCAACGACGATTTCGGGCATTATGGCGGACGAAATGGCTATCGGTATGGTGAACAACAAAACGACCGCCGTGCGCCTTATTCCTTCACCTGGAAAAAAGCCTGGCGATTGGGTGGAGTTCGGCGGATTGCTCGGCGGCTGTCCTGTTATCGACGTGAATCGCTTTAGCTGTGCGGATTTCATCAATCGCGGCGGCAGAATCCCAGCCCCAATCCACTCCTTCCGCAACTAGCAGGCACAGCCTGTCTTGTAAGGTCGCGGACGGCTTTTGTAGCAGCTCTTTGCTGAAGTCAATGAAAGAAATTCGATACGACTTAGCCTTGAATGACACAAAATAGACACTCTGAATCACGGTATTTAGTATCTCTGAGTTGAGGTATTCAGACTCTCTGAATCGAGGTATTCAGCACCTCTGAATAAAGCGAATCAGGGTGTCTGATATTTTTTGAAAATCGGGAAGGCGGTATTTTCAAAGACGTAAAAAAAAGGATTATTCGGAGATTAGAATAATCCTTGTCTTAAAACGAATGTAAACAAATCAATCGGGG
>CALDID010000085.1 GCA_937901865.1 uncultured Treponema sp.
ACACAAGCATCTTTTAAAACAAATGTACTTAACGCAATCTTAGACGGTGCAAAAATATACGAACAGACCTTTCTCACTTACGATTATCAGATTGTTTCAGTGCATTTTAGGCTGAAAAAGTGTTATATCATAGCGGCAGAAAAGGATAATTTCCTGTATTTGACGGGAGTTCACACGGAATTAAGCGCAGGGGAGTTTTTTGAAAGGGCGATTCGTGAAACATTGACTGAAAATGATTTTGACTTTGTGAAAAAAGGTCAGTCAGAAGCGGCGGTAAAAGGTTCTGTGCGCCGAAAAGTGCAGTTTTTGCCGATTTTGGACAAAATATTGCAGCAGAGTACGCTTGTTGAAGAAGATTTTTCTAAAAACAAAATCACTTGCAGCCTTGCGATGTCGGAAAACTCCTTTACACTCGGCTTTGTTATGACACCTAACGGAAGACCGAAGACATTGCTGAAAGGAAATGAGCTGAAAAATTATTTTGCCATTGATTCAATAAAGCGGAGAAAGCGCGGCGAAAAGATTTTTGAAGATTTTATTGTACCGCCGTTAAAAAAGCAATAAAAATGCGCATAAAAAAAGACTGGACGGTTCAAATCCAGCCTTTTTTCGTTTTAAGATTCCCGTGTCTAGCACGAGAATGACTAAAGTTTTACAAAGTCAGCTGTGAAAATTACTTCGCAAGAAGATTGTTCAAGGCTGTAACGAACTTGTTCGGGTCTTTGAGCTCTGCGCCGCTCACCAAAAGTGCCTCATCAAGCAAAACTTCGCTCGTGTCGGCAATAACCTGCTCATTGTCCGTGTCGCGAATGTCTTGCACGAGAATATGGTCGGCGTTCACCTCAAGAATCGGCTTGACTTCGCTCATTCCCGTCTGTCCCATCGCCTTCATCATGCGCTCCATCTGAACTGACGGGTCGTTTTCGTCAATAACAACGCAGCTCGGGCTGTCTGAAAGGCGTTTTGAAAGAACAACGTCCTTAACTCGTCCTTCAAGAGCCTTCTTAATCTTTGCGACCGCGTCTTTGAACTCTTCTTCCTTCTTTTTCGCCTCGTCTTTGTCCACTCCCAGCTCTTCATCGCTGCCAGCGCGGTTCACGGCTTTCAATTCAAAGTCTTTGTATTTGCCATAGCCCGAAATCACGATGTCGTCGATGTCGTCCGCCATCAAAAGAACCTCAAAGCCCTTCTTTTTGTATGCCTCAAGAAGCGGAGAAGCGCGAAGATTCTTTTCGTCCGTGCCTGTGATGTAGTAAATTGCCTTCTGTCCGCTTTGCATGCGCTGCACATAGTCGGCAAAGCTCGTCCAATTTTCATCTCCCGTGCCTTCAGCGGCAGTAGACTTAAAGCGCACGATTTCTGCAATCTCGTCGCGGTTTGCATAGTCGCCGTAAAGACCTTCTTTCATCGGTCTGTTGTAGTTCTTGACGAACGTGTTCCACTTTTCGATTGCTTTTTTCTCGTCTTCGCTTCTCTTGTCCGCTTCCACCTTTCTCGCCTTGTCGGCTTCCTCGCCCATCTTCTTGAACTCGCCTAAAAGTTTCTTGACAGACTGCGATTTGATTGAAGAGAGGATTCTATTCTGCTGCAAAATCTCGCGTGAAACGTTGAGCGGCAAATCCTCGCTGTCGATTATGCCGCGAACAAAGCGCAAATATGCAGGCAAAAGCTCGCGGTCGTCGTCCGTGATGAAAACGCGCTTGACATAGAGCTTGACTCCGCTCTTATAATCCGCGTTGTACATATCAAACGGCGCAGTCTGCGGCACAAAGAACAAAGTCGTGTATTCCTGCGTGCCTTCTGCGTGAGTGTGAACGTAGTGCAGCGGGTCTTGTCCGTCGTGCGATACGGTTTTGTAGAAATTGTTGTAATCCTCTGCCTTGAGTTCTGATTTTGAGCGTTTCCACAGCGCGCTCGCAGAGTTAACCTGGTCAATTTTGTTCTCGGTTGACTTTACATTTCCTTTGTCGTCGTACTGCTTCTGCTCGTAGTGCAAGAAAATCGGGAATGCGATGTGGTCTGAGTAGCGTTTGATGAGTTCTTCAACCTTCCAGCGAGAAGCATAGTCTTTGCTCTCGTCGTTCAAGCTCATCACGATGGCAGTTCCGCATTTTTCCGCCTTGTCAAAGCCGTATTTCTTTGCTTCTTCGCTGTCTGCGGCAATCTCTTCGATAGAATAGCTGTTTGTGCCGTCAGAAGACCACTTCCACAGCTTGCCGTCACCTGCAGCTTTTCGTGTGAAGACATCAATCTTCTTTGCCGCCATAAATGCGCTGTAGAAACCGACACCGAACTGACCGATAAGGTTAGAATCGCCTGCGCTCTTGTCGTTTGATATTTTTTCGATAAAGGCTTTTGTGCCAGAACGTGCAATCGTTCCGAGGTTCGCAGTCAAATCCTCGTTTGTCATACCGATACCGCAATCTTGCACCACGAGAACGGCGTTGCTCTCGTCAAAGCTGATGTCAATGCGCGGGTCGAAATTGAGGCTCTTGTAATTATCATCGCTGACCGTCAAATATTTGAGCTTGTCGAGCGCGTCCGATGCGTTAGAAACGATTTCGCGAAGGAAAATGTCCTTGTTTGAATACATTGAATGAATAATCAACTTCAAAAGCTGATTGACTTCTGTTTGAAACTGGTATTCTGCCATTTTTTTGCCTATCTCCCTTGCAGCTTATGCCACAAAATAAAATGCTTTCATAAATAAAGATACTAATTTCCGCGTGCAAAAGTCAAATTTTTTTTTGTTTTTTTCTCTTTTTTCTTTTCTCTCTTTTTTCTCCCCGAAAACGATAGCAATGCTTTAGCCAAGAGTTCATACCCCTTGCTTCAATCGAGGTTCTCAAATTTTTTACGCAACCGTACTTTTCCCAAAGTGGAATGGCTCGAAAAAGACGCTGTGCGTCAAATCCCTAAGTGTGATGGCTTGAAAAAAAAGTTTTTTCGGGTCAATCCAAAATGGTTTGATGTGAAAAAGACGCTGTGCGTCTCAATCCAAAATGGTTTGACGCGAAAAAGACGCTGTGCGACCAAATCCCAAAGTGGTTTGAGGGGAAAAAGACGCTGTGCGTCTCAATCCAAAGTGGTTTGAGGGGAAAAAGACGCTGTGCGTCAAATCCAAAAAGGGAATGAAGCGAAAAAAGAGAAAAATCGCTAGTAAAAGAGTGAGAAAGTGAGTATAATATAAAACACACACTTTTCTATTTATTGCAGGAGGTTCACTATGCTGAACGTCAACAACAACGCCGCGGCTTTGAAGCGCGACATTCTTGTGCGCATTACAAAGATGCAGCTCGACGGCTCTCTTTTGAAAAATATCCGATACATTCCCAGAGAACTCGCGCCAGCAGGCTCGAAGCCTATTCGCTGCTGCATTTATCACGACAGAGAGATTTTGAAGATGCGAGTCGCGGCAAGAATGGGCTTTTCCGTCGAGGAAATGAATGAAGACACCGAGCTTGACGAGCTTGTGGGCAAAGCTGAGGAAAGACAAAAGCCGACTTGGCCGATGCTGACCGTTTTGCACGAAGCCTGCAATGCGTGCGTGAAGACGCATTATATGGTTACGAATGCGTGTCAGGGGTGTTTGGCGCGCCCGTGCGAAGTCAACTGTCCAAAGAAGGCGATTGCTGTCGGAGAAGACAGACACAGCCATATCGATTCGGCAAAGTGCATAAATTGCGGTCTTTGTATGCAAAACTGTCCGTATCACGCGATAATTAAGATTCCTGTGCCGTGCGAAGAGGCGTGTCCTGTCGGCGCGATTTCAAAAGGCGAGGACGGAAGAGAGCATATCGATTACGACAAGTGCATTTTCTGCGGCTCTTGTATGAGAGAGTGCCCGTTTAGCGCGATGATGGACAAATCACAGCTGTATGACGTGGTGAAACATATTATGAAGGGCGACAAGGTCGTGGCTTTGTACGCGCCGGCGATTGCAGGTCAGTTCAAAGTTTCGGCAGGAAAATTGAAAAGTGCGCTAGGCGCGTGCGGATTTAGCGATAGCTTGGAAGTGGCGATTGGGGCGGATATTTGCGCGGCGAAAGAGGCGAAAGAGTTTGAAGAGCGAATGGAAAGGGGCGATAAGATGATGACAACGTCTTGTTGCTCGGCGTACGTTCGCGCGGTGAATATCCATGTGCCTGAATTGAGCCCTTGCATTAGCGATACGCGAAGCCCGATGCACTACACGGCGGAAATCGCGAAGAAAAACGACGCGGATTGTATTACGGTGTTTATAGGTCCTTGTTTGGCGAAGAGGAGAGAGGGCTTTGATGATGAACTCGTGGATTATGTGCTGAGCGCGGAGGAATTGGCGGCACTCATCGAGGCGAAAGGCGTGAACGTGGCGAGCCTTGAGGAAAGCAAGATTGAGAATGCGCCGACTGCGAGCGCGAGAAACTTCGCTGTTACGGGGGGCGTGGCGGAAAGCGTGAAAATCCGCTTGAGCGACATGAGTATCCTGCGTCCTGTTGTTATCGACGGGCTGAACAAGGCGGGAATGAAGACGCTCTCGATGTATGGCAAGATAAACGCGGGAACAATGCCGACTCCGCCGAATTGTCCGAACCTGATTGAAGTGATGGCGTGCGAGGGCGGCTGTATTGCAGGTCCTTCGGTGATTATGAACCCGAAGCTTGGCGGCGCGCAGCTCAAAAAATATGTATCTGAGGGAACTCCCGACGCGCACGGCGTGAATTAGTTTTTCTCACCCTTTTCCTCCTCTTTCTTTTGCAGACAAAAAGGGGAGAGGAGGAAAATTGGGGCGTGAGAAAAGATTTGGAGAAAAAATGAAGAATAAAGAGAGAAAAGAGCTGGCTGTGTGCGGTTGGGCGGCGGTGAAAGCTCTGTGCGAAAAGAATAGCGACAAGGTGCAGCGGCTGTATTTCACGAAAGAAAGAGCCAAAGAATTGGGCGCGATGTGCAAGATGATGGCGGCGAATAAAAAGCCGTATAATATGGTGGAAGACGAGGCGGAGCTGGAAAAACTTTCGGGAACGCCGCATCATCAAGGCGCGGTCGCGATGATTTTGTTGCCAAGGATTGAGCGGCTGACGAGCGACGTTGTTGATGAGTGGATTGAGAGAAAAGAAGACGTGGCGATTTTAGACCGCGTGGGCAATGCGAATAATTTGGGCGCAATCGTTCGAAGTGCGGCGTTTTTCGGCATAAAAAACATCGTGATACCGCTTGACGAGGCGCAAACGTCGATTACGACGAGTTCGTATCGTGTAGCGCAGGGGGGAATGGAACGCGTGCGGTTTTTCTCCGTAAAATCGATTTCGTATTTGCTCAAGGATTTGAAAGGCAGAATGGTGCGCATTGGGACGGCGTTAGATGCGACGATGAGAGTGGACAAAATTGCGGACATCAGGGCAAATAAGGGCGTTGCGCTCATTCTCGGAAACGAAGAGAACGGAATTAGCGACGAAGTGAAGAAAAATTGCGATGAGAGAGTGATAATTCCGTTTGTCGATATGGACAAGGGCGGAGAGTCGCCTGTGGAGAGCTTGAATGTGGCTCAAGCCGCTTCGATTATCTTTTATGAAGCGTCGAAGAGAGGAGTGAAAGAGAAATGAGGAAGATGAGCGGAAGCCTGTCGAAGATTGTGTTTTTGCTCTCGGCGATGGTCGTGTTTTCACAAAATCTCTTTGCGCAAAGCGAGGAAAATGCGGCGATTGAGAGCATTTCGCCTGCGCCGTTTGCCTTGAATCTGCCGCTTGACATAACTATTTCTGCGCTTGGTGCGGCTGGCTGGGGATACAGGCTTTACAAGAGCCACACCGAGAGCGCGGAGGACTGGGACGGCACGCTTTACGACAAGAGCGATATAAACGCTTTCGACCGCTGGGCTGCACAATCGTATAGCGAAACGCTCGACAATTTGGGGACGGTGGGCTGTGCGTTGGCTATTGCTCCTGCGCTTTATGGCGTGTATGCCTCAAGCGATTGGATAACGACGGGCGTGATGTTTGCCGAAACAATGCTGTTTGCTTCGGGGACATACTCTGCGCTCAAGACGGTTGTGGAGAGAAACAGACCGTATATGTATTTTTCGGGCGGAAGCGACAAGGATATGGACGAGGAAGATTACAAAAACTCATTTCCGAGCGGACATACCACGAACGCATTTGCGGCGGCGACGTTTGCCTGTTATGTGTTTAGTTCGTATAACGGCGATTCAAAGCTGAAAATCCCTGTGTGCGCGACGGCGTTGACTTTGGCGAGCGCAACGGGGGTGTTGAGAGTTATGAGCGGCAATCATTTCCCTTCTGACGTGTTGGCGGGGGCTGTGTTAGGCTCTGCGTCGGGCTTTCTCGTGCCGTTTTTGCACCGAACGGACTTGTTTGCTAAGAATGTGGAAGTGGCGGCGTTGCCTGCGGGATTTTACGCAAAAGTCAAGTTTTAGATTGGATAGAAATCGATTGGAGAAAGAGAAATGAAGTATTTTATTCTGTCGGATATTCACGGCTCAGAGGGCGCGCTCAAGGTGGCGTTAGACGCATTTAGAGAATCGAAGAGCAATTATTTGGTAATCCTCGGCGATATATTGTATCACGGCCCGCGCAATCCGCTTCCTGAAAATCACAATCCGCGCGGTGTGGTCGAGCTGCTTAATCCGCTCAAAGAGAAGATTATCGCGTGCCGCGGAAATTGCGATGCGGAAGTTGACCAAATGCTGCTTGATTTCCCCGTGATGTCGGATTATGCGCTCGTTGTTGATAACGGAACGCGCTTGTTTTGCACGCACGGACACATATACAGCCCTGAAAAGCTGCCGAAGCTGAGCGAAAACGATGTGTTCTTCTTTGGGCACACGCATATTCAACAGCTGTATCGCTCGCCTGACGGGATTGTGATTTGTAATCCTGGCTCGATTTCGCTTCCGAAAGAAAACAGCGCGGCGGGCTTTGCGATTTATGAAAACCGCACGATTACGAATTATTCTCTTTCTGGAACAATCATCGAACGATTGAGCATCTAAAAGCAGGGAGTGCGTATGGAAAAATGCTAGAATTGCAAATCTTTGTCTTGCAATTCTAGGAACTGGGGATATAATAAAAGTTATGACTGTATTTGAAAACATAAATCGACTTGTTTCGTATGGATTAAAAACGGGGCTTATTGTTTCTGACGATATAATCTTTACACAGAATATGCTGCTGATGAACTTAGGGCTTGACGGCTTTGAGAGCGCAGAGCAAGCCTCTTCAATTCCCGATGTAAAAATAGAAGACCTCGAAGACATTTTGTCAGAGTTGCTTGATTATGCTATTGAGGCAGGCTTGTGCGAAAGCAGCGTGGTGTATCGCGATTTGTTTGATACGAAATTGATGGGTTGCCTTGTGCCGCGCCCGAGTGAAGTGATTGCAAAGTTCAATGCTCTGTTGAAAAAAGATGCAAAAGAGGCGACTGATTATTTTTACACATTTAGCCAAAACACCGATTATATACGCCGCTATCGAGTCAAAAAAGACCTCAAGTGGAAGACGGCGACAAAATACGGTGAGTTGGACATAACGATAAATCTTTCTAAGCCTGAAAAAGACCCGAAAGCAATCGCCGCTGCAAAGAGCGCGAAGCAGGGCGGATATCCGATGTGCTTGTTGTGCAAAGAAAATGTCGGCTATGCAGGCAGAGTCAACCACGCGGCGAGGGAAAATCATCGCATTATTCCGCTTACCCTTGCAGGAGAGAGCTGGGGATTTCAGTATTCGCCGTATGTGTATTATAACGAGCATTGCATTGTGTTTTCGATGAAGCACTCTCCGATGCTTATTTGTAAAAAGACGTTTGAGCGACTTCTTGATTTTGTAACGCTCTTTCCGCATTATACGCTTGGTTCTAACGCAGATTTGCCAATCGTTGGCGGCTCTATTTTGACGCACGACCATTTTCAAGGCGGAGCGTACGAGTTCCCGATGGCGAGAGCAAAAGTTGAAAAGACGTTCAAAATTGCGGGCTTTGAAGATGTAAAAGTGGGCATTGTCGAGTGGCCGCTTTCTGTGATACGCATTTCGTCGTTCGATAAAACTAGGCTTGTCGCGCTGGCAGACCATATTTTGAGCGTGTGGAGAGGATACACGGACGAGAGCGCATTTATCTTTGCGCAGACAGATGGCGAAAATCATAACACAATCACTCCGATTGCACGCAGACGGGGAGAAAGCTTTGAACTTGATTTAGTTTTGCGCAATAACATAACGACCGCAGAACACCCCCTCGGTGTGTATCACCCTCATGCCGAACTTCATCACATCAAAAAGGAAAATATCGGCTTAATCGAAGTGATGGGCTTGGCAGTTCTTCCGAGCAGACTGAAAAATGAGCTGTCAGACCTTGCTGATGCGATTATGGAGAACAAAGATATTTCGTCTGATGAAACGCTTTCAAAGCACGCGCCGTGGCTTGAAAAAATACGCGGAAAATATAGCGAAATCAACGGAAGTAATATCGACGAGATTTTGCGAACGGAAACAGGCTTAGTTTTTGCTCGAGTGCTTGAAGATGCTGGTGTTTACAAATGCACTGAGAGCGGAAGAGAGGCGTTTGAGAGATTTATGGCGCATATATAGGCTTTTGTTGACTCTTTCGTTTTCTTTTGATAAAAAAGCGTATCGATGAGCTTACCGATACGCTTTTTTTGTGCTATTCTGTTTTTAGCCAATTCCAATATTCTCTGTCTTCTTGACCAACTCTCCAAAAAGCGAGATTCTTTATTCCTAAATCCTTGTACAGCTTTGTTCGCTCTACTAACGATTTTTCGTCTTCAAAGTAGCCTGTGATTTCTATTTCTTTCTTAAAAGAAAAATACGGCACTCCGTCTTCTCGTTGCACTTTGTGAATATTGTTTTCGCTCATAAGCCGATTTATGCCAGAGAAATAATACGCCTTGTTTGTCGTAAAATCTCCCCATGTGCGCCCATAAAACGGTAAGCCCATTACCAGCTTTTCGCTTGGTATCACGCTTATGGAATATTCCCCGACTTTCTTGCTCCATGGCATCGACGCAATAGAACCAGGCGCGCTTGTTGACCAATGCTCGTCATACGCCATAACAATTATCTTGTCAACGATTTTCGCAATAGCACTATATGAATACACATCGCCTTTTATCGTTTTTGTGCGCGCAGGAATGGCAACTGATAAAATTTTGCCGTTTAGCCCCTTTTTCAAAAGCGATAAGAACTCTAAAAAGTTTTTTCCGTCTCGCGCAGGCACTAGCTCATAATCGATTTGTAGCCCGTCATAGTTGCTGCTCGCTGCAATTAACGATTTTACAAGTCTGTTGCGCACGCTGTAAGACGGGTCTAGCACAAAATGAGTGAGAGAGCGGCTTTCGCAAGTTGAAACTAAATGCACTCTGCCGTTAAACGCTGCAAAATTATCGCCTCTGTTCAACATATCAAGCTCGCCGTATGCATTTACGTCGGCAGAAAAATATCCTATATCGGTAAGCGGCATATCATAGTCGAACTCGTCTTCTCTCTTCGCCATAACATAGCCCCACACTTCTGTAAAGTCCATCACTTCGCCTGCAAGCTCTTCTCTTTTGTATGCAGCTCCCTTGTTTCCCTCATAGTCCCAACCGTCTGTATTTTCTTCACTCTCTTCCTCTCCGTTTGTCAGCTCTTTGCTGTTTTCGTCAAGAGATACTTCTATGGGCGGACGGCTCTTTTGCGTACATCTCACACAAAAAAATACGATGAACGCCAATACTAAAAGACCCCCGATATATGCAACAAGTGCTATCATCATCTTGTTTGGGTCTTCGAGGGATTTATTTATATTGCTCTGTTTTTTTTCAGTGTTTTCATTAGTATCCATAAATAGCTCTTCTCCTTAAAAGTAGCGTATTATTCCTGTTGCTCTTATTTTGACCATGTCCATGGATAGTGAAGAGAGGTGCGAAGCAAAACTTTATTCGTGTTGCTTTTCGCGATTTTTATGTTTTTCCAAAATCCTTCGTCTTCAAACCCAATTCGCCAAAATCCGATTTTCTCTATTCCCATATCTTCATACATTCGGCTTCTGTAGAGCATAGAGTAATCATCTTCATAATATACTGTAACGCTTAAAGGAACAGTAAAAGAAAAATGCGGAATGGCATTATCTCGCTTTATTTCAGGCTTGCCGTTTTCTCTCCATATACGCATAATGCCAGAATAATAAAAAGCCCTGTTCCACGTTCTTCCCCACGACCTTCCGTAAGACGGCAATCCCATAACGAGCTTCTCTTTGGGAATAACCGTCTTTGCATACGAAGCAATCTTTTTGCACCACTCAATCGACGCAATAGAACCAGGCGCGCTTGTTGACCAATGTTCGTCATACGCCATTATTATCACGCGGTCAACAAGTTTTTCTATTTTCGGATACGGATAAATATCATCAGAAATGGTTCTCATTCTTGCAGGCACGGCTATCGAAAAGATTTTGTTTTTCGGTAATCTTTTTCTCACCTCTTCCAAAAAGGTCAGAAAATTTATTCTATCGCGCGCAGGAATATACTCATAATCGATTTGCAGCCCGTCATAATCCTTTGCCGCGCGTATTAAATCCTCTATGAGCTTTTCTCTAAGCGGGAAATCCGTACTCATCACAAAATGAGATAGCGTTCTCCCGTCGCAACTCGTTACAAGATGTACTCTCCCTTTGTACCACGAAGGAATTTTTTTCCTTTTTGGCACGCTGGATAGCTCTCCGTACATGTTAATCGTCGCGGAAAAATAGCCGACATCTGTTATCGGGAATCCTCTTTTAAACTCGTTTTCGTTGCCCTCCATAACATACCCCCACACTTCTGTAAAAGCCGCAGCTTCTTTTGCGGGCAGACCCCCTTTTGCGTGTGCTTTAGAAAAGGGGAAAAAAAGAGTTGTGAGCAGAGTAATGGGCAAACAAAAAACAAAGGCTTTACTGTTGGTCAAAAAAAACATTAACCCTCGCTCTCTATTATCGTATACATCGGCTCTTTGTCTTTGTGCAGCTCTAAGATATGTTTTTCGGCTTTCAGCACTTCTGTTGGGTCGTGAGTAACGTGAAGAATGGTCGTCGTGCCGCTTTCTGCAATGATTTCCATAAGGTTGAGTATCTTTTGCCTGTAATTTTCATCAAGCCCATGACAAGGCTCATCAAGAATGAGTAGCGGAGGTTGCTTTACTGCTGCCCGCAAAATCAAAATAGCTCTTTGCTCTCCATAACTCAATGAAGCAAACGCCTCATCTTCTCTGCCTTGAAAGCCGCCGAGCTTTAACCATTTGCGCGCTTCATGCTTTTCAAGGTCTGTCTTTGCTTCATATAGCCCGATGGAATCTCGGAAGCCAGAGATAATAACGCTTTCAATATCAAAGCCGCCAAGCATACGGTAGTCAACATGCAACCGATAGCTGACAATGCCGAGCTTTGCTTTTATGTCCCAAATCGTTTCTCCCGTTCCTCGCTTTCTGCCGAAAAGCCAAATATCATTCGAGTACACTTGTTGGTTATCGCCTGTTATCAGCTCAAGTATCGTTGTTTTTCCGCTGCCGTTTGCGCCGCGAATAAGCCAATGCTCTCCCTCTTTTACTTTCCAGTTCAAATCTCTGATAACCTTGTTATCGCCCCAACCAACATTTACATTGTTAAACTCAACCAGTGTCTTTTTTTCTGTTTTTTCTGTAGAATTCCCTTTTGACATATCGAGCATCGATTTTAGCTCATCGCTAAAGCTCTTTTTTTCTTTCGCCTTTCGCTCTGCCTCTTCCTCGCTTCTCTGCTCTAAGAGTTTTTCATATTCGCTTCTTTCCCCGCAAAAAGAAACAGCATCGCCTGTAAACTCTAAAACGCGGTTTATGCTTTCAGGGATTTCAACCATTCTCTCCATACTCAAAATGATGGTAGGAAAAGGATTGTCAGAAGTGCCTTTAAGCTGTTTTGAAACAACGGTATCGAAAAACTCAAGCAAAATGCGTCTGCTCTCTTTATCAAGCCCTGCAAATGGGTCGCTTAAAATCAAGAGCTTTTTGCCAGAAAGAAGGGAACGGCACAGCAGTGTTCTGCGGATTTCGCCCGTAGACATATATTTAAGTCCGCGCTCTAAAATCTTTTCCACTCCGCATAATTTTACCTGTGGCAAAGTTTCAAGTCTGTTTGCAATTTCAGGAGCGACTTCTGCAATATATCTTCTGCCCGTTCTTCCCTCGTCCAATCTATCCATATAATCGCTTTCATCTCTTTCTCTCTCTTCTTCGATTAACGAGGCTGCAGTTTCTAGCGACACTGTTTCTACGCTGTCTTTGAACACTGATGAATAAAGCGATACATCACTGTTATTCACTGCGTTCGGCGAAAAAAATCGCTTGTTTTCCGAAAGAGCTTTGATAAAATCCGCTTTTGCGCTTCCATTTGCACCGATGATGAGCCACGCTTCTCCGCTTTTAAAAGTCCAGTCGATTCTTTTAATATATGTCTTTGATTCACTGCATACTTTGCAATTTTCTATGCTGATTAGATTAGCCATTTTTCTTCCTCTTATACGTTCTCTATTTATTTCGGCTAAAATTTGTCAAATTCCTAGTAGTATTCCGCACGGAGCTGCTTAACAAAAATACAAATACATGGTGATTATATGCAATAATACAAAATAAAAAAAACACTTCCCCTTGAAAAAGAGTCCTCTTTGCTTATCATCGGGGAAGTGTTATAGAATGTGCTTTATAGAAACTTTTTAGAAAAAGTTATTTAGAGAAAAGCTCTGTAGACAAATAGCGGTCGCCTGTGTCTGGAAGCAATACGACAATGGTCTTTCCCTCAAACTCGGCTCTCTTTGCAATCTGCTTTGCTGCCCAAATTGCCGCGCCTGCAGAAATGCCGACTAACACGCCTTCTGTCTTTGCAAACTCTCTGCCTGTTTCAAACGCATCTTCGTTTTCAACAGCGATAACCTCATCATAAATCTTTGTGTCGAGCGTTTCTGGAACGAAGCCCGCGCCGATACCTTGAATCTTGTGCGGTCCTTTTGAACCTTTTGAAAGAACAGGAGAGGTAGCAGGCTCAACTGCAAAAATCTTGATGTTCGGGTTCTTTTCTTTCAAGTACTTGCCCACACCGCTCAAAGTGCCGCCTGTGCCGACTCCTGCAATAAACGCATCAACTTTGCCGTCTATGTCTTCATAGATTTCAGGACCTGTCGTGTTGTAGTGCGTTTCAGGGTTTACGGGATTGGTGAACTGGCTTGGAATAAAGCTGTGAGGCGTTGCAGCAGCAAGCTCTTTTGCCTTTTCGATTGCGCCGTTCATACCTTTTGCACCTTCTGTCAATACGATTTCTGCTCCATACGCCTTTAAAAGACTTCTGCGCTCTACAGACATTGTCTCTGGCATTGTGAGAATGGCGCGAAGTCCATAACTTGCAGCAACCATAGCCAACCCGATACCTGTGTTTCCACTTGTCGGCTCAATGATGACCGAATCAGAGCTTACTTTGCCGCTCTTAATGGCATCATCGATAATCGCCTTGGCAATGCGGTCTTTCACGCTTCCTGCTGGATTGAAATACTCCACTTTCGCCACAATGCGAGCCTTGAGAGCTTCCTTTTTCTCTGTGTTGGTAAGCTCAAGGAGAGGTGTATGCCCGATGAGTTCTGTTACTTTCTTTGCGACTTTCTCTGCCATAGAAATATCTCCTAGTGAATCAGTATGATAAAAATATACTTGTAATTTGGGGAATTGTCAATAGAAATAGCTCTATTTTCCTAGTGAAATTATGTTAAATGACATAATCGTAGATTTGTTCTACTTTCACGTTTTTTATAAGGTCGCTTAAATGGATAGAATCGAAATAGTCATTCACTACTTTATAAAAGCCTTCCCACATTTTCAGCGTAGGACAGATTTCTTTTTTCTCGCAAGAGTTTTCGCTTGATTCAAGACATGTTACAGGGGCTAAGTTGCCCTCTGTAATGCGCAATATTTCGCCGACGGTATATTTTTCGGGGCTTTTAGAAAGTTTATACCCCCCCTGAGGTCCTCTGACACTGTTTAAAAGCGAATACTTGCTTAATAAAGCGGTTATTTGCTCTAAGTATTTGACCGAAATGTTTTGCCGAGTTGATACATCGCGAAGCGTTGTATAGCCACCTGTGTTATGCACTGCCAAATCAATCATAAAGCGAAGTGCATATCTGCCACGAGTTGATATTTTCATATAACCTCCTAGTTATATATATCATAGTATACTAGCAATTTCCGTATAAGTCTAGTTATAAAGTGTGAAATTCCAAAAATATGTGCGCGGAGTGTAAACGCAGTATAATTCTTGTCAGTTCGCTATATATAGCGTATTATTGCTTTTAGACTTATATAACAATATTTTTGCGACACCCATTCTCATTCTTACAATGCGATAGTCTTTCTCATTCCAATGCGACACACTGTCGCACGTAAATGAGAAAGGCTGTCGCATTAGAAGGAGAATGCTTTAAACACGAAAAGAATGATACAGAGTGTAACACAGTCCTATTTCTCATACGATATTTGAATATAGAGGATATTATGAAAATATATAGTTTTTCGCCTTTTGGATATGAGGGCGCAATAGTGAGCGTTGAAGTTGATTTAAGAAAGGGAATACCTGCTATTGATATGGTGGGGCTTGCCGACGGCGCGGTAAAGGAAAGCCGAGAAAGAATCCGCTCTGCTATCCGTAATTCTGGGCTTGAGTTCCCGAAAGAAAGGGTGTTGATAAGTCTTTCGCCTGCTGACTTGAAAAAAGAGGGAGCTGGTTTTGATTTGCCGATTGCGTTAGCTGTGCTAGAGGCAAAATTGGACTTGGAAAGAGATAAGAGCAACGGAGAGCTTTTTGAAGAAAGCGTACTTATTATTGGAGAGCTTGATTTAAGCGGCAATGTAAAAAGTGTTCGCGGAATTCAAGCTGCTATTGCAACGGCTGCAGAAACGGGAATTACAAAGTGCATTGTGCCTGCGCTAAACAAGGGCGAGGCGATGAAGATGACAGGAACGCATATTTTTGCCGCCGAAACTCTTTTAGAAGCATTTAATGCACTTGAAACAGGAAAAGGCTTTGAAGTTGCAAAAGAAAATGCAGAAGAAGAGCTAGGGGAAGGATATGTTAAAATCGATGATGTTATTTTTCCTCCTGTTACGCCTGAAAACGATATATGCACTGTGAGAGGGCAAAAGAATCTAGTGCGGGGATTGCAGATAGCTGCTGCGGGTGGGCATAATGCCTTGGCGTATGGTACTCCAGGTTGTGGCAAGACGCTTGCAATGCAACGCTTTTCGAGCCTTATGCCGCTATTAACAGATGAAGAGAGCAAAACGGTAACTCGCATACATTCTCTCGCAGGTCTGTTGCCTCAAGGCGCAGCACTCGTAAAAATCCCGCCGTTTCGTATGCCGCATCAAACTGCCTCTATTGAAGGAATTTGCGGTGGAGGGCCGCGCTGTACACCAGGAGAAATTTCTTTAGCTCATAATGGAGCATTGTTTCTTGACGAAGCGAGCCAATTTAAAGCGTCTGTGCTGCAAATGCTTCGAGTACCGCTTGAAAGTGGGTGTATCACGCTTTCGAGGGCGGGAAGAAACACGGTGTATCCTGCGTCTTTTCAGCTGCTTGTCGCAACAAATCCTTGCCCGTGCGGCAACTTTGGTTCAAGCGATAAACTTTGTCTTTGTTCTGCACGCTCTATTGAACAGTTCTGGAAAAAGTTTTCTGCCCCTCTTCTTGACCGCATAGATATTCGCCTGCACGTTGATTTGCCAGACACGCAAGAAGATACGCCGCTTGATATAATGACTCTTCGCACTCCTATTGCTCATGCTGTTTCTGTGCAGCGGCGAAGGCAGGGAAAGCGAAATGCGCATTTAACGCCGCAAGAAGTGTTGATGTATTGCGTTATGAGCGATGAGGCAAGGGAGATTCTGGATAAAGCGCAGGATATGTATAGCTTGAGCCAAAGGGCTGTGAGCGGTTGTATGAAAATTGCGCGCACTATTGCAGATATGGACGGTTCAGAGAAAATAGAAGCTGTGCATATGAAAGAGGCTGTGCATTATCGAAAAACTGAAGTTGGAATCGGCGGCATTAGCGAAATGCTCTAAGCAGTAGAGAAGAAACAAAAAAGGTTCTGTTTAATGCAGAACCTTAATAAAAAAATGCCGGAAGAGAGACTTGAACTCTCACACTATTGCTAGCAAAGGATTTTGAGTCC
>CALDID010000086.1 GCA_937901865.1 uncultured Treponema sp.
TACGGCAATCTCTAGGCGGTTTTGAAAAAGAGGCTGTGCCTCAGATTATCGGGTCGAGCCCATAATGACACAATTTTTCTAGCATACCTTTTGTAACAACTCCTTGCTGTTAGAAGACAAAAATATTGTTTCTCTTGCAAATAATATTTCGGATTTGATTCTACAAGCTAAAAAAACTTCTGCAAATTTGCTGAACACAGTCCTTGTTCAAACGTATTGGAATGTTGGAAAATACATTGTCGAATTTGAGCAACAAGGAAATGCTAAAGCTGTTTTTGACTTTCCCGATTTTACAGACACTGTCTGCAAAATTGAGCTGGAGTCATTATATTGAAATCCTAAAATCTGATTATGCTCTTGAAATCTCGTTTTATGTGAAATCGTGCGAGAATTGGAGTGTGCGAGAGCTGAAGCGGCAAATGGAAAGTATGCTGTTTCACCGAGTGGCTTTGAGTAAAGATAAAGAGGGTGTTTTGCGTCTTTCGGAAAAGGGTATAGAGGTGCAAACTGAAGTATCGCATGGGCGCGGAGCTGGACGGGGAGTAAAGGTGTGCTTTTTATGAGAAAATATGATATACTATTAAAACAAGGAGGAGCATTATGAGTTATGAAGCATACAATGTATTTGCAACTGCTGTAAAAAACGAGATTTCGCGGCTTAATTATGAGCAGCAGCTTGGAATTCTTACGATTGTGGTTGAAGCAATGAACCAAAAGAAACGCATAAAATCCGATAAAGAAGAAACTTTGCAAATGTTTAATGAACTTTCAGGCTGTATAAAAGGCAAGACGCATATTGACGCAAAAAAAGAATATCTTGATTACCTCGATGAACGGTATGGGGTGTGAAAATGCGTTTTTTGCTTGATACAAACGTGTTGATAAATTGGCTTGTCGAAGGAAATGCAAAGCACAAAGAAGCAAGTCGCCTTGTTTTATCCTGCCTTATCGACGGCGTGGAAGGCTTTGTTACTTCACATTCATTGACCGATGTTTTTTATGTGTTGAGAAAATATCACCCGTCGGCAGAGCAACGGCGAAAGTTCATTTTGATTATGGTCAATAATTTTACGATTCTTACTGAAAGTTCAGAGGTGTTTCTTGCTGCTTTGAACTCGGAGGGCTTTTTTGACCTCGAAGACGGCTTGCAAATGAAGTGTGCCGAAAAAGAAGCCGTTGACTATATCGTTACTGAAAACCTCAAAGATTTCCGCTCGTCAAAAATCCCTGCAATCGATATTTCGTCTGCTCTAAAATTGATATAGACAAAACATGTTGTGCTTGACAAAACAGGCTGCGCCTGTCAACTATTGCTTAAAGTACCGCATGGGCAGTGAGTTAGACGGCGCGGAATAAGGTGAAAAGAATATTCAATCCCACGGTCGTAGGAATAGTTACTCCTATGACCGTGGGAATTTTTTTCCTACGACCATAGGCAAAAGATACTTACGAGCGTAAACAATGACTAAGAACGACCGTGAGAAAAAGTATTTACGACCGTAGGCAAGAGCCAAGAACGACCGTAAACACTCATCACTTACGCCCGTAGGATTCTTCTGTATCTGCAAGCCTATTATTCACAAGCTGGATGGAGAGGAATAAAGGGGAAAAGATTTTTTCTGTGATGTATGGTATAATATAAAGAGTTGGAGGTGCGTAATATGGTTACGAATGAAATAAAAGCTATAGCACAGCGACTTGAAGCAAGTGTACAGCCTGAGAAAATTTATCTTTTTGGTTCGTTTGCGCGTGGTGACGAAAGAAATGACAGCGATTATGATTTTTATCTTGTTATGCCAGATTCTGTTACTGATAAAATTGCAGTTTCTCAAAATGCCTATCGTTCTTTACGGGGGCTAAAACGCCGTTCTGTTGATATTGTAGTAGGTTCTATTTCAGGGTTTGAAGAAAGAAAGAATCGAAAGACCTTAGAAAGCGTTGTAAATAAAGAAGGGATTGTGATTTATGAAAAACGAAGCTGATGTAAAAGAATGGTTGCGCTTTGCTGATATGGATGTGCTTTCTGCTAATCATCTAAATGAAATTACATATCCTAAGCCTTTAGAAATCATTTGCTATCACTGTCAACAGGCGGCTGAAAAAATATTAAAGGCTCTAGTACTGGCTTATGACGGCGAAATTCAAAAGACACATGATTTGGGATTGTTAACGGAACAACTTTCTGAATTTTTAGAAATTCCTGAATCTGTTTTGTCAGCAGCAGATGCACTAACTCCTTATGGTGTAAAAATCCGCTATCCGCAAGAACTTTGTATCGAAGAATCGCATACAAAAAAAGCATTGGCAGAGATGAATATAGTGTACGATTTTGTTAAAAAAGAGCTTGCTCAACTAAAGTAAATTGCGCATTGTTTACAAAGCTCTACGGGGTCTCTGCCGAAAAGCTAGACTTTATCATCAACTATTGCTTAAAGTACCGTATCATGTTGTATTTAGAAGATTTGAATAGTGGGCAGATTGTTCGCGGAGTTACGATAAAAAATCCCCTAAGGGCAGGAGATGTAACCCTTGGGGGATTTTTAGAAAGGTTAGAAAGATGGGGAGATTGTGAAAAGAAATTACTCTTTTACTCCTCCGATTGTCATTCCGACAACAAAGTATTTTTGCAAGAACGGATACACGACAAGAATCGGTAAGGTCGCAACTATGGTGATAGAAGCTCTGATACTTATCGGGGTAACCATTCCGCTCGCCGCACCGCTCGCCGCCGCTACAGCCATTGAGTTTGCGTCGTTTGCAGAAGCGCTTGAGTTTTGGCTAGACTGCAAGAACTCCATAAGTTTATACTGCAAAGAATGAAGATTTACTTTTCCTGAACAGAAAAGATAGGTGTCGAACCAGCTGTTCCACGCATCAACTGCGACGAAAAGGCAAATCATTGCAACAGACGGCACGATAAGCGGCATTATAATATGAAGAAAAATAGTGAACTCATTTGCACCGTCAATGCGCGCGGATTCAACAAAGCTGTTTGGAAGCCCGTTTATGTATGTTCGCACAAGGATAAAATAAAACACTCCCACAAGGTTCGGTACAATGTACACCGCATAGCTGTTCAACATTCCGAGGTGCTTGATGAGCATATAGCCTGGAATAAGACCTGCATTTACATACATAGAAATAACAAGAACGAGCGTTAATGGCTTTCTAAGCACAAACTCCTGACGGCTCAAAGCATACGCGAGCATACAAGTACAGAACACACAAAGCGATGTTTGCAAAATAGTGCGAGAAACAGAAATGCCAAACGCCTTAAAAAGTCTGTCGTCAATAAACAAAACTTTGTAGTTTTGCATAGTGAATTTGCGAGGGAAGAGCTTTACTCCGCCCTTGATAGAGTCTAATCCGTCATTGAGAGAAATCGCAATCGTGTTCCAAAACGGGTAGACTGTTACAATAACAAGAAATGTTAAGACGACAAATATAAATGCGTCTAATAATCTATCTTCAAGATGATATTTTTTCATAATTAAACCAACCTCTCTTCACCAGCTTTCTTAGCAAAGTAGTTTGCCAAAACCAATAGGGCGATGTTTACAACGTTCTTGAATATACCTGCCGCTGTTGCAAGCGAGAAGTTGAACAAATTGAAACCGTATTTCAAAACGTAAATATCTATAGTAGAAGCAACATCGTCAATCATACCGTTTCTCAAGAAGAACGGCATTTCAAAGTTTGAATTAAGGATATTTCCTGCGCTCATAATCATCATAATTATGATAGTAGGCTTGATACCTGGCAATGTGATGTGCAAGATTTTTCGGATACGTCCGCAGCCGTCAATTTCAGCCGCTTCATAGATGTTTGGGTCAATGGCTGTCATTGCACCAAGATAAACGATTGTGTTCCAACCGACTTCCTTCCATACATACGTCCAACCAATGATGTGCCAGAAATATTTTGGTATGGAAAGCCAAGATATAGGCTGCTTGATAAAGCCTAAGCCCATAAGTACATTATTTAATACACCGTCTTCAACAGATAAGACATTTGCAACAAGACCAGTAACGATAATCCATGACAAAAAGTGCGGAAGATATGAAACCGTTTGTACAAATCGTTTCAGACCGATTCTTCTCATTTCGTTGAGCAACAATGCAACAAGAATTGCTGTTACATAGCCTAATGCTGTAGAAATGAAGCTCATACAAATGGTGTTTCTCAAAACCTTCAAGAATTCTTTATCGTTGAAAAGGAATAAGAACCACTTTAAGCCTACCCACGTTTGCTGAGAAAACGACTTTGCAGGCTTGTAATCTTGAAATGCCATTGTCCAGCCCCACAGAGGGACGAACTTAAACAATATTATATACAGAACGAACGGAACAGACATAAAAGCAAGTTGCTTCTGTCTTAAAAGTGTTTGCCAAAAGTTTCTTTTATTTGCAATGGGCAAAGCTGTTGTTTTTTTATCCATAAGATTTCACCTTGAAAAAACAGGCTTGCGTGCAAGACTTTGCAAACAAGCCTTGTTTATGTATTATAAATTAGTTATCGCCAGGGAATCCGCCAAAAGTCTGAACTCTCTTGTCGAGTCCTTCCTGCATAAATGCAACGTAAGTATCGACTCCTGCTTCTTTCATTTCAGAAACATATGTGTTCCATGTCGCTTCAAAGTCTTCAGGCTTGCCCATAATCATCGTTGGCAAATACTTTCTCTGAATGCTCTCAAGTTTGCTGTTTGCCAAAGCTGCCGCTGAACCATCAGGAGGCGTAATCTGCCACATCGGATACCAACCTGCGTTCTGCGGTGGGTTCTTGTCCATCAAAGCTGCATAAGAAGGCACGTCGTACGCATTCCAAAGCTCGATGTCTTCAGGTTTTGCATTTGCCTGGAATTCCCACGGCATATTGCCCATATCGCAAGCATAGCCGTCAGAGAATGAACCTTCCATCTTTGGAGATTCTTCCATCCAAAGCTGTGCCTTGTTGTGCAAAATCCAGTTGTTGTCTTCCTGCTGGTTTCTCTGCTCCTGTGTTCTGTACGGTCTGCCCTGTGCGTCTTTCTGCCAGTCTTCGCCCTCAAAGCCCCACTTCAAAATCTTCTGATTTTCTTCTTTGATAAGCTCGTCCATAAACTTCAAGATTTCAATAGCTTTCTTTTCACCGCACTTTGTTGTAAATCCGTATCCTCTCTGGAGGTTAGGAATAGAAATATCGCGGTAGTGAGGCTTTATGCTTTCATCGAATACGATTGGAAGCGGTGCATACGTTCTGTTGTAAAGACCTGCTGTCTTCAAAGTATTCTCTGCTTCGCCCTGGAACTCCCAACCCTGAATGAACATACCAAGAACTCTTCCCTGTGCAATCTTTGCATAATACTGGTCGCGAGTGTCTGTGAAAGAGGCTGGGTCAATCAAGCCGCGCTGATAGTAGCCGTTTGCGAGCTTAAACCATCTCTTTGCGTTTTCGTCTGTGTAGTTGTCAGAGTAGACATACTTTCCGTTAACCTTGTCAACGTGTCCGCCGCCATCGTTTGGATAGCCTGCGAGGAAGTTCGGCGGATTCCAAAGGTTGAACGCTTCCCAGTTCGCTGTGATGATGTTGAAAGGAATGGTTGGCATACCCTCGATTGTGGGGTATTTCTTTGCATACTTCTCGATTAAGTCAAAGTACTGGTCTACCGTCTTAACCTCTGGATAGCCAAACTCTTTCAAAACTTCTTTCTGAATCCAGAAACCGTTCTGATTGTAGAATGTGCCTTGGTCAGGACCATCATACACACCATAGTTCGGCAAAGAGTAGATGTGTCCGCCGTCGATGTCGAGCATTTTTTTCCATGCTGATTCATAGTGCTTGCGGAGGTTTGGCGCATACTGCTCTACTAAGTCCTTTATGTCGAGAAGACAGCCAGCGTCTTGGAATTTTGATGAATCAACTTCTACCAAGTCTGGCAAGTCGCCAGAAGCGATGAGAACACCGATTTTCTGGTCTTTGTCGCCAACAAGAATATCGAATGAGAAAGTAACTCCAAAGTTATCTTTAATCCATTTGTATGCTTTGTTGTCAGCTGGCGGCTGCTGTCGCTGCTGAATGGTGAAAATGGAAATGTTCATCGGTTTTTTTGATGAGGACGTTGTTGAACTAGATGAACTGGACGATTTCTCCCCGCACGCTGTTAAGGTTAACACCGAAGTGCATGCAAGGAGACCCGCTAACATAACTGAAACTGCTTTTTTCATTAAAAAGCCTCCTAGATACTAATAATTTAATTATAAAAGGGGGTTGTTATAAAAAAACATCTAAACGTGCATAAAATTTATATAAATTTGCTCTTTTTGCGTTTATGTGCTAAAATAAGACTGTATTTACATTGACAGGTTAATTTTATTATGAGTGATATCGGTTTTTCTTTTTATGATAATCAAGATTTCCCCATTGGCTTATTTTCTCAAAAGGCGTATCTTCCGCGTCTTCATCACCACATCGAATATGAGCTTTTTTGTCTCGACAAAGGAACGGCTGAACTTGTGGTAGAAAATGAGTCGAAAATACTTTTCGCAGGCGACAGTATTTTTTTGAACCCAGGCGAAGAGCATTTTATACGGACGGTGAAAGAGGATATTCCGTTTCACTATGAAGCGATTGTGTTTGATGATTCGATTTTAGGAAGCGACAAAGACCCGTGCAGAGTCTTTTTTAACAGTATACGAATAAATCGGTATTTGGAGCTGCCGAAACTGCTGATTTCCAAGATGAAAAAAGTCGCTGAGATGCGAAAAGAAAAGCAACTCGGTAACGAGATTTTTATAAAAGCACTGCTTCTTGAAGTCATCGCATACATTACGCAGACGAATCAATACAAGAGTGTTTCGACGATATTCACGCTCGAAAAATACAACATCGCCGCCGTAGATGCCGCTATTGCGTATATCAAAGAGCATTACAAGGAAAACATAACTGCAACTGATGTGATGAGCAACACGAATTATTCTCGAAGCCATTTTTCTCGGCTGTTCAGAAAGAGCGTCGGGCTGAACATTGTTGAGTATATAAACAAATACCGTATAGAAAAAGCCTGTGTTGACTTAATCTATACGGATAAAAACATTACGCAAATCGCGCTCGATAACGGGTTTAACAACATTCAGTATTTTTCTCGCGTGTTTATGCAGTTTATGAATATGACTCCAAAACAGTATCAGAAAAACTCTTCCGATGTCGTTGTTCCCTCTTCAATCCCCGACGGAATAATCTAACAGGCGTAGCCTGCTTTGTATAGCGCAAAAATCAATCAAAGAAAATTGATTTCAGTTGTCCTGTGCCGCTGCCTGAGAAGGTGAGATAGAGCGGAGCTACTGCGTCAGGAAAAGCAATGTCGGCCGACCGCTCTTCCCAAAAGTTCGACGTGTCGCCGAGCTCTATCTTTCCCAAGACTTCGCCAGAATAGTTGTTTCGCACTTCAAAATGCCCGTGAAAATAACCGCGTGCCTTTACGCCGATTTTTTTCACGCCCTTGAAGTCGAAATACTTAAAGCCAATCGTCGTTTTGTCTTTGATGCCTGCAATATAAGACGTGTCAACTCCGTTTGTGCCGTCGTAGTGCGCAACGCCGAACGGTGAGCCGTCTTCGTTGTCAGCTCCCCCTTGCGTGATTTTCGGATATAAGTCGGTAACATACGCAATCGGTTCATCGGTGAAAATGTGGCACGCGATATATGCACCGTATTCGCCTTTTGCCTTGAGTGCGCCGCCGTTTAAGCCGCAAGACGTGATTTCCACTTGCTGTATCGAGCCGTCAGAAGCAATCTGGATTTTCTCTGCACAGCCTTGCCGAGAAAACCATGTATTGTTCGTGTGGCGATGATAGAAAATGTAGTAATCATCTCCGATTTTCTCAATGCCGCCGTGGTTGTTTGCTGCAGGAACGACAGGCACATCTGCTTTTTTATAGCTGGAAATGCCGAGGTCGCAGTTGCTCACGATAACGCCGCCATAAGTGAAATTGCCCGTCGGCTTGTCGCTTGTCGCATAACAAAGCTCGTGGCACACTTCGGAGGAATAGACAAAATAGTATTTCGCTCCGATTTTGCGGATTGAAGAGGCTTCAAAGAATGCGTGATTCTTGTATTCCCCCCATCTTTCTGTGCTGTCGAGCTTATATGGGCAATCAATCTCTTTTTTCATCGCTTCGGCTTTTTCTTTTGCTTCCCCGTTCGCGAGAGTATAATTACAGCCAGGCACGATAACGACAGGCTCTTCTTTTATCGTGAGCATATCGTTTTCAAGCGTCGTCGCCATAGCTCCAATTCGCTCTTTCATATTCTGACCGCAAAATGCCGTATACAAATACACGTTTTCGCCTTCAGTCAATACCGCAGGGTCGAATTGCGCCATATCGCCTTTTCGCTCGCCCAATCTCGTTCCGTCTTTGTAATGCACATAGCCGTAAAACTCGTATTTGCCCGCAGGAGTATCGCAGACCGCCACCGACACAATCGAGATTTTGTCATACACATAGTACAGATAATATCTGCCGTCCGCACCTTTGGTAACGTCGGGCGCATACAAAACCATTCTGCCGTCGTTTGCCTTGTCCTGTTCTTTGCGATAGATAACGCCCTCATATCGCCAATCGCTCAAATCATCAACAGGCGCGGAGTAACACACATAATCGCCAAGACAGAATACCGCTCCGTTTGCTCTGTCGTGCGAGCCGTACACATAGACGCGGTCGCCAAAAACGTGCGGCTCACCGTCTGGAATATATTCCCAAGAGGGAAGATACGGATTAAAAACCTGCTTTTTCATATTTACCACTCAATGCAAGAATTGCGAAAAAATAAAGACAGTTGTCGTAATACCTTCTTCTGCCCACTCTCATCGGCGTATTCCACAGTCGCTCTACTGCACGCTTTGCCGCTTGCTTTACCTCTTCGTCTGCCGTTTCGGGAATAGCTAAAGCCGCCTGCGCCACAGTTGCGATTAAGCCGATAGGGTGTCGAGAGAGCTTTTTTCTCGGCGTGCCGTCTACTAAATAATCGTGCAAGTCTTCTGCCTTTTTGCCGTCGAAAAACTTGATTATGTTCGCTGCGATTTTAGAAAGTTCTGGAGTAAAGCCGCACCAAGAAGCGTCTAGCCCGATATTCGCCGCAACCCTATACGAGTCGCTGAAAAAGGTGCCGTGCTTGTCCACTGGAAGCGGCTCTCCGTCATCGGTCGCATATTCTGCAGCAAGCCCTGTTTTTTCGTGGCAGGCTTTTACTAAATATCTGCGGCTTTCTTTTGCACATTCCGCCCAAAATTCTCGGTCAGCTTCATCGGCACAATGCGCGAAAAGCTCATAGAAATGTGGCAGATGATACGACGGGTCTGTGAACGGACAGTTCGGGATAAAGCGAACGTGATGATTGTCAAACCACATCTTTTGCTCTCCGTGCAACGCTACTCGCAAAATAGAGCGCGCCTGTTCACTGTAGTTGAAAATCCCCTCGCCATCTCCCCATTTTGTTGCCGCCAAGAACAACGCTGCCGCAAAATACTCCTCTCCGTCTGGGGCTGGACCTTCTGAATTCTTTGTGCCGTCAAGTTGGTTTGACCAACAGAAAAAGCCTGCATTTGCGCCGCTTTCAAGGTACATATACGTTTTAGCCCACTTCCAAATTCTGTCGAAAACGTCTTTTCTGTTCATCTCGACAGCCATCATCATACCGTAAGACATACCTTCTGTGCGGGCATCGTCGTTTCCTGTGTCTTCCACATAGCCCATAGAGTCGGTGGTCTCAAAGTATAAGCGATGTGCGCTTCGTTGGTCAAAAATGGTGTTCCAACAGCTCATCACTTTGTCTTCAATGTCAAATTGCGAATAACCGCATTCCTTAAATAGATTACGCATAGTTTTTGACTATATAGCAGTTTTTAATCTCTGTCAAATTTTTTATTTAATATCAAGAATTGTTGAAAGAGTAAATTTTTCAAGAGTTTGCGCCTAAAACTACCTAAGAATTTGCGCCTAAAACACCTAAGAGTTTATGTCTAAAAGTGTGCGGAAATGAGCAAAAAGATATAAAAAATAAGATAAAAAAAGATAACAAAAAAATGAAGAGAAATTCATCTTTTTTATCGTTTTATGAAAGTTTATTAAAGACTTTTTTAATTAAGTATGATACAATCTATTTGTATTCGATGTAGCAGGGGGAACTATGAAACAGTTTTTTATGAAAAGAATCAAAAAAACATTTGTGTTATGTGCGATGCTTTTTCTTGCTTCGTGTGCATTTGCACAAAAGGCAGGGGACAAAATCTCTTTTACTTCGGTGGATATGAACGGAAACGCCGTAAGTAGCGAGCTGTTTGGCAAGAATAAGCTGACGATGGTTAATATTTGGGGAACTTTTTGCGGCCCGTGTATTCGCGAAATGCCAGACCTTGCAAAGCTCAACAGCGCAAACAAGGCGAACGGCGTTGAAGTGGTGGGCATTGTGATTGACCTTGTAGACCGTCGCGGAGTTGTGAGTGAAAGGACAAAGGCAGACGGAGAGGCGATTATTAAGCAGACGGGCGCGAACTATACGCATATTGTGCCGAATAATGAGATGCTATCTACCTTTTTGCGCAAAATACAGGCTGTGCCGTCTACGATTTTTGTTGACGCAAATGGCAAAATGGTCGGTCAAATGTATCTGGGGTCAAGGAGCGAAAAAGAGTGGCAGAAAATCATCGATTCTCTTTTGAAGACAATGTGAAAAAGGGGAGAATTACAAAGAAAAAATCTATTGCCGCGCTCATTCTCTCTTTGCTCTTTATTGCGCTGGGCGTGTGGCGGGGAGAGGCGATAGTGGTGATGGAAAAAGCGACAAGGATTTGTATGGAGTGTATCGGAATTGGCTAAAAGCAACATAAACCGAGTGCGCCTTATCACGCAGGCTCTGTTTGCAGCTCTTACAAACGGGTATGCAAAAGGGGCGGCAACGGGAGAGATTTTCGAGGGAAAAAGCAAATATTTTTGCACGCCTGGAATGAACTGTTATTCTTGTCCTGCGGCGTTGTTTTCGTGTCCGATAGGCTCTTTGCAAGCGACGTTGAACGCGAGAGAATACCGAGTTTCGCTCTATGTTGCAGGCATACTCTTTCTGTTCGGCACGCTTTTGGGGCGGTTTGTGTGCGGCTTTTTGTGTCCGTTCGGTCTGGTGCAAGATGTGCTTTTCAAATTTCCGTTCGTCAAAAAAATCCGCTCACTTCCTGCCGAAAAGGCTTTGCGCTTTCTTCGCTTTGTCTTTTTGGGCGTGTTTGTCATTCTGTTGCCGATGTTCGTCGTCGATATAACGGGTTTGGGCGAGCCGTGGTTCTGCAAGTTCATTTGCCCTGTCGGCACGCTTGAAGGCGGCGTTCCGCTCGTGCTGCTCAATAGCGCAATGAGAGGGGCGGCAGGGTTCTTGTTCAAATGGAAGCTCTGTATTTTGCTCATCACGCTCTTTTCATCTCTCGTTATCTATCGTCCGTTTTGTCGCTATGTCTGCCCGCTCGGTGCGCTCTACGGGCTTTGCAACAAAATTTCGTTTTATCGCTTCACGATAGACAGCGAAACGTGTATACAATGCACCGTGTGTCAAAAGGCATGCAAACTCGATATTCCCGTGTGGCAAAGGCCTAACTCGGTTGACTGCATTCGCTGCGGAGAATGTCGCGCCGCTTGCCCCACAAAAAGCATAAAACTTTGTTAAATACCGACAAATGTAACGCCTCCAATCTAAGAAATCAAGATGACTGCGCTTGCAGAGATTGAATTTGTGTAAGAGATGGGATATAGTTACTATATGCTAACTCATATAGTAGTTCTCTTCTCAAGGAGGCGAAAATGTCGGTAGAAAAGTTTAATCGCTTTTTTAGGCGTTTTGGGGAATTTCAGATAAAACAGAGAACGTGGCTTCTGCTTTTCATAGTGCTTTTAACTGCTCTCGGATTTTTTGGACTTACGAAGTTTCAAGCCGACAACAGCGAAGCTGGCTGGTTCGACGAATCGGAAGAGGTCAAGCGCAATCAAGATTATTTTGAAAGCATATTCGGCAGCGATGACGCGATAATGGTTTTGGTTGAAAGCGATGATGTGTTTGATGTAGAGGTTCTTGACGCAATAAAGCGATTGGGAGAGCGACTAGAAGCGGAAGTGCCGTATGCCGATGAGCTTACTTCTGTAATGAACTTGTCGATTTCACGCGGCACTGAAGACGGCTTTGAAGTGATAAACCCGTTTGAAGATTTTTCTACAGAAGGTGTTTTGTCCGATAGAAATAAGTTTTTAGAAGCAAAAAATTTTATTCTTTCTCGCCATTCTTTAGTAAATAATCTTGTGAGCGACGACGCGAAAGAAACGTGGGTGCTGCTTTCGCTCTATCCGTATCCTGACGAAGAACAAGCTGCTATCGGCAAGGTGGCAAATGAGATAGTTCATTCTGACGAGTTCAAAAGCGATAAATACACGCTAAAAGGCACGGGAATGGCATACACAGAATATGAAGAAGACCAAGTTTCTGGCGAAGAGTGTGCAAAGCGTATCGGAATCGGCTTTTTTGTGATGTTGCTTTGTCTTGTTATTTTTGTGCGTTCGTTTCGGGGCGTTATCGTGCCTATTTTAGCGACAGTGGGCGGCATTGTCTGCGTTTTGGGCTATTCGTCGCTTTTGGGCGTGAAATCTAATACGACAATGCTTGCTCTTCCTGTGCTTTTGGGTATGGCTCTTTCTGTCGGTTATTCGATTCACTACATCAACGAGTTTCGCCTGCATTTTCGCAACACTGGAAAGCGCAAAGAAAGCGTGATTAAGGCGGTGGAAGAAACGGGCTGGCCGATTTTGTTCACGGTTATCACAACAATGGCTTCGATGATTTCTTTTATGACGGTGGGAATAGGCGAGCTTAAATGGGTTGGCGGCATTTGCTCCGCTATTGTTTTTGCAACATATCTCTATGTTATTATCTTAATCCCCATTTTTATGAGCTACACCCCAAGTGTGTTTTTCAGACACAGTCCGTTTTGTAACAGGCACAGCTTGCTTAGTAAGGGGGACAATAAAAAGAATATTGTTGAAAAGCATGCAGCGAAGTATACAAAAGCCGATATGTTTTTTGAGCGTTTTGGGGAAGCAGTGGCGAACAGAAAATGGCTTATTGCAGGGGTGAGCGCGGCGATTATTGCGCTGTGTTTGCCGTGGTGCTTTAGGCTGACGGTGAATATGGACTATGTGGAGATGATGGGAGAGAAAATCCCGTATGTGAAAGAACTGCTTTCAATTCTCGATGCAAAACTAGGAAGTCAATATTGCTACAATGTGCTGATTGAGTTTGACGAAGAAGATGCTTTCAAAGTTCCGCAGAATATGAAAAACCTTGACGCACTCGAAGAAAAAATCGCTACCTTGAAACTTACTCGCTGGAGCGCAAATGCACCTCGCATTACAAGCGTTACAGACATTGTAAAAGAGATAAACGCTTGCTTGAACGAAGATAAGAGTGAGTTTTATTCTGTGCCTGACGAGCAGGATTTGCTTACGCAGGAGCTGTTTTTGTACGAAATGAGCGGCGGCGACAACCTTGAAAAATGGCTTTCTGCGGATTATCGCACGACGTATGTACACGTTGATTTGAATGGATATGACGCAAATCAGATTGTAGAAGATATAAATCTTGCAAAACAGTATGCAAAAGAGTTGTTTCCTCAAGCGAAAGTCGGCGTGGTGGGGCAAGTGGTGAACTATGCGGCTATGAATGAAAAGCTGGTAAAAGGCGAGCTAAAGTCGTTTTTGTTCAGCTTTGTGATTATCGCTGTTTTGATGATAATTGCGTTCTCAAGCATAACGACGGGCTTAATCGGTATGATACCGAACCTTGCGCCTGTGCTGTTTATCGGGGCATTTATGGGCTTTATGAAAATCCCGCTTGATATGCTCACAATGACGGTAATGCCGATGATTCTCGGTATCGCCGTGGACGACACAATTCATTTCACGAACCGCACAAAGCTAGAGTTTGAAAAGACGGGAGATTATCTTGAGTCGCTGAAAATCACGTTCAGAGAACTTGGCAAAACGCTGGGAATGACGACTTTTATTCTCTGCTCGATGTTTGCCGTATTCTGCACAAGCCCGATGAATGCGCTTGCTCGAATCGGCTTTCTGACAATCTTGGGCTTAGGCTCTGCCTTAGTAGCGGATTACACGCTCACCCCTGTTTTGATTTATATTATCAAGCCTTTTGGCTCACGCAATCGTGCTTTGTAATGCAATCGTAATTTTTTGGAGGTATTGTTATGAAGAGAGTTTTTCTAGCGGTTATGGTTATGATGGCTTCGCTTTTGGCGTTTGCAGAGTCGTTGACTGGCTACGATGTGATGAAGAAAAATAGCGAAGTGGAAGAGGCGGCAACGGCTTCTTTTATCGCGACAATGACTTTGACCGACAAAAACGGGCAGAAAAGAGTGCGCGAAGTGTTGGAAAAAAGCAAAGATTTCGGAGAGGTGAAAAAGAGCGTTATCGTCTTTACAACTCCGAAAGATGTTTCGGGCGTGGGCTACTTGATGTTTGATTATGACGAGGCGGCAGACGGCAGCAAAAAGGACACGGACAGCTGGCTGTATCTTCCTGCGATGAAAAAGGTGCGCCGCATTTCTGGCTCTGATTCGTCAGGCGACTTTATGGGGACAGATTTCACTTATGAAGATATGGGCGAGAGGGGGCTTAGCAAAGACACCTTTCATTTGCTTGGAGAAGAGAGCGTTGACGGCGTTTTGTGCTACAAAGTGGAGGCGCGGGCTATCGACGCAAAAGACAAGAACCCGACGCGAGTGTTTTGGATTGGAAAAGAGAATTTTATGCTCTACAAGGGAGAGTTTTTTGACAAGCAAGGAAAATTGCAGCGCACGCTGAGCTGTTCGGAGATAAAAAAGATAGACGGCTTTTGGACGACCGAAAGAATGCTGATGACGAACGTGCAGAAAAATCATTCAACGCTGATTGAAATGAAAAATGTGAGCTATGGCGTTGAGATTGATGAGTCGCTTTTGACGGTTGCCGCCTTGGAAAAAGGACGCATTCGATGAAAGCGGCGATACTTGTTTGCTTGGTTCTTTTATCGCAAAGGCTGTTTTCGCAGGAGCTGCGCTTTTCGGGAGAAGCTGGCACGGTGTGGGCTAGTGCATTGCGAGAAAAGAATCGCGGCGATTATGTTTTGGGCGATACATATCTTGACGGCAAAATAGAGGCGTTTTACGATGACGCTTCTGTGTTTGCGCAGGGGAGAGCGGGCTTTGACGAGGTGGCAGAAGAGAGCTATTGCGAGCTTAAAGAGCTTTATTTTGATTATAGTGCGCATTTTTGGGGCTTTAGAGTGGGCTGTCAAAAAGTGGCGTGGGGAAAAGCCGACGGCATAGACATAACAAATATAATTTGCCCTCACGACACCTCTTCTCTTCGCGCTTTGTTCAACGATGAACGCATTGCAATAGATACCGCTCGCCTTTCTCTAAACAACGATGTTTTTACGCTCGACGCATATTTTATTCCCTTTGAAAGCTCTAAGGCGAATGCTGAAAAGCATATCGAAAAGAACATAAAAAATGCTGATTATGCGGCAAAACTGTCGGGGTATTTTTCGCTTTGCGATGTCTCTCTTTATGCGTATTACGGCAAGAAATCTGACACAAAAAATATGTTCGGCACTGACGCGGCTTTGCCTATTGGAGAAACGGTGGTAAGGCTTGAGGGAGCGTATTTTTTTGACAATCATAAAGAGTTGCGCTCGCTAATCGGCTTGGATTGGTTTCCTCAGAGCTGGACACTGACGGCGCAATACTTTTGCGATTATTGCTTTGACGAGGCGTTTAATGCGCAGAAAGAGCTTTACGGCGCGGACAAATATTCTCACGGAGCAACTCTCAATATCTCAAAATCGCTTTTGTCCGACACATTGACGCTTTCGGTTTCTGGGGTGCTTATGCTTAACGATTTGGATAGCGCGATAGAAGTTTCAGGGGAATACAGCCTGACCGATAGCGTGTTTTTAGAGCTTGGAAGCTACCTTTTTAACTCTGGCAAAGACAATAAAACGGGGACTTATGGTCTTTACAAAGATTACACAAGTGCCTATCTAAAAGCCCGCTGTGTCTTCTAGCAGCCTATGGCCGTATTTTTGTACAAAATATTCTCTAAAAAGCAAGAATTTGGCGAGGAAGAGCAAAAACATTGTATAGTTGGTGATTTTCCTCGTTATGTCGGTCAAATCCTTTTGATAGTCGGTCAAAAACTATGAAAAGAAGATGACTGACATATCAAGGGAATTGATTGACTTTATCGCGGAAGACAGTGTTTTAATATAATTTTGAGTAAATAAACAGATTTTTTGATTGAAACAGGCTCTTTTTTGCAGAAATATGTTTTTTTTCATGTTGCGAAAGAATTTTAGTAACATCTGCATAATTCATTACAAACATAAAACACCTCTCTTTTTCGCGATTTCAAATAGCCCCTTATCGAGCGACAACAGCGGTCGCTCTGACGACGCTACAATGCGGCTTGCAGGGCGTGCATTTTGGAGAAGTGTGAGTTTTTATCTTGCACTAACTCACTTGGCTCGCCTTCTTCTACGACTTTGCCGTTTTGTAAAACAATGATTTTATCTGCTGCTTGCACTGTCCTCATTCTGTGGGCGATAACAAGCACAGTCTTTCCTTTGAGCAAGTGAGAAAGCGCGCCTTGCACTTTCGTTTCGTTTTCCACATCAAGAGAGGCCGTTGCTTCGTCGAGCAAAAGAATAGGTGCGTTTTTCAAAAGTGCGCGAGCAATCGATATTCTCTGTCTTTCGCCGCCAGAGAGTTTCGCGCCGTTTTCTCCGATTTTTGTTTGGTATCCTTGCGGTAATTTGTGTACAAACTCGTCGCAATTCGCCTTTTTTGCCGCTTCAATAACCTCTTCGTCGCTTGCTCCGTGCTTGCCTAAGCGGATATTTTCCATAACGGTATCGTCGAAAAGCACTACATCTTGAAAGACCATAGAATAATCCGTCAATAAAACTTCGCTGTCAACTGTCGAAATGTCCACGCCGCCGACTTTTATCACGCCAGAGCTTGCTTCATAAAGACGGGCTGCAAGGCGGGCGCAGGTGCTTTTTCCGCTTCCGCTTGAGCCGACAAGGGCGGTAACTTCTCCCTCTTTTGCCGTGAAACTCACTCCGTCAAGCACTTTTGTTCCGTCTTTATAGCCAAAAGATACGTTTTCAAAAGTAATATCGTGTCCATTGGGCTTGAATGTAGAGCTTCCGCCTGATACTTCTTTGTCGTGGATTTCCATAAGGCGTTTTGCAGACACTTCGGATAAAAACACTTCAGCGATAAGCGCGAGGCTTTGGTCAAACGGCGCATAAACTCTGGTAATGAGCATAAGGAACATAAAGAGCGTCATAAAAGAAATATCGCCTGAAAGAATGAGCGTCGTTCCTAAAAGCACGGTTGATGCAACTCCTAAGCGCATAATCACGCTTGCGGCATTTACAAAGATGCCTGTAGAAAGTTCGCCGTGAATTATAGTTTTCTCTTGATTATCGATTTTGCTGAAAAGAGCTGAAAGAAACGTATCTTCTTGGTTTGTTGCGTGAATGTCGCGGATATTTTCTATAGTTTCCTGCATTTCGTCAGATACTGCGAGAGTAGCGGCTTTTGTTATTGCGGCGTTTTTCTCTGCAAGTTTTCTGCTGCCAAACAAAAGCGCAAATGCAACAGGCACTCCCCACAGGCTTGCTATAGTCATTCGCCAATCAAAGAAAAGCAGCATAAGAGCGATAAGGCTTGTTGAAATGTAAGAGCCGTAAAGATAGCCCAAAACGTGCGACCAAACGTGTTCCATACGGTTTACGTCGCCCATAATCGTTTCTGTCAAATCCGCCAAATCCTTGTGAGCGAAAAAAGCAAGCGGCAACTTTCTGAGCCTCTCTGCAAGGCTTATGCGCATATCTTTTACTTCGCCGTAAACAAGCCCGTACGTCGCTTTGTACTGCTGTATATGCGTTATCAGAGAAACGGCGTCAAAAGCGGCTATCATAATAACGAAATGCGAAAGGCGCGGGAGAGAAACATTCTCGGTTTGTGTCTGCATAAGATTTTGCATTAAGACGTATAATATGCCCACTCCTGCCATAACGACAAAGTTCACGATGACTGTCCAAAATGCGCCTTTTCTCATATTTGCTATACCCTTGTCTGAAAGTGCGTATTTTCGCTTTAATGATACCATCTTTTTGCCTCCTTAATCCCTTTTGCTGATTTTCCACTCTGCCGCAGTGTTGTATTCTTTCCACATCTCTTCATACAAGCCGCCTGCGCTTTTTAGCTCATCGTGCTTGCCGCTTTCTCTGATTTTGCCGTCAGAAAGCACGATGATTTTATCCGCGCCGATAACTGTAGAAAGGCGGTGCGCTATCATTATCACGGTCTTTCCTTTGGTGAGCCGCTTTAATGCCTGTTGTATTTTCGCTTCGTTTTCTGGGTCTGCAAATGCCGTCGCCTCGTCTAAAACGATGATTGGCGCGTCTTTTAGGATTGCACGAGCGAGCGTTATTCTTTGCTGTTCTCCGCCCGAAAGATACACGCCTTTGCTGCCGATTACGCTGTTAATTCCGTCGTCGAGCTTTTCGATAATGTCTGTGCATTGCGCGTCTTTTAGAGCCTGCATAACCTCGTCAGTCGTGGCTGAAGGGCGGGCAATGCGGACATTTTCGAGAATAGATGTCTTGAACAATCGGGAGTTTTGGAAGACAAAGGAGATTTTTTGCATAAGAGTTTTTTGGCTAATCTCTTTTACATTCACGCCGCCGATTTTCACCTCTCCGCTCTGCACGTCCCAAAAGCGCGGAATAAGGCTGGCTATCGTCGATTTACCGCTGCCAGAAGGACCAACAAAAGCAACCGTACTTTCGCTTTCCGTCTTGAATGACACGTTAGCTAAAGCCGCCTTGTTGTTTCCCTCATAGCTAAAAGTTACGTTAGAGAATTCTACGCTGTTGTCTTTTGGCTCTTTTGGATTTGCACATTCGGCTAAAATAGGCGCGTTCATAACGGTTTCGATTCGCTTCAATGCCGTGTCTGCAAGCATTGTGCCGTTAGATGCAAACATAATCTTTGCAAGGGCTGTCGAGATTATCGCCGAAAAGACCGCATAAAATGCAAAGTCGGTTACAAAAGAAGCAAAGTTGCCGCTTGCGAGGGCTTTCGGGGCGAGGATAATCACTAAAGGCACGAGAAAGATAAATGCGCCTTCTGTTGCGGTGAGGTTTACAGATTGTGGCAGGGAGCAGACGTTATTAGTGAAGTTTTCCGCCGTCTTGCTGTAGTTTTCGATAGCTTCCTTAAAGGCTTTGAATGAATAAACTGTTTGTTGAAAGACCTTTACCACAGGGATACCGCGCACATACTCTGTTCCTGCCTTTGCCATTTCGTCTTGCGCGCTTTGATACTTCATAATCATCTCTGCGTTTTTCCCGCCCATCATCACGAAAAGCATAGCAATAGAAATAACCGCCGTCGCCAAGCAAGCCAAACCCATTCGCCAGTCAAAAACGAACATCAAAACAAGCATTGAAACAAACATCACCACAGTGCCTACGATGTCTGCAAGATTGTGAGCCAAAAGCGTTTCTGTTTCGCTTGCCGCTCCGTCAAGTCGGTTTCGCAAAAGTCCCGAGCCGTTTGAATCGAAAAAGCCTAAAGACGTTTTCATCAAATGCGCAATCCCTTGTTTTCTGATGTTGCTTGCGGTGCGAAAAGCGGCTAGGTGAGTGCACATAAGGGCGGCAAAGTAGATTAAAATGCCAAGCGTTGCAAAAGCAAAAGCTATCCAGCCGTAAAAAGCGATGTTTTTCGCTTGCGTAAAATCTGGTGCAACTAAAACTAAATCACGCACTACGAGCCATATACACAAATACGGCACAATGCCGCAAAGTTGTGCAAGTCCAGATAAGAAAAGCCCTAGTATTGTAAGCGTTTTATACTTCCCTGCAAACGCTAAAAGACGAGAGAGGGAAGATTTTTCTTTTTTATTCATAACCAATCTCCTTGTATTAGTATGTGCGCTAATAACAAAAAAAGGTTACATAACGAGTTTTTTAGTGTCAATGCTTTTAATGATAATCTTTTTCTAAAGCATAAACAGAGTTAAGCTAAGTATTAGACCTGTTCGATAATTGTCATTATCGGGCTTGACCCGTTTTTTACGCAGAATTAAGCTGTCATTATCGGGCTTGACCCGATAATCT
>CALDID010000087.1 GCA_937901865.1 uncultured Treponema sp.
TATTGTGAATGTGCTTGTGTTCTCAGGCGAACAGATTGTGAAAGCAGAATCGCTGACGGACTCTCAGACGTTTTCGCAGTACAAAGATTCAAAAAATGTTTTGCACAATCAAGAGCGCGATGTTGCGAAAAAATGGACGAAGGGCGATTTTTGTTTGAGTTTATTTGGCTTTGAAAATCAGACGAAAAAAGAAAAATCGATGTCGCTTCGCGTGATGTGCTATGACGGCGTTGCATACAGAAGCCAGCTGCTTGATGATACGGCAGACTTTTATCCTGTGATAACGCTCGTGCTGTATTTTGGCACGAAGTCAAAATGGGAAAAACACACATCGCTCAAAGAATCGCTGAAAATCGACGAGCGATTGAAAGATTTTGTGAGCGATTATAAAATCAAGGTGATAAATCTTGCATGGCTGACAGATGAGCAGATTAACAGTTTCAGAAGCGATTTTCGCATTGTGGCGGAGTATTTGCGCGCTTTGCGAACGGGGCAAGTACAAGACTGGAGCAGGCAAAAGCTCAAGTATGTGAATGAGATAATCGATTTAATGCGAGTGATTTCTGATGATGACATTTTCGATGATATGGCAGAGTTCATTGAAGAAACGCAGAAGGAAAAAGGAGGCGTAAGCGTGTGCGAGTTTGTGCAAAAAATGAGAAATGAAGGTGTTGTGCTTGGCAGAAATGAGGGAATTGTGCTTGGCAGAAATGAGGGAATTGCGCTCGGAGAACAGCGGGCGATTTCGTCTATGCAATCGGCTCTTTCCGCGCTGTATGCACAGGGGAGAGAAGAAGATATAAAGCGTGCGCTTAGTGACAGAGTGTATCTTGCAGAATTGCTCGCGGCATATCGGAAGTAAACGTATTATGTAGAAAAAATCGTAAAATTTTCTTGTATTCAGTTACAAAGAATTGTTTTTATCGTTTGTATATGATAGAATAAAGGTAGAATTAAAAATAGATATGAAGGATTTTTCACTTTACGCGCAAGGAGGTATGCGTATGAAGATTTTTACTCATTGGTCAAAGAAGTTGCTTTCTGCATTGGCAGCGTTTGCTTTTTTTGCTCTCCCGTCTTTTGCAAAGCAGATTTATTTACCGATTTATGGCGACGATTTCTATGTAGAAGTGCCTGATGATATTGCTTCTCTTGTTGAAGAGCATTTGACAGAAATTCAAGATGCTTTGACAGAAAACGGCATTACGGCAGAGCAAGTTAAAACAACAATGGATACTGTTAATGAAGAGTATGAAAAGTTGAAAACTGATTATTTTGCTACCGATACACCGTATCAGACGATTGTAAATGGCTTGAACGGCTTTTGTGATGATTTGAATGATACTTTGCCAAATACGCAGACACTGCAAAATGTGTGGGCGGAATCTTGGATAGGTATGCTTATCCCGAATGTGAAGTTCGGTTTCGGTGTGAATGCAGGAGTGGCGACGCTTGATATTTCTAACTTGCTTGAAGTGGCGGACGCACTTGCTATTGATACAGGCGATATAAGAGATTTTACCGAGAACTATGATAATAAGCTCGTCTTTCCAACTGTTGCGGCGGATTTGCGCATTGGCGGTATTATTTTGCCGTTTGATTTAGGCGTTTCGTTTGTAACGTTTGATACTCGTGATTGGAATCAGATTGATAGCAATATCGCCCCTTGTGCATTCGATTATTTCACGCTTGGCGGCGATTTGAGATGGAAGCTCTTTAATCTTGGCGGAAAATTCTTCCATGTGAGAGGTTCTCTCTCTGGTGGCGGCTATTATACAAAGGGTGGTGTTGAAGTTTCAGATGATGATATTGGGGCGGGAGCTAATTTGGATTTCCGTTCAACAACGCTTTTTGCAGGTTTTCAGATGTCAGCAAAAGCATTGTGCTTTGTTCCGTTTGTTGGCGGACGCTTGTTGTTCACGAAGTCTAGTGTAGATTGGGAAGCAAAGGCGAACTGGTCTAAAATCTTAGAAGGTGCTTCAAGTGCTGTTACAACACCGTCAGGAGATGTAATTGACCCGATACAGATTGCTATTGACAATGATATTTTGCCAACAAAATTCTCTGGCGGCTCATCTAGCTCTTGGGGAGTGAGACCTCAGCTTTACGGCGGCTTGGGTATCGATTTGTTCATCATCGATATTACGGTAAGCGGCAGCTATGATTTTGCAAAAGAGATTTTAGGCGGTGCTGTCAGTGTTCGCTTCTCCATCTAACAGGCACAGCCTGATTTTGTAACAGGCACAGCCTGCTTTGTAAGAGGTATAGCCTGCTTTGTAAAGCACAGCTATAATAAGGCTATTGAAAGAAGACCTAGGTTCTTGAATAAGAAAGAGTCTAGGTCTTCTTTATTGTATGAGTTTTTTATATTGCAAAAAACATAAAACTTGAAATTTTATGTTACAAAACACCCTGTGGGTGCAAAACACGCTGGCGTGAAAACAGCCTGCGGCACTTACAAAACAGCCTGCGGCTGTTGACAAAAGTTCGTAGCGAAGTAAAATATAAAGTATGAGTTTGCTTACGAAGGGAAAAAAGAATATAAAGATTTCAATCTGTGCATTTTCGTTTTTTGCATTAGTTATCATCGCTTCACAGTGTTTTGCGCAATCGGGAACGCCGTCTTCTGAACAGCAGATGACGAGCCGTCAGTATATGCAACAGCTTTACAGTGTCTTCGATTTTGTTGAGAGAAATTATGTAGAAGATGTTGAGCCGAAAGTGTTGTTTGAGGGCGCAATGAGGGGGTTGATGAACTCTCTTGGCGACCAGTTTAGCTACTATCTTGACGCTGAATCTATGACGAGTATGAACGATACTACCGTAGGTAACTTTGGCGGAGTGGGATTGAGCATTACAAAAGAAGTGAAAAGCACGGCTGATAAACCTGCGTATGTAGAAGTAGTTGCGGCAATAGAAGACACTCCTGGCGCAAAAGCGGGCATTATGACAGGCGATTTAATCACAAGCATAAACAGTACCGACACGGCAAGTATTTCAATGAATGAAGTGCTTTCGCTTTTGAGAGGTCCTGTGGGAACAACGGTTAGTTTTGTGATAAAGCGCGGCGAAATGGAACTGCCGTTTACGATTACCAGAGCGTTAATCGAAGTGCAGACTGTAAAATATACGATGATAGACAAAACGGGCTATTTGCGTATTATCGAGTTTACGCCGCAAACTTCAGGCAGAGTAAAAGAGGCGTTAGAGTCGTTTAAAAAGTCGGGGTATACATCTCTTATTGTGGATTTGAGAAATAATCCTGGCGGCATCTTGTCTGCGGCTGAGGAAATTGCAGATATGTTCATCGATGAGGGCGTAATCGTTTCGACAAAGAGCCGTATTCAAAGCGAAAATAAAGTGAAGTTTGCTTCTAGCAAAAATACGATTGTGCCGAAAGGTATGCCTGTCGTTGTCTTGATTGACCACAACAGTGCTAGCTGCTCTGAAGTGCTTTCTGGCGCGCTCAAAGATTCTAAGGTTGCTTATCTTATCGGGGAAACTTCTTACGGAAAAGGCTCTGTTCAGCTTGTTATCCCTATTCCGCCTGGAGATATTGGTATTCGCTTGACGATTTCTAAATACTACAGCCCTAGCGATTCAAATATTCACGGAATCGGTATTCCGCCTGATTTAGAGATAAAAAATGTTGAAATCGCAGAGAATGAACAAGAGGCGTTTCAGAATTTAATCAAAGATGATGTGATAAAGCCGTATGTTGCGAATCATCAGAATATGAGCGAAAAGGATATTGCAAATTATGCAAAGGAATTGCATAAAAAGTATCCGCTTGATTTGCGTTTCTTGCGCAGAATAATCAGAGTGCAAGTATATCACGCGAAGGATTTGCCGCTGTATGATAAAGATTATGACGAGCAGCTGACAAAGGCTCTTGAAATCGTTAATAGCAAGGATTTTGCAACACTGATAAAAAACACGAAGACTCTTAAAGAAATAGAAAATGAACGCCTTGCGAGTGAGCAAGTTGCAAGTGCTAAGGAAGCTAAATGAGACAATTCGTTGCCTCATCTCCTCTTGATTCGAAAGGATTATTGTATATTGAGGGGAAAGATTATAAGTATCTAAAGAATGTATTGCGCATAAAGTCGGGTGATATGGTGTCGGTTCGATTGCCAGATACTCGGCTTGTCGATATGACTGCTTGTAAAGTTGATGTTTCTTCAAAGCGAATAACGCTTCAACTATGTGATACTCTTTCTAAAATTGCAGGCGAAAATATTTGCAATCACTTAGACGAACAGCGGCAGAATAATACTTGTCAGATTATGGTTCTGTTGCAATTTGTGGCAAAACCGCAAAAGATGGATTTGATAATCAGGCAAGCTGTCGAATGTGGGGTGGCGGTAGTTGTACCTGTTATAGGCGAATATTGTCAGGGATATGCACTGCGAAATGACCGCTGGGACAGGATTATAAGAGAAGCGTTAAGTCAGTGTGGTTCTGCGGTGCAAACAAAAGTAGAAAAGCCGATGAAACTAGAAGAAGCACTTTGCTTTTGTCAGTCAATGGCGAAAGAGCTGGGCTTTGAAAATGAGTCTTTGGGCATTGTGCTATACGAAAGAAATAATGATACAGTGAGTATACATAAAGCTGTTGCTGGGAAAGAAAATGCACAATTCATAACTATAGCAGTAGGTGCTGAAGGCGGAATTAGCCCTAAAGAAATAGAGATAATGGAAAAGAACGGCTTTAGCAAAGTGCATTTAACTACGAATATATTAAGGTGCGAAACCGCGGCATTATATGGAATTGCTAGTGTGCAAGTAGCGATAGCGGAGAGAGAGGAATGGCAATACAAAGAATAAGGATATTAGGAGTTCCTGTTGACATTTGTCGTCCTGAACAGCTAGAGGGCGAAATAATGGAACTGATGGCAAAAAGCGGCAAAAAACAGATTGTGTTTTTGACTGTTTGGAAGCTGTTAAAGGCAAGAAACAAAAAAAGTGTTTTTTCTAAGTGCTTAGAAGAGGCTGATTTGATTTTGCCTGTGTCAAAGAGTATCATAATGGCGGCGCATTTTTTAAAGTGTCCTACGCTTCATCGCTATAATCCGTTTAATGCTGTGATACAGATTTTGACGATACTCGAACGCCATGTGCGCTCTCTTTATTTGCTTGGTGGCAGAAAGAGGACGTTAATGCAGACGGAGAGAAATATTATCTCTACATTTAGAGCTTTGCAGATTGTGGGGCGATATGTGGGCTATTATCCGAAATCTGTTGAAAACGATATTGTAAAAGCTATCTTTAAGGCTTCTCCCTCTCTTGTGATTTTAAGTGAGGGAGTGAGAGGAAAAGACAACTGGCCGTATTTAAGAAAAGAAGAGTTTTCGTCTAGTATCTTTTTGTATTATCGCGATATTTTCGGTATTTTCTCGGCACGAAAGAGAAGAGTGAGCGAAGAGGCTTTTGATAAAGGCTTAGAAGTATGGGACGAGATTTTTCATAATCCATTTAAGATATTTCTCATCTTGCCATACTTCAAGTTTATGATTATATTGCTCTTTCATAAGCTGTTTAGGAAGAACGAATATATCAATTTTTAAGCTTTAGATTTGGCAAGTCCTGCGGCTTTATTAAAGACTTTTTCTATATATTTCGCTTCTCCTTCCGATAAAGAAGCTCGAGATAAAATCATTCTCCAAAACATCTCCATATCGTGCCTTCCTGTTATGCTGAAAAAGCCTATTTTCTGCAAATCATCGGCGATTGTTGTTACGGTTTTGTCGAGTCGAGAAAGAGAAATAGGAGTGTAGCCTTTTTGTTCGCTGTTCTTTTCTCTAAACAGATGATAGCACATAATTTGCACTGCGTGAGAAAGATTGAGGGAGGCAAAGTTTTCATCTGATGGAATGGTAACACCTATCGTACATTCTTCTAGTTCTTCATCTGTAAGCCCTGTTCTTTCATTTCCAAAGACGATAGCAGCTTTTCCTTCGCTTGTTTGTACAATTTGTGAAGCGAATTCTTCGGGAAGCAAAAGTTTTCCTTTTCGTTTTTTTCCCTTTCGCCTTGTTGTTCCTGCGGCACAAAAACAATCACTTACTGCTTGTGATACGCTGTCAAAAAATTCTGCATTTTCCCAAATATAAGCGGCGTGAATTGCTAAAATGCGAACTCTTTCTTCGTCAAAATCTTCTTTTTTCCCCACAATACGCAATGTCTTTATGCCATTATTTGCCATAGCTCTGCAAACAGCTCCTACATTGCGGCTTTCTTCTGGGTGTGATAAAACGATACAAATATTCGATAAATCCATAAGATATACTATATATTTTTTTTGATTTTTTTGCTATTCTTACACACACTCTTAGGCTGTTTTGAGCTTAGCGTAAATAGGTGTGAAACAATGATTGACATAAGAGGGAAAAAAGCTGTTGTTATTGGTGGCACGGGAGGAATAGGCGTAGCTGTGAGCGATATGTTAAAACTGAAAGGCTGTGAGGTTTTGGCTCTCGGAAAAAGCAGAGGTGATATTGTTTTTGATGTATCGCTTTTTTTTGCAGAAAAAACTGCGCTAAATGAAAAGAAAAAAGTTTTAACAGCGGTAGAAGGCGCAGACATCTTGTGCGTGTGTTATGGACCTTTTGTGCAAAAAAGCTTAATCGATACAAGTGAAGAAGATTGGAAAAATGTTGCTTTGCTTGATTATGCGTTAGCAGGCGTTTTATGCAGTACGGCACTCAAGGGAATGACAATGAGAAAATATGGGCGTATCATTCTTTTTGGCGGGACACGGACAGAGCAAATAAGAGCATACAAAACAAATGCTGCGTATGCAGGCGCAAAAACAGCTTTAGGAGTGCTAGCAAAGTCAATCGCGGCAGAGTATGCTAAAGATGGAATTACTTGCAATGTAATTTTGCCAGGATTTGTAGAAACTGAATATCTATCACAAGAGTTGAGAGAGAGCCTAAAAAATAAAACTCCGACAGGCACTCTTATACAAACAGCGACAATAGCAGAGGCCGTTTCTTTTTTGATAGATAGAAAAGAGATAAACGGAGCTTTGCTTGGCATAGATGACGGTTGGAATCCGTAAAAGTACAAATAAAAGCAATAAATTTGTTTACGAGAATATGTTTTTTTTATAAGAATGTTGTATAATAGAATTATACTAACAGAATTTCTTAGATGCTGTGAGGAGTGATATGAGCAATAATAATAGCTTAGTTCCCGGATTTAACGATGAACACGATGATAGCTTAAAGATTTCTCTTGAGAAAGTCGATGACGTGCCAAACGGCATTTGCATTTACTTGAATGGTTATATTGATACATACAACTCTGCATTTTTCCAGAAGCGTATCAATAAGGTTGTTGAAACGGGATATGTTAATCTGATTTTTAACTGTGCAGCACTCAACTATGTTTCATCAACAGGAATTGGCTCATTTACGGCATTCCTTAAACTCGTAAAACCAAAAGGCGGCGATATTGTTCTGCTTGAGATTCAGCCAAAAGTCTATGAAGTATTCCAACTTTTAGGCTTCTCTCAGTTCTTTAACATTAAAGATTCAACTGCAGAGGCTATCGAATTCTTTAAGCAGGGCGCACCTGTGTCTGATAGTATTTTCCCTAAGGTATTTGGTTGCCCTGTTTGTGGAAAACGCTTAAAGGCTACAAGAGCAGGTCGCTTCCGCTGTTCAGAGTGCAAATCAATTCTTGCTATTAACGACGCAGGAACAGTTTCTCTCGGTTAATCCTTTTAGTTTCTCATTATTTGATAAAATGGCTTCTCTGTATCAAGAAGCCATTTTTATTAAACCTGCTCGGAAACTATAGTTTTTTATGTAGCAAGGGGCTTAAGCCCCTTGTCAAAGCTATATTATCGAACAGGTCTATTTAATTACAATGTATCATCTTTTAATTTATCTAGCATTTTCTTGAATGCGCTATGAGGCTTTTTTAGCTCCTTTGAACCGCGAGTGATTTTACAGAGCGACATTTTAAATTCTCTTGCAATTTCTCGCTGTGTAACACCCGCTGCAATTTCTTTTACTAAAAGCCACCGATTAGAAAAATCTTTTCTTTCGGCTGCGGTAAATAAACACTCAAAAAAATCCCATATAAGCTGTTCGTCATCAATCTTTGCTAAGAGATGACTTATTTCTTTTAATCCAGCTACGCTTGTATCTTCTGTGTTTGCATTGTTATCGTTCATAGATACAAGTGTAACACAGAAGTATTTTTTGTTCTATAGAGGCATAGCCAGTTTTACTAGGCACGACCAGCTTTGCTATCTCTCTATCGTGATTGATTGGTCTGCGGTGAAGCTCTTTCCTGCTTCGAGAGTGATTAAGCCTCCTTTTTCCGCCCAATCGTGATTTGTATTCAATGCGTCGGCTGTGCCATACCATGGTTCAATACAATTAAAGCACGGCTCTCCTGCATTTTGCCATAGCATTACATACGGATAATTCTTTGTGTTGACTTTGATTAAAGAACCATCTTTCTTGTTTCTCAATCCAACCCAATCTGATGTAATTCGTGTAAAGAAATGCCCTGAACCAAAGCCTTTCGCATTTATCGGAACAATGCCAGCCTGTGTTTCTCCATAAAGCTTTGTTTGAGGAGCTGTGCCTTCGTCGTCTGGAATAAGATACCCCATTTCATCGGTGATGACTTGTGTCAGAGGCTCTTTTTTCTCAAACTCATATTGATAATCGCTGTTCGTTGTGCCTGCGGGGTCGGTGTTTCGCGGACAGCAAAAAGCGGTGTGGCTACCTAACGAAAAGAGCATAGGGGTGCTGTCGGTATTAGTAACCGTTGTTGTAAACGTTAAGCCGTCTGGGCGCAGTTCATAGTGTGTTTTAAGAGAGAATTTCCACGGAAACTTCTCTTTAGTAGCTTCACTTTCTGTGAGCTCAAAAGTCGCGCTTACGCCGTCAGTTTCGACTAGCGTATGCTCAAGGTCTCGGCTCATTCCGTTGTTTGTCAGCTTGTATTCCTTGCCGCCATAAGTCATAAATCCGTCTAGGATTTTTCCAACGTGAGGGAAAAGAATAGGAGCGTGAAATTTCCATACGCTCATTGGACCTTCAAACACATATTGTGTACCGTCTTTCACAGAGCGAAATGAATTGATTTCAGCTCCGAACGTGTTTAGCACAACTTCATAGTTGGCATTTTTCAAAGTAATTTGCATAAAAAACATTCTAATCTTACTGCCTGTAAGATGTCAATCTTACCGCCTGTAAGATTCAGCTCTTACCGACGGTAAGATTTATTGATTCTTTACACGTTTATATACGAAAATAAAAGTATGAAGTATTACCGAGTTCATACAGCCGATATTGCGTATTACACAGGGCAGCCACGCGGGATTTTTGTTGCGATTTGGAAACTTGTGGAAGCAAAATTACTCACGGAAGAAGAAACAAAAGAATATTGGAAAAATCGAGAGTATTTTGAAAAAAATTTGCCAGTGCCGCCCTATTATGCAAAGGGAAATCCTAATAAGGCTGTTACTTGGTTCAAAGATACGAGAGAAGGCAACAAAATATATAATCAAATGAGCTTTTACAGAGAAATGGCAAAAAAATATAATGTTGACTTGTATCGCTCAGAATGTGATTTTGTGCCTGGTGAAATCGTTTATGAAGATGAGTTTCAGATTGCGGTCAAAAACTGCGTAACAGAAGGAATTACAAGGGAAAAAATATAAGAAGTAGAAATTTGACAATAGATAGGTATAGATATATACTGTTTTTAGATACGGAGGCTGATATGAATACTTTTATCACAGCAAATGTTCTTGATTCTATCGTTCCTATAAATCGATTTTATAACGGTGATGCAAACAGTGTATTTGCAGATGTCAAAAAATACGGAATTCGTATCGTTGTAAAAGACAATGTTCCTGAATGTATTTTATTAAGTCCTGAAAACTATAAACGCATTATGGAAGAATACGAAAATGCCACTTTAGAAGTTGAAGCAGAAAAGAGATTTGTCCAAAACGTGAAGTATGTAGAGCATGATGATGTTATGAAAAGATTTGGACTGACAGATTCTGATTTAGATGATGTTGAAGTTGATTTAGAATAAAAATGGCATGGCAAATAAAATATCACCCTCTTGCAGAAGAAGAATTGGCTAAACTTGACGGTTCTGTAAGAAAAATCGTTTTAAAAGGTATTATAAAAGTTTCTGCAAATCCTAAACCTTTCTATGAAGGCGGATATGGAAAACCTCTCGGAAACAAAAATGGAAATGATTTAACAGGATTTTTAAAGATAAAATATCGTGATATAGGGATTCGGGTTGTATATAAACTACTAGAAGACGAAACTACTCACGAAATGTTTATATTGGTGATTTCTGCAAGAGCTGATAATGAAGTATATGACTTTGCAGCAAAAAGGAAAAAATATGATTTCAATTAGATATGTGGAAAGAGAAGATAAAGAGTTTTGGTATTCGCTAGACTCTCACTTGAGTGAAGAAGAGTTTGAAAAGAAAGTAAGAGATAAAATGGGATATGTTCTTTTAAAAGATGGAAAGCCTGCTGGGATTTTGCGCTATAATCTCTTTTGGGACAACACGCCTTTTTGTACTCTGCTCTTTATCGTCTGCAATGAGCAAGGAAAAGGCTTGGGCAAAGCTCTTATGCAGCACTGGGAAGAGGATATGAAGGCTAAAGGCTACGGTATGATTTTCGTTTCAACGCAAGTAGACGAGGCTGCACAGCATTTTTATAGAAAGATTGGATACAAGGATTGCGACGGAATTGTCATCGATATAGAGAATTACGAACAGCCTATGGAAATGTTTATGATAAAGGCTATATAGAACTGTAATAAATCGTAAAAAGGCTATTGACACAAAGAAAAAAAGACAGTATATATTAGACTTTTACAAAACATAAAGAAAAAAATATTGACTAAATCCGCTAAAAATATATAATAAAAGATAACGCTATGGGAACTCAATCAGAGAAACAAATCGCATTAGCTTATCGTTTTCTTGCTTCAGGAAATCCGAAACAGGCTAAACAGATACTCGAAGACGCTCTTACAGATGACCTTGAGAATAGGGAAATTATTTTCGCTCTTAGATGTTGCTCTTTTTGGCTTGACACGATGAGCTATGTTCCCTCTCTTGAAGCATTTGAACAAGGTGAAACTCTGATAAATCAATGGAAATCGTTTAAAACGTTTATCTCAAGAGAAAATGAAAATCACGATAAGGCTGTATATGCAACTTGTCGCGGTGTGTTTTCTTTAGCACTTGCAGGCTACCAGCGATTGTATACAGAAAAAGATTCTAGCTTGAGAGCGGAGGCTTATAGAAAATCAGGTCTTTGCTACAAGAAACTAGGCGAGTATGAAATGGCTTTAGAGTCGTTGCAAGAGGCAAATAGCATTACACCAGGAACAGCCGCAGGTATGGCTGAAATGGCTGATTGCTATGCGCTTTATGGTAATGAAAAGCTGGCAAAATTGCTTTTTAGAGAGGCGTTCTTTATCGATGCGAGAAAAATTGATTTAAGTTTTCTTGATTCAGAGCTTATTTGTCTTCTTATCCGTCAAGTATCACTCAAGGGATATACAGGGGAAGCGTTGCAGGAATGGATACCTGTATATGGTGTTCTTTTCGGTGTGTTTAATATAAAAAGGGAATTGAGCGCGCCAGAAGTTGGTAAATTAAAACAAGAGATTTTTGCTCGTGAAAATGAAGCTAAAGACCCTCAATCTGATAAGTCTATGCTTGTTCCGCGACTCATAAATCTTTATTTTTGGCTGATAGACCACTATGTGATGTCAAACGACAGTTGTTCAAAAATAAATGAGATTCTTCTCAAAATAAAACTGTTGTCGCCAGAAATCCATGCAATGTATGTAAAGTGAGTTTTTTATTGGAAAAAGACGCTTTACAGGTAAGTTTTTAATAGGAGTTTAGTATGTCTGAAGAGCTTATCGCTTCCGTTCAGGAGAAGCTAAAAGAAGAAACATGGACAAGAGCTACAATCAGTGAGTATACTGAAAATACGCTCAAAGAATTGGATAAGTATGTTGACCAATCTTTGAGTGAAGGTTGTAGCAATGATGTAAAAAAAGTCTGTGATGAACTTCTTGACAGCAACAAAAACAGTATCATCGCTCTTTACATATCTGGTATGATTGGTTTGAAAAGTGGCGACCTTGACCATTCTGCTATGGAAACGCTGGTTGATATTTTCAAGAAGAACCACAAAGAACCAATCGTAAGATATTTGTGCGTGGAAAAAATTCTTCAGAATGACCCTCAGAACAAGTTCGCACTTCATACAATGGCGACGTATTATCGCGAGAATAAAGATGAGCAGTCGATGTGGGAAACGTACGAAACAATCGTAAAAATTGACCCAGAGGAATCCGAAATTGCTCGTGTATTGGCTGACCATTATGAGCATTGTGCGGAAGAAAAGCGTACAACAGAGCCTCAAGAGTTCCTTCGCGGAATGGAAAAGGCTGTGAGCTATTACAAGAAATCTATTCTTCGCGGAGTGTCTTCTATTGCGCCAAATACATGTTCTATCACTGATGTGTGGAAGAAGTTGGTTGACTTGATTCCTGAGCAGATTGATTTCTTTTATATGGTGCAGAGAAAGATTGCAAAGTCGATTAGCGAAACAACAAGCGCAACGCTTATGCAAGATGTATACAAAAAATACAAGGAACAGAAGAAATGGAACACTTGTATTGACATCTTGAAGCTGATTCTTGGCATTGATGCACGCGATGCTTTTGCACGACAAGAAATTACAGATTGCTTCCGCAATAAGTATATTAGCGAGTACGAAGAGGGTATGAAAGAAGACCCGTCAAAACAGAAGATGTACGAGCTAAAAATCAAACATCTTGACCGACATCTCAAGAACTCTGGACTTGACGGTGACATTCGTAATGTATTTGAGTCTATTGCAGATTTTGAAAAGCACGTTGCTTATGATGTAGGAAACTTTGTTTCTCACAGAACATGGGGAATTGGTGCTATCGTAAAGGTAAAAGACGATAAACTTTCTATTAACTTTGGTGCAAAGAACGGTATTCAAGAGATGTCTATCAAGATGGCTGAGAATGCTCTTATGCCGCTTGACAAGAATCACATTTGGGTCAAGAAAGCTACTATGAAAAAAGAGGAGCTTGCGAAGAAGGTCAAAGACGACAAAGAGTGGGCTTTGAAGACGATTATTCGTAGCTTTGGCAATTCTTGCGATTTCAAGAAAATTAAGGAAGAGCTTTGCGATAGCGTTTTGTCAAAGAGTGAATGGACTTCTTGGAATAATGCTGCAAAGAAAATCATCGAAACAGATTCTGCGTTTGGTGTTGACCCGAATGACGGAAAGAAGTTTATTGTGCGCGACCACGAGATTACTCTTGAAGAAAAACTTTCTCTTGAGTTCAAAGCGCACAAGAAGTTCTTTGACAGAATTGCAACGCTGTTAAAGTATCTTGATGCAGAGGATACTGACAAAGAAAGCGAAATTTTCTTTGAGATGATAAAGTACTTTACCGACCACTTGAAGACGGTAACAATCGCAAATGAAGAGGTTGTTGCATCGTTCCTCGCTGTAAAGGAAATCGAAAAAGAGTATCCAGATATTCCTGCTATCAAGGGTATTGTGGTTACTTTTGAGGATATCTATCGCAAGATTGAAACTCAGAACAAGTTAGACCCTAATTCGCCTGATGCAAGGGCTATGTATATTGCACTCAAGCAAGATAAATCTAAGAGATTGCAGCCTAGCTATCTTGAGCATGTAAAGATGCTTCCTGATTGGTCTGACCAATATATTCTTCTTTTCCCGACGGTTCTTGATAAGAGAATGCTTGAAAAGCTCGTTGATTCAGGCTTTACTGCTAAAGTGCAGATGCTCGTTCGCAATGCGTTTGAGAACTTCCGCGACTTCCGAGAAACTGTCATTTTCTTCTTTGAAAAGTGCCAAGAAGATGAATGGTACAAAGAAGCAGGTATTTCATATGAAAAGCAGATGGTTACGCTCATCAATATTATCTCTCTTTGTTATCGTGAAATTGATATGCACACGAACACGCCTGAGAACAAGAAGATTTGCAAGAATGCAGAGGATTTGCTTTTTGCAAATGGCACGCTTATCAAGTATGCGCTTGATAATGATGAGAGTGTTACAAACAGATTGTATACTCTTGTAAACGATGTCAAAGGTTTAAGCTCCGATATTAAGACTCGTATTCGTGTAAAGATTCTTGAGAAGTATCCGAACTTTGACTTTGGACACGCTGAAGATGCTGAAAAATCCGCAGCTCCTGTTGGCTTTATGGTTACAAGCCAGATGCTTGAAACAAAGAAAATTGAAGCTGATGATATTCAGACGAACCAGTTGCCAAAGGTCGCGCAGGAAGTCAGCGAGGCGCGTGAAAAGGGCGACTTGAAAGAAAATGCTGAATACATCGCTGCAAAGGAGCATCAGCATATCTTGAATGAAAAGCTCAAGAAGCTCCGCGAGCAAATCGACAGCGCAGTTGTGTTCGACCCGACGACGCTCAATACAACGGTTATTTCTTTTGGTACACACGCTGTGTTGCATAACAACATCACAGGCAAGGACGAAGAGTTTACTATTCTTGGTGCGTGGGAATCAAATCCAGATGCGGGTATCATCTCGTATCGTTCTCCGCTTGGAAACAAGTTGCTTGACCACAAAGTCGGTGAAGAACTCAAGTTTGAAATCAACAGACAGGAATACGATTACAAAGTATTGTCTATTGCAGCAGCTTCAATAAGCAATGCGCAATAGCAGGAACTGCGTGCTTTAGCGAAAGAGGTCGGGAGTGATATTCCGACCTCTCTTTTATATAGAAAAAAATGTTGAAAAAAGGAGAATATGAAAAATGGAAGAATTAGATGAAAAAGTAAAAGAACTTTTGACAAAAAAGACTTTGGCTCTTTTTTTGAGACCGAGAGGTCAGGGAAAGACGTTTTTTCTGAAAAAGTTAGAAAGGTATTTTGCACAAGAGAGAAAAATTCCTGTAGTGCATTTGAGCTTTGGAGATAGGAGATATACATATCCTTCTGACCTTGATTGTGTAGTGCAATCGGCTCTAAAGACACTTGAGATTGTGTATTGCATAGGAAAAGACGAAAATTGTGAAGAAAGAGATAAAAACATAAGCGAAGGAGAGCGATTTGCTCGCTGTATTACCGCAATAAAAGAAAAAACGGGGAAGAAATGTGCTATTTTAATCGATGATTATGACTTTCCGCTTTTAGATGACAATGCAGATGAAAATGCAAAGCTGCATTTTGAAAGCGTGTTAGCTTCGCTTTATGGTGCATTGCAGACGCACAGAGAATATATTGAAACAGCATTTATCACAGGCTCTTTTCGGCAAAAATCGATATTGCAATATGCAAAAGCTGATGATGTAAGCGAAAATGAAGAGCTTTCAGCTTGTTTTGGCTTAAAAGAAAGTGCAATCGCGGATTTAGCACGGGGCGATGAAACGAAAGCGAAAAAACTGATTGATTGGTATGGTGGGTATGAACATAATAACTGTAATGCGTATTCAGTGATTTCTGCACTAAATACTGATATTATTCGCCCTTATACACTTGCCGAAAAAGAAGTGCAGAAAGCGATAGAAAATATCTTGCTTTCTTCGTTTGATTTTTCGCTTTTATTGCAACAAAACGGAGTAGAATGTAGCGAAGAAGGCTTCTTTTTATATGATAATTGCTCAATTTCGCCACTTCCTTATTTATATCAAGCGGGAATTGTAACAAAAATAAAGAATAGAGAGCAATTTTGTGCAGAAAATACCTATTTTTTGTCTTTTCCAAATAAGGAAATGAGAGATGTATTTTTTACTGAATGTGCAAGGCGGCTTTTGTCGATTAAAACGCACGATATAAAGATGTGGGCAATAGACGCTCTGCGCGATATAGAATCTGATGAGCTAAGAGCATTTTTTACAAAAGTGAATGGCACGCTTAAAAATATTTGCGCAAAACAGCTTCGAGATGCACTGACGACGATTTTTGGATTGTTTTCGATATACACGAATAGCTATTTTTGCAATGGATACTTTTCTGTAGAAACTCCGACGTATCTGCATATATTTGCTTTTGACCTTGTTTCTATGCAAAATGCGGCGGATAGGATTTATGTAAATACGTTTGCTTCGGGAAATAAAAAAGTCAAAAAAACAGGTGTGTTAATAAATTCCGAAAAAGGCGTGATAAGTTACCGCACAATGTGATTTCGTTTTAAAAATGCCGTTGAACTTCCTTGTTCTTTTTGATAGTATTTCACTTGTACATTTACATTAAAGAACTGCGGGGGGAAACTATGCTTACATTGAAGTTCGGCGGCACGTCTATGGGTTCGGCGCGCCGAATAATTGATTCTGTGGATATTATGGTTGGGCGCGCAAAAACGGAGCGTATCAGCGTTATCGTGTCCGCAGTGGCGGGCGTGTCAAACAAATTGCAGGACAGCATTGACAAGTGTCTTTTAGGCTCAAGCGCCGAGCCGTTTGTTTCAGACATCAGAAGGATACACGGCGAAATCATCAGCGAGCTCAAAGCGGTGCTTCCGTCTTTTGACGCAAAAGGCACGATGGACGCTCTTGAGCAAAAACTTGGCGAATACAAAAAACTGCTTGAAGCCGTTTCGACGTTCGGCGAATGTCCTGATTCTATCCATTGTCGCGTTATGGGCTTGGGCGAATTGATGAGCTCCCCGATTGTCGCGGCGGTACTGCTTGCGCGAGGAATGAGCGTGATGCTCCTTGATTCGCGCAAGTTTCTTTTTACGACGGGCAATCAAAAAGAGGGCGACCCCGATTACAAGAAAACCGCAGACGCACTCGCTCCCTACCGCGACGGCGAAACTCGCGAACAGGCGCGCATTTTGCTCTTCCCGGGCTTTATCTGCTCGTGGACAGACAAGATGTCGGGCAAGACATCGATGGGCTTGATGGGACGAAACGGCAGCGATTTTTCCGCGTCGATTATCGGCTCGTGCCTCGGCGCAAAGAAAGTGGAGTTCTGGACGGACGTGGACGGCATTTACACCGCCGACCCGCGCATTGTCAAGGACGCAATCCTTGTAAAAGATATGTCGTATGAAGAGACGATTGAGCTTTCGTTCTTCGGCTCAAAAGTGCTTCACCCCAAAACGCTCGCGCCGCTTGCCGCCAAGGGAATCGAGGCGTGGAGTTTGAATTCGATGAACCCGAGCGCGCGCGGTACGAGAATAGGCAAAGGTCCGTTTACCAACCAAGACGGCGCAGATTGCGTTACGGGTATCAGCTGCCTCAAAAAGACCGCGATGATTAGCGTGTCGGGCAACGGAATGAAGGGCAAGACGGGCACGGCAAGCCGCATTTTCTCTGCGGTGTCGCGTGCGGGCTGTTCAATGCTTTTAATCACGCAGTCGTCGAGTGAGTACACGATTTCGTTCTGTGTAAAAGAAGATTCGGCAGACCTCATTAAAGAAACGCTGACGGCTGAGTTTGACCTCGAAATCCGCGAAAAAATCATCAACCCGATTGACGTGCACAAGGATTGCGCGATTGTGAGCATCGTGGGCGACCGAATGAAGCAGCGTCGCGGCGTGGCGAGCACGTTCTTCGACGCATTGGCAAGCCGCGACATAAACATTCTGGCGATTGCGCAGGGAGCGAGCGAGCGCAGTATTTCGGCGGTTATCAACAAGGACGATGGCGATACGGCAGTGCGCATTGCTCACAGCTTCTTCTTCAACACGGCGCAGACGATTCAGGTTTTCGCGTTCGGTGTGGGCACAATCGGCGGCGCGCTCATCGACCAAATCCGCGACCAGCAGAAAATGCTTGCCGAGCAGAAAATCAACATTCAGGTTATGGCGCTCGCGAACATCAACGGTATGCTTCTCGACGCGAACGGCTTGGATTTGACGAACTGGAGAGCGGACATCGAAAAATCTCCGCTCAAGAGCGACCTCGACGAGATTTTGAAGTTCGTCAAAGAAACAAAGCCGCTCAACCCGATTTTCGTGGACTGCACGGCGAGCTACGACCTGCCAGAGCGGTATCTCGATATTTTGAACGCGGGAATGCACATCGCAACGCCGAACAAACGCGCAAACTCGATGAGTATGGATTTCTACAAAAAGCTCCGAAAAACTGCCAACAGCGTCAATCGCCGCTTCCTCTACGAAACAAACGTGGGCGCGGGCTTGCCGATTATCGACACGCTGCAGAATCTGTTCAAATCGGGCGATAAACTCGTGGGCTTCAACGGCATTATGTCGGGTTCGCTGTCATACATCTTCGGCAGACTCGACGAGGGTGCAACGTTCTCTCAGGCGGTGCTGGAGGCGAAAGAAAAGCGGTTCACCGAGCCTGACCCGCGCGACGACCTCAACGGGCTTGACGTGGCGCGAAAGGCGTTGATTATCGCACGCGAGGCGGGAATGAGCCTTGAGCTTTCCGACATCAAGATGAACAAGATTTTCCCCGAGAGTTTCAACGACAAGGGTACGACCGAGGAGTTCTTGGCGCGTTTGCCAGAAATCGACGGTTATTTTGCCGAGAAAATTGCCTCCCTCAAGAAAGAGGGCAAAGTGCTGAGAATGGGCGCGTCAATCGAGAACGGCTCTGTGTCTGTCGGTATGCTGGAAGTGGGCGCGGACGACCCGCTGTATGGCGTTCGTGGCGGCGAGAATGCGTTTGTGTTCAAGACGATGCGCTACACGCCGATTCCGCTCACGGTGCGCGGCTACGGTGCAGGCGCGGGCGTTACGGCGGCTGGTGTGTTCGGCGATGTGCTTCGCATTGTGAGCTGGAACGTGGAGAATAGCTAATGGTTATTGTTCTTAAAAACGACATCAAGGCGGAGCAAAAAGCGCGCATCAAGCAATTCTTGGCTGACAACAACTTCAAGACGAACGAGGTTGCAGGCGAGGAATCGACGATTATTGCCGCGGTGGGAAAGCTGGGCATTGACCCGCGCCGTCTTGAGCTTATGGCGGGCGTATCGCGCGTTATCCCGATTTCAAAGCCGTACAAAATGGCGAGCCGCGAGTTCAAGCCGGAAAACACAATCGTGGAGATTCCCAACAACCGGGGGCAGATTATCCGCGTGGGCGGCAGTCGTCTCGTTGCAATCGCTGGCCCCTGTGCAGTTGAGAGCCGGCAGCAGATGCTTGACGCGGCAGAGGCTGTGGCGGCCAGCGGAGCCACAATGCTTCGCGGCGGAGCCTACAAGCCACGCACTTCTCCCTATTCCTTCCAGGGCTTGGGCGAAGAAGGACTGAAATATCTTAAGGAAGCTGGCGAAAAGCACGGCCTTCCGGTCGTCACGGAAATCGTCGCCTCAGAATATATTCCCGTAATGAAAGACTATGTTGATGTTTATCAGGTGGGAGCGCGCAACATGCAGAACTTTGAGCTTTTAAAGCGGCTGGGCGCTCTCGGAAAGCCGGTCATCTTAAAGCGCGGTCTTTCTGCCACCATCGAAGAATGGCTTATGAGCGCGGAATATCTTCTTTCTTCCGGCACTGATAAGGTAATTCTCTGCGAGCGGGGAATCCGCACTTACGAAAAAGCAACCAGAAACACCCTGGATTTGAGCGCGATTCCGGTTCTCCGCAGCATGACCCACCTTCCAATCATCGTTGACCCGAGCCACGCGCTTGGCGTGCGCGACAAGATTCCGCCTATGGCTCTGGCTTCAATCGCGACGGGAGCGGACGGCATCATCGTTGAAGTTCACTGCCACCCGGAGCAGGCTCTTTCTGACGCGGCTCAGGCTCTTTATCCGGCTCAGTTCGACAAAATCATGCGGGATATGGAAAGCCTTGCCCCTGTAATCGGAAAGGAAGTCGCTCATATCAGGGCGGAAGAGACAAGCAAAAAAACAAGCTCGCCGGTCGCCCACAAAAAGCCGGTCTGCGTTTTCTCAGGCAAAAAAGGCGCTTATGCTGAGCAGGCCATCGAAAATTTCTTTGAGGATTCAGCCGTGGCCGAAACAGTGGATTCCTTTGACGAGATTTTTCAGGCCGTGGTTGACGGAAAGGCCGAGTACGGCATGGTTCCCATCGAAAATTCAACCGCAGGCTCTGTCTACAATAACTACGACAACCTTACCCGCTACGAGGACATTTCTATCGTGGGAGCCGTTACGCTGCGCATCCAGCACTCACTTTTGGGCGTTAAGGGAGCCAGCCTCGACACAATCAAAAATGTCTACTCTCACCCGCAAGGCTTGGCTCAGTGCTCAACTTTCCTCAAAAGCCAGAAATGGACGGCGGTGGACACTGTTTCAACGGCAACAGCGGCTTCCCTTGTGGCAGAAAAGGCTTCTGTTGAAAACGCCGCTATCTGCAACGCCAGAAACGCAAAAATCTACGGTCTTGAAGTCATAAAAGAAGGCATTCAGAACGAGCAGAACAATTACACCCGCTTCGTAGTGATTGCCGCGAATCATATTGAAGAGCCGGTCAAACAGTGGGGCGAAAAAAAGCCCAACATGGCAAGCTTTGTCTTTACCACAAAGAACGAGGCAGGTGCCCTTTACGATGCGCTGGGTGTCTTTAAGTCAGAGAAACTGAGCATGAACCGCCTTGAATCTCGCCCCATTGCGGGAAAACCTTGGAAATACTGGTTCTACTGTGATGTGGTGATTCCAAGTGAATGTGAGGCACCAGCCGAAATGATTAAAGATTTCAGCGAAAAATTAAAGAAAGTGGCCGAGGATGTAAGAATCTTAGGCGTGTATGCGGAATAATCGGAAATTCTGAAGAAAAATAAAAAAGGGCTGTCCAATAAGTATGAGTCATTGCCGTGTTCAAGGGCATTAATTTTTGCCCTTGGTTAGAACACTGCAATCTCTTTCATTGTACGTAAATAACACTTTTTGAACTTATTGGTCATTTCCCTTTTTAAACTTTTTAGGCAGCCTGCTTTTGTGCTGCCTTTATTTGTTGTAAGTTCGTTCGATTTCCTGAATCTCATCGCGTATGGCTGCTGCTTTTTCGTATTCAAGCTTGTCTGCATAGTCGCTCATTTCTTTTTTGAGCATGTCGATGACTTTTTTCCTCTGTTTCGGGTCAAAGAGATTTGCGCTCTTTTTCAGCACTCCGACTTCGATTTCAGTTTCTTCCTCCGCGGCTTTTTGAACTCTGACGAGTATATCTTGAACTGCTTTTGATACTGTGTGAGGGGTTATTCCGTGCTCTTCGTTGTATTTTTGCTGGATTTCACGGCGGCGCTTTGTTTCAGAAACAGTTTCTTTGATAGCGGGGGTCAAGTTGTCCGCATACATGACGACCATTCCGTTTTCGTTGCGGGCGGCACGGCCTACGATTTGAATCAGGCTGGTTGTGGAGCGCAAAAATCCGATTTTGTCCGCGTCAAGGATTGCTATGAAACTGACTTCCGGTAGGTCAATTCCCTCTCGCAAAAGGTTGATTCCAATCAAAACATCGATTTCACCGACCCGCAGGGACTTTAAAATCTCAACTCGCTCAAAAGTATCGATTTCGGAGTGAATGTATTTTACTTTGAGCTTTAGCCCCAGAAGATAGTCCGTCAAATCTTCCGCCATTTTTTTGGTCAGAGTAAGAATCAGGCTTCGCTCGCCTTTTTCGATCCGTGCTTTTACTTCTGACGGCTCTATAATTCATTTAAATTTTGATGAAGAAAAAATAATTATTACAAGGAATATCTAAAAAAGATTTATCCCGCTATCACATCATTTAGAAGCCTCGATTCTCTGGAGACTGCGTAATGCCTCAGTTTATTCGTGCAGTAGGATATAAAATATATTTCTGGTCAAATGAAAAAGGGGAGCCTATTCATTTTCATGCTACAAAAGGTACCCCTGATGATAATAACAGCAATGTGGGATTTTTTTTATTTTTTTTCATAAAATAAATTACTTACTCATTAAATGACTACCCTGATATGTTACAATTTTCATTACAAAACTAAATTTTTTGCACTAAAATAGAATTATGCTCTTGACAAAGAATTCGCCACATCATAAACTCGACAACTCGACAACTCGACAACTCGACAACTCGACAACTCGACAACTCGACAACTCTAGGCGAACTATGCTCTAGTGCAAATATCAACAGTATAAATAGAAAACAAAAGCACATTTCTGTCGCTTAACGGCGGCGGGGGGTGTGCTTTTTTTGTTTTTAAATTAAAAAGCATGGAGTTAAAGATGTCTAATTATCTTTCTTATGTTAAAAAGTGTTTCTCTATGATTCTTCTCGCCCTTGCGTTTGCGTTGATTTCCTGTGCAAGCACGAGCGAGACTGCTCCCGAATGGGTGGCGAATTACCGCACGATTTACCCTGATTCCGAATATATAGTTCAGCGTGGCCGGGCTGACACAGAAGAAACTTCCAGAACTGAAGCCATTGCCCAGATTGCACGGTATTTCCAGACGAGCGTAAACGCAAATCTTAAAACAAGCATCCAGTCCGTTTCAAGCGGTCAGAATGTGGATGAAACAACGACTGTCGTAAATGATGTTGATGTAATGTCGCAGGTGAATTTGTTCGCGGTGGAGTACACCGACCCGTATTACAACAAGAAGGAAAAGAAATGGTACTGCGTCGCCTACATCAACCGCGAAAATGCGTGGGTTCAGTACAAGCCGACTGTAGAGGAAGCAAAATCTGAATTTTATGCAATGTGCAGAAATGCGGAAAAAGAAAGCGACTCGTTTTCAAAGTGCACGGCCTACGGCAAGGCGTGGAAAAGCGGCGTAAAATTCCTTGAAAAACTTGAATATGCAAGAATCCTGAATCCAAAAAAAGAAGCCGCATATTCAGGCGACCGCACCGCAGTAAGCGAAATCCCAAGCCTTATTTCACAGGAACAGCAGAATTGCAGAATCTTCCTTTCTGTAAACGGTGATTACGGCAATATCATCACTTCGGCTGTTACGGAAACTTTCTCAAAGAATGGATTTATGATTTCAAAATCTGCCGGCGGCACAAATTACACTGCCCAGGTTTTTGTAGACAGCAACGCGCAGGGCTCCGACCCTGTAAGTATTTTCCCAAGCCTTGATTTAAAAATCACTTCAAAAGAGGGAAGGACGGTCTTTTCAAATCAGACAAAGGTTCGGTCAAAGACTGTTGCTTACACTTTAGAAAATGCTCAGAAAAAAGCATTTCCTGTTCTTGCAGAAGAAGCGGACAAGGCAATTTCTGAGCAGCTATCAAAACTTTTTGCCTACAAATAGCGGTAGTTGAGCTTGTCGAAACCACCAATTTATGTCAATTCATTTTCAAAAGGAGATAAAAAAATGAAAAAATCAATCAAAACTATCATTCTTGCAGCCCTTGCGCTCGCAGGAACTCTTGCAGTCACAGGCTGTGGCTCTACAAGGGTTGAAGACCCTCGCGGAAAGGTAGCGGAAGCCCCAAAAGACGAAATAGACAAGGTTGTTGTAGTTGACTGGACAGACCGTACTATGGGCGAGATTTCCGCTCCCACATGGCTTAAAAATATGACTCGTGGAAACAGCGATACATTTAAGGAGCAGTGGAACATTCAGGCAGACAGAGTTGTAAAATACAGTCGTGCGACAGGAAAAACAGAAGCAATTGCACAGGCTTTGAGCCGTGCAGGATTCGCATATACTCAGGCTACAGAGCTAAATCAAAAGGTAATCGGTCGTGTAGGACAGGGCTTGAACGATGTTGGTCAGCTTGAAGCCTTGTTTGTTGCCGCAAGCGAAACAAAGGCAGATATGACAGGTCTTCGTGAAGAAGCCAGCTTCTTCCAGAAAGTTCGCACAACAAATGCAGAAACTGGTGCAAAAACAGAGCAGTACATTTATTACACAATTTATTCAATGAGCAAGGAAACTTGGGATGCACTCTGCAAAAAGTATCTTATGGATATGATGGGCGGAGCAAACCTTGAAACAGAAACTCAGAAGAAAATCGGTGCTTTGTTCAGCGAGATGAAGGCTGACGCAGACAAAAAAGATGCGCAGAAACAGGCAGAAGAAAAACGTGCTTATGATGCACAAATGGCTCGTCTTGAAACAGAACGCACAAAAGCCATTGAACAGACTGCAACTGCAAAACTCAATGCAGAAGAAGCAAAGGCAAAGCAGGCCGCCGCAGAGGCAGACCTTTTGGCAAGTTATTTGATGTAGATTTTGGGGGATTAGAATGAAAAAGATTTTTACAGTTTTTTTGACAATATTTTTTCTTACTACGGTGATATTCGCACAAAGCGGAAATAAAAGAAGGCATTGGACGGATAACTATCCCGTTGGTGAGTGGGGTGTCTTTGAAAACAAGAATGTCTGTATCTTAAAAAAAGACACGAATAACAGGATTTATTTAGTGCTTGAAGATGATGAGAAAAAGCGAGCTATATTAGTCTTGTTTGTTTATTCAGATAAAGGAAATTCTGAAATGCATTTGTCGAAACCAACCGGTATGGAGCTCCCTTTTGATGAGAGGGTAGATATGGCAAACAAATTTATCCACATTGTTAATCAAAATAGCAATAAGTCGTATGCAGCTTTTATGGAGAAAATAAAGAAAGAATCTCAAAAACTTCTTTTGGAGACTGCGGTCATAAAGCCTGGATACAAAACGGTAAATAAGACAGAATACATATCTGAATACGATGGTCACCAAAGAGATTCAGCTGGTCGAGAAATGCAGGCTCTTAAGTGGAAATCGGTTCCTCGGAATAGGGTAGTGGAAGAACGAGATTCATCTCAGGATATGCATGTCCGGCCATATAAAATTATACAGGTAGATCATTCTTCTGATAAAGTTGAAACAACAAGCTTTAATAATCTTCCAATCGAACTAATTGAATATCAGGGACAGTTATAATTATGTTATATGTAATGCAAAATTCAATGCAGAAGAAGCAAAAGCAAAACAGTCTGTTGCCGAAGCAGATTTTTTAGCAAGTAATTTGATGTAATTTTGGAGGATGAGAATGAAAAAGATTTTTATGATGATTGCACTTGTTTTATGTGTGTTGGGAACTGCTTTTGCAGATAAATACTACAATAGTGAGTCTGAGTTCTACAGGGATTTGGATAAAGCAGCAAGAAAGTACAAATGGTGTTATGTAGTAGATGTCTTTGATGAAGGTGGCAACGCGGGATTTGCTAGCGAGTTCTATGATGATGAAGATGAAGAGGGGACAATGTTTTATTATGATGGCGCAAAAGAAGGTGTATATATATTCTTTGCAAATGATTGGAAACTTATTGATGAAGCGATAAAAGAAGAATTTAAGAGTTGGAGTTTACATTGGTTTGAAATGCCTCAAAACTATTATACAGCACTGACATTAACAAAAGCACTGGTTGAGGTATGCAGATGAAAAAAATACTGACACTTTTTGCTCTTCTGGCAGTAAGCTTTGCGGCTTTTGCACAGAACAACACAATCGCAGTTCCTGCTCCTAAGACAATGAATATAGGTGAAGGAAATGAATGGATTCCGCTCTTCATTCAGGGCGTAATTACCACAAACTTTCAGAACTACTCTGGAATGAAGGTTGTAGACCGACAGAATTCAGACATGGTTAAGGCAGAGCAGAGACTTTCTGAAAACGCAGAATTTTCAGATGCTGATGCAATTGAAATGGGAAAAATGACTCATGCGCATCTGATTGTAACTGGTAGCATTACAGGAAAATCCACAAGTTATGCACTCATGTTCAGTATTACAGATGCAGAAACTGGTGAAACAAAGGCAAGCGCTACCGTTCCAAATTGTCTTTTTTCTGCCCTGGAAAACGGAGATGCTGCAAATCAGATTTCGTATGACTTGATGACAGGCTACGGAATCAACCTTAGTGCAGATGCCAAAAAGAAACTTACACAAAAAGCAAGTGTTATGACTGCCGAAAATACCGCACAGGCAAGCGTTGCAAAAGGAATTGTTGCTGAAAACAGCGGTTCAAACATCGAAGCGTTGACCTATTATATTCAGGCAAAGAAGAACGACAAAAAACTTTCCGAAGCTACCAGCCGCATGGCAAATATGACTACTGTAGTTTCAACCGGTAACTTCGGTAAGAATGCCAAGAATATGATTAAGCTAAGAAATGACTGGGATAAACTTTTACGCGAGGCAGCAGGACTTATTGCTTCAAATCCGCCGACATTTGAGCTGGTTTATTACAGTGATATAACTCCTGGTGATATTGATTATGATAATGGTGTAATGAATTTTACGACATCAAAACCATATATGAGGCAGAATAATATTTCTGAGTTTATAGAAAATTTTAAGCTTATTGACGAAATGAATGCAGCTTTGTCTAAAATTCCCGACAGTAAAAATTGGGGAAAGAAGATTAATAATTTTCCTTGGGCTTATGCTGATGACATAGGCAGTGACAACTGGATGCAGAAAAAACTGAAGTATGACTATCAAAAAAAGAATAGCACTGGGCCCTACGGGTATCACCTCGAAATGTACACTAATCGTTTTGATGACGCATTAAAAATAGGTAACGAATTAGGATATTATGTTTATAGATTTGATTTCTCCATTGTTGATTCTTCGAAAAAAGAAATAAAAAGAAATGATATAGTTTTTTTTGCGTCTCCTAATTCATATATAGAAAATTATCAAAGGACTTATGAATATTTTGATTATCGGTTTCAAGATGAGAATAGGTATTATTTTCAAGGGGATAAGATGGGGTCTTATAATCTAGATTACCAATATCCAGTCGGAACTGGTCGCTCGAGTAATAGTAATAAATTCCTATATTATATGTATGTTTCTGTTGATGATGCGGATACAGAAAAGATGGGAATTTCTATAAAACAGACTTATGGAGATAACGTTTCTGTAATTCCGGCTTCAGAAGCAAAAAAGGGTGCGTTTATTTACAATGGGGACAAGAATGTTACAAAAATTGAAATACCGGATGGCTATGAATCTATAACGACAGACAGTTTTAAGGGCTGTAAAAAATTGAACTATATAATTGTTCCTGTTAGTGTTACAAGTATAGATGTTGATGCATTTAAAAATTGTAAATCTTTTAGATATATCTGTTTGAAGGGTAATAAATCTTTCAGCGATGTAAAATGGTTTTTCTCTTCTAGAAAACTGTATGACTCTTTGAGGAATAACATAATATATCAATATATTGATGGTGAGCCGGCAACCTTAATCTATGAAGAAAAGACGAAAGAATTGCAAAGAATGATGAATCCTTAAAACGGAGGATTACAAAATGACTGATATAGAAAAAGCTTGTGAAGCCTATGAATGTGCAGCTATTGTTGCAGCAAATATTATTGCAAATAATCCTACTTTGAATTTACAAAGTACAGATGTTACGGCAATTATCAATGATTTGCGAAATACGATGAAGAAATATATTGGAAATTCTTATGGAAATTTTCAAATAAATTCATCAATTAAAAAAACTGACTGGGAACAGTATCGTAAAAATGCTAATGAGTTTATTGATTTAGCAAAACGTTTGTCAGGTCAATAATTCGGCTAGACACAACATGGAACATATATTTATGAAAGAAGTAACTTTTATTTGTGATTATTGTAGCAGGTCTACAATTTTAAACTGTAATTTGGTGGTAAATTTAGAGGAGTTTTAATTATGGAATATAAAACAATAATATATACAACAAATAGTCCAACTAATGATTCAAACTTAGTGTTATGCGAGACTATACCAATAAATGCAAAGCCAACTTACAAAGTTGGTGATAAATGGACTAGAGGTGATAAAGAAGTAATCATTCTTTCTGTTCAAGAAAACAATACACCGCCGGCAGGTCCAAATGTCATTTTTCTGAATGATGAAAAGACTTGCTAAAATGAAAAATCGGCTAGGGATTGTAGGGGCGACCGCCGCAGGCGGTTGTTCCGAAGCGGCGGTGGTTGAGCTTGTCGAAACCACCAGAGCGTAGGAATAGAGCGCGGTTAGCGCGGAACCAAACGAGCACGACAACGAAAGTGCTCGCCGGAAACCCCGACCCCACGCCAGTGGGGGAGCCGCCAAATGTACCAGTCACAAACACATCGTCATATAAATCGGCATGTATAAAATGTTGTCCTCAAATGCAAGGTCTTTTGAGTAGATGATATAACGCTCGTTCATTTTTAGCTGGTATTTTTCCTTGAAGTAATCAAAAGAACTGTGATTTTTGTAACTCGAAGATTTTACTTCAATTGGTGCAAGACGCTTTCCGTTTGGAATCAGAAAATCGATTTCATATTTTTTTGTCGCTGAATTTCCTTCCGGGCAATATTCGAACTCGTGGAAATAAAGCTCATATCCGTTTGCCCGCAGCATTTGGGCTACCATGTTTTCGAATATCATTCCCTGATTGATTCCGAGATTGTCTATAATCAGCGAGCGGTACATTTTGTTCAAATCGTAACCCTGTTGAATTATATAAGAGACGAGAAGACCTGTGTCGCCCATGAACATTTTGAATTTTGTTCTGTCCGCGTACATTTCCATGGTTACTTCGGGGGCGGTTGCATTAAGGCAGTTGTTGACTATCATGGATTCGTTCAGGAAATCTATTGCGTTGCCGACATTTCTTGTGCGGGCATTTTCATCAACAACGGAAAGCCGGAATACGCTGTTGTGGTTCATTAATTGCGATGGCAGTGATTTGAAAATAACTTCAGCACGGTCGCCGTCCTCGCTGTCGTGCTTTTTCAAATCGTTGGTGTAAAGGTGAAGTATTGCCTTTTTTGCCCTGTCAATTTGTGAATAATCTTTTCCTTGAACATAAGCATCAACGGCAGTGGGCATTCCGCCTACAGCCATATATATGCGGAATTCCTTCATGATTTTTCTGTGGATTGCATCTCCGAGCGGCTTACGGTTGTTAAAGGCTTCGCGGATTGTCTCTGATATTACATTATTCCCGATTGCCCAGAGGAATTCTTCAAAATCCATAGGGTACATTTTGAGATTTTCTTCTTCGGACGGAATAAGTATGTCTTTTACATTTTTGTTTATGGAGATAAGGGAGCCTGTTTCTATGTAGTCAAAGCGACCGTCTTTTACAAGCTGCTTTATGGATTGCCGTGCCTTTGGGAAAAGCTGAACTTCATCAAAAATGATTAAGCCGTTTCGTTTTTCAAGCTGTTTTCCCACAAGAACAAAAAGATTTCTGAAAAAGGTATCGAGGTTGTCTATGTTGTCAAAATTGTTCTTTATGCCTGAGCTTGCGGTCGAAAAATCTATGAGAATGTAGTCTTTGTATTCGTTTTGAGCAAAGGCTTCTACAACCGTAGATTTTCCGATGCGTCTTGCACCTTCGACCATAATGGCAGATGAGCCATCTGACTCTTGTTTCCATTGTTTTAATTTGTCGTATACTTTTCTCTTGAACATTATGGTTATTCCTTTTCTTTATCTTATAATAAAATAGAAAGTAATTCAACCGAGAATACGAAAAGTTTTGTGGTTATTTTGCACGAAAATACGAAAAGTTTTAGCTGAAAGTTGCACGAGAATACGAAATGTTTTGGGGCTGTTTTGCACGAAAATACGAAATGTTATGACTTCCCGCCGTATGTCCGTTCGATTTCCTGAATCTCATCGCGCACGGCGGCCGCTTTTTCGTATTCAAGCCGGTCTGCATAGTCGCTCATTTCTTTTTTGAGTGCGTCGATGACTTTTTTCCTCTGTTTCGGGTCAAAGAGATTTGCGCTCTTTTTCAGC
>CALDID010000088.1 GCA_937901865.1 uncultured Treponema sp.
ACATTTGGGACATCGTTACGCTCATCAATTCGGTTGCAGACCAAGCAAAGATTATCGCTTTCAACGCGGAACTTGAGGCTTCGAGCGCGGGCGAGGCGGGAAAGAACTTCCATATCGTTGCGACCGAAATCCGCCGCCTTGCAGACGGCATTATTGACGGTACGAAAGAGATTAAGGCAAGCATCAACGAGATACAACAGAGTTCAGACAGCCTTATTCTTGCGAGTGAAAGCGGCACGGAAAAGATACAAGAAGGCGTGGAAAACGCAAAGAATCTTGAAACCCGCTTTACCAACATCAAGAATGCGTCGGAAATCACCGCAGAAAGCGCAAACGAGATTACAACGATTATTCAGCAGCAAGCGATGTCAACCGAGCAGATTCTTATCACGCTCAAGCAAATCAGCGCGGGTGTAGAAAACTTCGGCGCGGCAACGGAAAATATTTCTAATGCATCTCAGCGATTGAAAGAATTGGCAGAGGGCTTGAATAAATAGCGTTTTTTAGAAAAATGGCTCTCAACGCGCTGAAAGAAATTGACCGATAGGGTAGGAAAAAGTATAAAATATTTTAGAGCAGGAATTTTTCCTTGTTGATAGGTGGTTTAGTATGAAAGAGAAGATGTTTTCTTTGAGTTGGAAACAGATTATGGGAATTGTATTGCCGCTGGCGGTGGTTGCGGTGTTCACCTGTGTGTCGTTTACGAATATTATGAACGACATCATCAAAGCAAATGTAAAAGACAAAGCAGAAGAGATGAACAAGAACGTCGAATACGAGGTTCGTCTTGCTTTCGAGCCGCCAGCACAAGCGTTGAGCAGTCTTGTTCCTGTACTGAATCACAATTCAGATGATGAAACCATTCGAATCGTTCTTGCAGCTACAGGTGTTGCATATCCGAATTGCGAGGCGTTCTATTTCGGCTCTGATTTGGATTACGCGGACGGCGGCAAGATGATTTACAGCTATGAAAACCGCCCTAAAAAAGATTATCGGCAGTCCACACGCGCGTGGTTTCAGGACGCAAAAGAAGCGGGCGGCACTCTTGTTGCGGGAGAGCCGTATATTGGTGCGTCTTCGGGCAAATTGATGGTTTCGTTCTCTCAAGCGGTTGTCAACGAATACGGTGATTTTGTGGGTGTGGCTTCTTGCGATTTGAACTTGGACACGTTGAGCGATATTGTGCAGAACATCTATCTTTCTGAGCATACCAAAAGCTTCATTGTTGACGCGAACGGAATGTATCTCACGAACGAGAACAAAAACGCGATTATGAACGATAATTTTTTCGACAGCAATGAAACGGCAAAGAGCCTTAAGCTCAATGCAAGCGATTATCTTGACGGCTCTGCACACGCTCTCGTGAAAAACGGCAAATTCTTCGCGGTTCGAAAAATCGGTGCGTCTCCGTGGTTTTCGGTCATCGAAGGTTCTGTGTCAGACTTTACGGGAATGTTCCGCTTCTGGCTTCGCGTGATTCTTGCGATTGTGGCGGTGCTGATTGTCGGAAACGTCGTGCTCAACAGCTACAGAATGAATCAGTCAAAGCAGAAAGAAAACAAGGTTTCTGAAAGCCTTATCAGCGAAACGCAGAACCTCGTGGTTGCCGCAAAGGAAAATGCCGCGACTGCACAAGACCAGAGTGCCGCTGTCAAGGAAATTGTGGCGACAATGGAAGACAACAATTCGCTCACCGAAACAATTTCGCAGAAAATCAAAGACGTGGCGAGCATTGCGAACAGCACAAACGGCAACGTTGCCGACGGCGTGCAGTTCCTCGAAGAGAATGTGCGGCAGCTCGGCGAAATCGAAAATGCGAACAAAGCCACGATTGAGGGCATTAAGGAACTCGGCGGCAAAATCGAAAACATTTGGGATATCGTTACGCTCATCAACAGCGTTGCAGACCAAGCAAAGATTATCGCGTTCAATGCTGAATTGGAGGCTTCGAGCGCGGGCGAGGCGGGAAAGAACTTCCACATCGTCGCGACCGAAATCCGTCGCCTTGCCGATGGTATTATCGACAGCACGAAAGAGATAAAAACGAGTATCAGCGAGATTCAGCAGAGCAACGACAGCCTTATTCTTGCGAGCGAAAGCGGCACGGAGAAGATTCGCGCGGGCGTGGACAATGCACATTCGCTTTCTGAGAAGTTCGAGAGTATCAAGAACGCCAGCGAGATTACGGCGACGAGCAGCAACGATATTACGACGATTATCCAACAGCAAGCAATGGCGACCGAGCAGATTCTTATTACGCTCAAGCAAATCAGTGCGGGCGTGGAAAACTTCAGCGCGGCGACCGAGAATATTTCCAATGCGTCGCAGAACTTGAAGACCCTCGCTGACGACTTGAGGGGCAATATCATCGCTGAGGCAGAGAACGCCGAAGCATAGCCGTTGAGTGCGGATTGCCTGCAATTCATTGCGGAGTGTCGGCAATTCGTTGCGGAGCGTCGGCAAAGCATTGCGGAGCGTCGGCAATTCAATGCGGAACGTTGGCAAAGCATTGCGAGCGCTTGGCAAAGCATTGCGGAGAGCTGGCAATTCATTGCGGAGTGTCGGCAAAGCATTGCGAAGTGTCGGCAAAGCATTGCGAAGTGTCGGCAAAGCATTGCGAAGTGTCGGCAATCCGTTGCGGAGCGTCGGCAATTCAATGCGATGAGCTGGCGAAGCATTTGGGAGAGAGAGGAGAAGAGAAGAATGGAGATAAACAGAATGGAAGAAGCCCCCGTAGCGAGTGTGAGAGGATTTATTCAGGGAAACACCGTTGTGGCGGACACAAAAGAACTGGAAGCGTTCAACGGGTATGAAATAGAGATTCGCGTTTTGGACAAAAAGGCGATGGACTACCGTGAAGCGTGTGAGGCAATGAGAAAATTTCGAGGCTCTGGCATTTGGGAGGGAAATCTTGACGAAATGCGGGAGTGCAGATAATGGACAGGGATTTTGAAGCGATGTGTTCTCATTCTAAGTTGCGCAAATTTTAGGGAGGAGCAATAGTGAAGAATAACGAGAATGGCGAGAAGAAATTTGTTTTTTCTCTTGGGTGGAAGCAGGTTGCAGAGATTATTCTGCCGCTGGCAGTGGTCGCGATATTTACCTGCGTGTCGTTTGTGAATATCGTCAATGATATTATCAGGGCAAATACAATTCGCGTTGCTGATGAGCTCAATCAAAAGGTTGAATACGAGGTGCGATTGCAGTTTGAGCCGCCCGTGTTCGCGGTGAATACGCTCGGCTTTGCGCTTTCAAAATCGCAAGATGATGACGACGTGCTTAATCTGTTGCAGGCGACATCGTTTCAGTATCCGCAGTGTGAAGTTTTCTATTACGCCTCTATAGAAAGCCCTGCTGATGGCGGTCGTTTTATCTTGAGCAATGATGATTTAGTTCCAGAGGGATTTGACCATACGCAGCGAGATTGGTTTTTGAATGCGCTGGAAGAAGGCGGCGGAGTGTATATTTCAGAGCCGTATGTTTCCGCTTCTGCTACGAATACGGTTTGCGTTACTTTTTCTCGCGTGGTATTTGATGAATATGGCGACGAAGTTGGCGTTGTAGGCACGGATTTGGCGTTGAACAATCTTTCGGACGTGATTTCTATGATGAATCTTTCGCCGAATACGCTCGTGAATATCGTGGACAGACAGGGGCTGTATCTGACAAACAAAGATTCTTCAAAGTTGTTGAACAATAGCTATTTTGAAGACACGAAAATCGACAAGAAAAAGTACGATTACCTGAATTATCTGGACGGCATTGAAAAGGCGTTTGTGCAGGGCAATCATTTTTATGCAGTGCGCAAAATCGGCGTAACGCAGTGGTTCTCGGTTATTGAAGGACCTATTTCCGACTTTACAGGCAGTTTCAAGATGTGGCTGCGCGTGATTTTGGCGATTGTCGCGCTTTTGATTGCTGGCAATGTGTTCTTGAACGGCACGCGAATGAACAAGACGAAGCAGAAAGAAAACAAGGTGTCTGAAAAGCTGTTGAGCGAAACGCAGAATCTTGCTGTTGCGTCCAAGGAAAACGCCGCGACTGCGCAAGACCAGAGTGCTGCGGTCAAGGAAATTGTGGCGACGATGGAAGACAACAATTCGCTTTCGGAGAATATCGCGCAGAAAATCAAGGACGTGGCAGGCGTGGCGGGCAAAACGAGCGCGGACGTTGTGGACGGCGTGAAGTATCTTGAAGAGAACGTGGCGCAATTACGCGAGATTGCCAAGGCAAACGATACGACGATTGACGGAATTAAGGCGTTGGGCGAGAAAATCGAGAACATTTGGGACATCGTTACGCTCATCAATTCGGTTGCAGACCAAGCAAAGATTATTGCTTTCAACGCGGAACTTGAGGCTAGTAGCGCGGGCGAGGCGGGAAAGAATTTCCACATCGTCGCGACGGAGATTCGACGTTTGGCGGACGGCATTATTGACGGCACGAAAGAGATTAAGGCGAGTATCAACGAGATTCAGCAGAGCAGCGACAGTCTTATTCTTGCGAGCGAAAGCGGCACTGAAAAGATTACCAATGGCTATGAGAATGCGAAGAGCCTTGAGGCGCGATTTGAGAGCATTAAGAATGCAAGCGAGATTACAGCAGACAGTGCAGGCGAAATCACGACGATTATGCAGCAGCAGTCTATGGCAAGCGAGCAAATGCTTATCACGTTGCGGCAAATTGCGGCAGGTGTAGAAAACTTTACTGCCGCAACGGAGAACATTTCTAATGCGTCGCAGAACCTCAAGGCAATTGCTTGTGAGCTGACAGAGAAAAAATCCGACACGGAGGAAGTATGAACGAAGATATAATTGAGCAAATCGGGGCGGAAAACACAAGCGAAGAAGAGGTTGTCGAAGAAAAAAAAATGACGACGTGGCTTATTTTTTCGATGGCAAAGAAAAAATACGCCATTCGCTCCGCCGACGTGCTGGAGATTATCCGCGATGTGTCGGTGTATCGCCTGCCGTTTATGCCGCAGTACATCGAAGGCGTGCTAAACAGAAGAGGCGACCCGTTCACCGTGATTAACCCGCGCGCGCTCATCGGAGAAACAGACACCACGCCGCCTGAAGAACCGCTGTTTTTGATTCTCAAGCGCGATGATGACCAGCTTTCTCTGCACATTTCTGATATTCTGTTTTTTACGGAAATGAGCGAAGACAATTTGAACTTGATTCCCGGAAGCAACGAGGAAGGCTTTTTCCTCGGCACTTTGGGCTATGGCGGCGATGAAATTCCTGCATTGAATCCGAATGCTTTTGAACTATTGATAAGGAAAGACCTTGGAAGCGCATAATCATTTTACTTGCATTGCTTACGATACTGTTGAATTCGTGATTCAGAGCAAATATGTTGTGTCTGGCGTGTATTTGGATATGGAACGCGACGTGCCGAACGTGGTGTTTAATCGCGAAACGTTGCCTCACATTCATATCGGTTCATTGCTCGAAGAACAGTTTTTGTGCAAGTCGCTCGAAAATTACAATGTTGTTCTCATTATGAATAAGCGTGATTTCGCCAAAGACGTGTGCCGAAAAATCGTGGATTACACAACGACGGCATTCCCCGCGAGCGGAAACCTTGCGCTTTCGGTGAACAGTTCGATTTCAAGCAAGATTATAGATATTGCATCTCTTCGCTTAATCCCTGACAGCATAAGAGCGCGACAGAGCGAGTGCGGCGTGTGTGCAATAGGATTTTCTACAGACGGAAAAGTGGGAAAACCGTTCAAGAAGCGTCTATTGATTTCGCCCGACAATCTTCTGCGCAAGTTTTTTGCAACAGGATTGATAAAATCAAAGTGAGGTTGTGAGAAAATGAAAGTAATTATTGCAGACGATTCGGCTGTTATTAGGGCAATTCTTGACCAAAATCTAACGAAATATCCCGATGTCGAGATTATCGCTTCCGTGTCAAACGGGCGGCGCGCAGTTCAGGCTGCCCGTGGCGAACACATTGATGCGGTCATCAGCGATATTGATATGCCCGAAATGACGGGGCTTGAAGCAGCAAAAATTCTTTCGAGCGAATTGCACGTTCCTGTTCTGATTCTCTCCGAAAACGAAAACAAGAGAATCGAGGCAAAACACGCAGGAGCCGCAGAATTTCTTGCAAAACCGCCGCTCAACAGTTATACAAAAGAATTTTTTGACAAATTATTCGATGTGCTCAAAAAAATCGTTTCGGAATCACCCACCAGCCGAAATGGCACCCGTGAAACAAAACGCACCTGCGAATTTTCAGGCAAACCCAAAATTTTGTGCTTGGGCGCGTCAACGGGCGGTCCTTCAGCGGTAGCAGAGGTGCTTCGCGGGCTGGGCAATAATTTCCCGCTTCCGATTTTGTACGCACAGCACATTGAAATCGGGGCTGACAAAACGATGTCCGAATGGTTTTCGAGCGTTTGCCACAATATTCAGGTCAAACTCGCAGAAAACGGCGAGGAAGCAAAGGCGGGCATTGTGTATATGGCTCCTGCCGATACCCATTTGGTGATTGATTATGTAAAATCAAGCGGAAATCCTATATTAAGGCTGTCTGACGAACCCCCAGAGCGTTTTTTGCGTCCTGCAGTCAATAAACTTTTTCGCAGTGCGGCACAGTTTTATAAAAAGACGTGCCTTGCGGTCTTACTGACGGGAATGGGAAGAGATGGTGCTGATGGTTGTAAGGTCATTTGTGAGAAAGGTGGGTGGACCATTGTAGAAGATAAATCTACTTGTGCTGTCTTTGGAATGCCAGCGGCGGCCATAGAGGTTGGAGGTGCAAAAGAAGTTTTGCCGCGTGGCGAAATCGCAAATCGCATAAGGGAGTTAGTTTAATGCATATAAGTGACATCGACCTTAATAGTATCATACAACTTGTAACGCAGCGCACTGGAATAATTCCAAGGGCGAGTCATCGAGAAGGAATAAGAAGTTATGTCGAGAAGATTCTCTCTGCAAAGAATTATTCTGTACAAAAATATCTCTCTTCCGTTATGACGGACAAAGCATTATTCACGGAGCTTGTGAATGAAAGCACTGTAAACGAAACGTATTTTTTTAGAGAAGAGAAACAGTTTTCTCTTTTGCGCAATAGACTTTTTCCAATGTGGAAAGCTCTTAATGGTTCAAAGACGATAAAAATTTGGAGTGCAGCTTGTTCTTATGGAGAAGAGGCATATTCATTAGCTCTTTTAGCCCGTGCTTGTGGGGTGAATTATTCGATAATCGCAAGCGACATAAACTCTGAAGTGCTGGAACATTGTGCAAAAGGCACGTTTCTTGTTTCTTCTATACGGCAGGTTGATGGCGTTCAATTCAAACCGCTTTTGACTCCGTATATAAAAGCTGACGGAAAAGTTGTTTTTCCAAGCGAGATAACAAGCACTATTGCCACAAGAAAGATAAATCTGTCTATGATAGATTCTTTTGAAATGGATAGCTTGTTGCCTAAGAATCAGGATATAATATTTTTGCGTAATGTATTTATATATTTTAATCAGGATTTGCGCTCTAGAATCTTGCATACGATTGCTCAAAAATGCCTTGCAGACGGCGGCGTTTTATTTGTGTCGATGAGTGAGATAGCGCAATTAGATTCAAGCATAATGCCTCCTTCATTTAAAAAGGAGATGGACGGTAGCGTGTTTTATTTTCATAAACAAACAACTGAAGGGGGAGGAATAAAATCTTATGGCAAAAATCTCTGCTGATATTACTGAAAGCTATTGCGATGAAGTAAAAGAGCTTTTGGAAGATTCAAGAAAAGACATTATGACCTTGAAGGCTTCTCAAAATGACTCTGCGACATTGACAAGACTTTTGAGAAATCTTCACACGATAAAGGGTAATTCTCGTATGCTCGGTTTTACGACAATCGAGCGACTTTCTCATGCTGTTGAAGATATTTATAAGAGCGTAAAAGATGAGCAAATAAAGAATTCTGACCGTCTTGTAAAGCTGGTGTTTGCTGTGGCAGATAAAATCAGTGATTGCGTTTCTTCGATTATAAGAAAGGGGACTGACGAGCAAGATATAGAGCTTTATTTGCAATATTGTGATAAGTTAGCCGCAGGAGAACTTATTGATATAGATTCGTTTATTGCTGAAATCAATAAAGACGATGGAAGCGAAAGCGAGGAAGACGAAGAAGACGAAAAGGTTGAAAACGTAAGCGAAATACAGTCTATTCGTGTAAAGCTTGCGAGAGTGAACGAGATAATTGCGTCGTTTGATACAATGATAACTCGCGAGTTCCGCTTAAAGCACCAGCTTGATGAATTGCGAAAGTTTGAAGAGAAATCGGACAATCACGAACTTTCAAAACTGAGAAAGCAGTTTGAAAGCGATATTTTTGCGCTCGAAACATCTATAAACAGCGTGCAAGAGCAAGTATTCGACCTTCGTATGCTTCCGATAAGCATTGTTCTCCGTCCTTTTGAAAATACTATTGCTTTGGAGAGTATGAACTTAGGCAAGAATGTAAAATGCAACATTCCTGCAACTGATATTGCAATAGACAAGGTTATTCTTGAAGAACTTGGCGATATTCTTATGCACTTAGTTCGTAACGCTCTTGACCATGGCATCGAAATGCCAGAGGAGCGTATTGCCGCAGGAAAAAGCGAGCAGGGAACTATCAGCATAACGTGTGTGAGGGAAACAAAGCACATCGAGCTTAGGATTTCAGATGATGGGCGAGGCTTAAACTATAACAAGATTCGTTCAAAGGCTTTAAAGCTGTATCCTGAGCGCACAGATGAAATAAAGAATATGAGTGAAAGAGAGCTTTCTCAATTCCTCTTTCAGTCAGGATTTTCTACAAAAGAAACTGTTTCTGCTCTTTCTGGTAGAGGTGTTGGTCTTGATGTTGTTTGGACAAACGTTGAAAAAATCAAAGGTCGCATCAAAATAGAAAGTGCAGAGGGCAAAGGAACAAGCTTTATTCTTCACTTTCCTCTTTCTTTGTCTACTTTGCAAGGTCTGTTTGTCTATTCAAATCAAGACAAATATCTTATTCCTTCTCAGCACATTGTGGACATTATATATAGAAAGAAAAGTGAGTATATTACACTGCAAAACCAAAGCTATATCAAGCTTGAAGGGCAGTTAATTCCATGCTTTTCTCTCTCATCGCTATTTGCAGACCAAAACGGCTTTGTTGCTTCTGAAGCGGACTCTATCCTTATCGCAGAGTATATGGAGCAAAGAATCGGTATTATCGTTGACCAAGTGCAGCAGTATGTTTCACTTGTTGTAAAACAGTTGCCGAGTGCATTCAAAAACTTCTCGATATTGCAGGGTATCGTATTCGATGAACACTATGACATCGTTCCTATTTTGCATGTACCTGATATTTTGAAGAAGTTTAAGGCTTTGCGCGGATATGATATAAAGAAATACGAAGCCGCCACAAAGAAAAGAGTAGTGCGTATTCTTGTTGTTGATGATTCTGATACTACAAGACAAATCGAGAAATCTATTCTTGAAAGCGCAGGCTTCTCTGTTGATACTGCTGTTGACGGAATTGACGGACTTGAAAAGGCTAAAGAGAAGCAATTCGATTTGGTTTTGTCTGATAAGGATATGCCGAGAATGACAGGTCTTGTGCTTCTTGATAACCTTCGCCGTATGGAGCAGTATAAAGAAGTGCCTGTTATTGTTGTATCTGCTGACCAAAGCCCTGAAGTACTCGCAGAGTTCAATAGGCTTGGTGCAAGTGCGATTATAGCAAAGAGCGACTTTAGGCGAGGCGCACTTGTCGAAGCGGTAAAATCGCTTGTGAATGTATAAGGGGGAGTAGAGCAAGATGAGTAAAAAGATATTGATACTAGAAACTTCTGTTACGCTACAAAAGCTCTTTACTACGACGCTTGACAGCGATGACTATCAAGTGCAGTTTATAAATGACGGCAAGGCGGCTATATATACTTTGTTTGAGTATCAGCCAGATTTGTTTTTGGTGAACTGCGATATACGAGAGCCGAGAAGTTTTGAGGTGGTGCGCATTGTGCGTTCGCTGCCGAGTTTTAAGGATTTAACGATAGGAATGTATGCCTCGTTCCCCACTCCGCTTGACGAAGCCTTTGCGCTTTCTAGCGGAGCGACATCCTTTGTTCGCTTAGACCAAAAGACCCTTGTCTTAAACGTGGACGAACTCGCTCAACTTCCTTCACACAAAATAGATAGAGTTGCACTCTCTCAGATAAAGAAGAACTTTGATGATACGTATCTTTTTATGAATACGACGGAGCTTCTTTTTAATGACTCGTACAAGAATGCAATGTTTGCAAAACTTGTTTCGATGGTAGATACTTTAGAGAACATAGAAGAGTCTGTGAAGGCGTTTTTGTTTTTAATCGCCGAAGTATGCGAAGTACCTATCGTCGGCTTGTATATGATAGAGAACGACGGACCGCACGGGTATTATGTTTGCTCTGAAAATATTGGCGAAAAGGAAATCACTGATTTCTTGAGTGTGTGTGCCGCAGACTTTGAAAAGGTGCAGCCAGACTTCAATGCCACAAAGATTACTCCTCTAAAGCTAGAAACAAAGACGGAACTCAATCGCTTTTACAGCGGAAAAGTACAGCTGTCTAGCTACGAGTATGGCACGCTGAAGAATGACACTGACCTTAATTTCGGCACGGTGCATATCGTAAGCGAAGGCAATTTCTCTGTAATGAATCGCGACTTCTTTAATTTCTGCGTTACCAATGCAGGCACGATATTGGATAAAGCTCTTGTTGTAAAAAAGAAGATGTTCTTTGAAAAGCGAATCCGCAGAGCTTTCTCTCGCTTTGTTCCTGAGCAGATTATTGATGACCTTGTTGCACAAGCAGATAACACCGATGAGAAAGTTGCTGTTGGCGAAACGCGCACTATAGCAATCTTGTTCAGCGATATTCGCTCGTTCACCAACATAAGCGAAAAGAATAAGCCAGACGTGCTCGTTTCCTTCCTCAACCGCTATTTCTCTCTTATGGTTGATTGCATCAAAAAGCATGGCGGAACTGTTGATAAGTTCATCGGTGATGCTATCATGGCTCTTTTCGGCACGCCTGTGAGCTACGAAGACAATGCTCGCCGTGCAGTAGCCGCTGCGTATGATATGCGCGACGCACTCGAAGAACTTGAAATAGGCGACCTTGTTTTGCCGGACGGAATGAAATTCAATATCGGTATCGGAATCCATTACGGCGATGTTATCGCGGGAAGTCTTGGCTCAAGAGATAAGACTGACTACACGGTTATCGGCGATAGCGTGAACCTTGCAAGCCGTCTTGAAGGTTTGACTAAAGTGTACGGCGTGCAGGTTCTAGTCAGCGAGAGCGTGATGAACGACGCAGGCGCGGACTCTTTCTGCTTTAGACATCTCGATGATGTGCGCGTAAAGGGAAAGAAGAACGCTGTTCCGATTTATGCCGTTGACCGCAACGAAAAAGAGTTCCCTGCTGCATACAAAGACGCATATATCAAGGGTATGGATTTGTATCATCAAGGCATATTTAATCTTGCGCGCGATTACTTTATGAAAGCGCATAACGCTGTTGAAAATGACAAAGCGGCAAAACTGATGATTTCACGCTGTGAAGACTTTATCGCGAACCCTCCAGAGAACTGGGACGGCGCAATCGCTTTCACAACGAAATAACAGCTTTTACCTTGAATAAGTATTAAAAAACTTGGTAGTATTTGCACCATGAAACAAATACTATCGCTCTTAATCGTTTCATTTTTGACCGCAGTGTCCATACAAGCCCTGAATGCCTCTAGCCTCAATATTTCTGGCTATATGCGCTCAGGGCTTTTTGCTGACCTCACCGATGAAAGCGCAGAGAACAGAGCCAACAAGTTCGCTTCACTGTATTACGACTCAAAGCATTTCGGCGGCTCAAGCAAATCGAGGTTCGACCTCAAGTATTCTTCCGACAACGGCGGAATATTTGTGCGCCACGAAACAACGCTGACCTCCTCTTCTCCCTTTAGCTCTTCGACTTTAAAGCGCGCAATGGCGTATGCGTCTTTCTTTGACAATGCCGTGATTGTCGAGGGCGGCAAGCTATACGACCGATTTACTGCGCAAACAGGCGACAAAAAGAGCAGCTTCGGCTCTTCACTCGGCACTCGGCTCGTGCTTCACCCCGCAGACTGCTTGTATCTCACGGCGCAGGCAAGCGACTATAACCCCTCTTACAATGACGACGGAAACGCAAAAGCCGACAAGAACCTCTTTTCTTTGAGCGCAAAATATACCGCTCCTTACTTTTTCCTGACGGTCGCCGCGCACTTGTCGGGTATCTATTACGGCTGTGCGGGGCTGACGGCAATCGACAACTTGACGCTTATCGCCGAAGTGTTTTGCGATTACGGCGCGCATTACAAAAAGGGCGCAAAGCTCGACGCGGCACAAGTGCATTACACAAGGGCTGATGTGTGGATAGCGTACAAAGTCGCGCTTTTTGATTTCGGTGTCGCAGGCTATGTGTGGTTTGCAGAAGATGAGTGGTTTTCAAAAGAGGCGCAGAGATATGTTTCTTTCGTGAACCCCTATGCAAAATATGTTTTCTCGCCGCTTTTAACATTGCAGGCGGACGGCGTTGTCTATATTCCGCGCGACGACGGCGAACTATATGCGACGCTAACTCCTGCGCTGTGCTTTACGGCGAGCAAAAATGCAGACGCGACGCTTTTCTTGAAAATCTCTTCCGACAGCGCACAGGAACACAACACGGCGGGTTTGGGCGTTCGCTATAAGTATTAAGAGGAATTATCTTCTTTCTTTTCAAATCGTGCATTGGCGGTTATAATGATTGTTATGGACGATTTGAAAGATTTTAACCCGATAGCTTTTTTAGATGATTACAGAGGCAAGAGCTTTGCTGGCGAATGGCCGACTGTAAGCGAAATGTTTTCGATTAGCGTAAGCCGCTTTGCCGACAACAACTGCTTTTCCGACTTTGACGGCGAGGGCGGCTCTAAGCGCACGTTTACCTATCGCGAGGCAAAAGACAAGATAGACGCGCTGTCTTGCTTTATGAGAGCGTGCGGAGTCGAAAAAGGAGACCGCATAGCCGTTTCTGGCAAGAACTCGCCTGAATGGGCTATCACCTACCTTGCCGCCTTGTATTGCTCGGCGATAATTTGCCCGATTGACTACGCATTGCACGAAGCCGAGCAAGAAAACCTTTTGCGCCGTGCAGAGCCAAAGCTCTTTTTTGTTGACGAAGAGAAGTTTGCGTATTACAAAAACAAGGACACGCCTTACAAAGTGTATTCGCTTAGCCCCAAAAACAAAGATGACTATGTGCTTTCTTTGCGCGGGGAAGATTGTGTCAAAGCCGCCGCTTCTCCGAGCGAAAACGACACCGCCGCCATTCTCTTCACTTCTGGCACGACAGGCACACCAAAAGGCGTAATGCTTTCTCACAAGAACTTGGTCAGCGATTGCTACATCGCGCAAAGCCACATGCACCTTTACGACAGTGATGTATTCTACGCGCTCTTGCCGATTCACCACGCATACACTATGCTCGCCGTCTTTATCGAAGCTATCTCGGTCGGCGCGGAGGTCGTCTTCGGAAAGAGTATGGCGGTTACAAGATTGATGAAAGAGCTGCGCGAGGGCAAAATCACAATGCTTCTCGGCGTGCCGCTCTTGTTCAACAAAATCGCCTCTGGCATCGACAAGGGTATGAGGGAGAAAGGCGCGCTTGTCTACGGCGTATTAAAAGCCCTGCGGCACTTGTCTTACTTGATAAAGAAAATCACGGGGAAGAACCTCGGCAAAACGCTTTTCAAAGCCGTGCTGAAAAAGGCGAACTTGTACACTATCCGCATTGCGATTTGCGGCGGCGGACCTCTCGCGTCGTCGGTGTTCCGTCTGTATAACGAAATGGGCATCGACTTTGTGCAGGGCTACGGCTTGACCGAAACATCTCCGATTATCGCGCTTAATCCTGTGCAGCATTTCAAAATCGAAAGCGTCGGCAAGTATTTCGATAAGTATATGGATATGAAGATTATCAATGCGAACGCTGACGGTATCGGTGAAATCGTGGTGAAAGGTCCGATGGTGATGCAGGGGTATTACAAGATGGAGGCAGAAACGGCGGCTGTGTTCACTCCTGACGGCTACTTCAAGACGGGCGACCTCGGTCGATTGGACAGCGAGGGATACCTTATGCTGTCGGGACGGGTGAAGAATATGATTGTAACCGACGGCGGAAAGAACGTGTATCCAGAGGAAATTGAAGATATGTTCCAGCTTGAAACCTCGATAGCTCAAATCACGGTGCAAGGCTATGTGATGGACGAAAAGACGAAGAGCGAGGGCATTGAAGCTCTTATCTACAAAGCGGAGGGCTCAAGCGAGGCGGACGTGAAAGAGGCAGTAGAGCGCGTGAATAAAAAGCTCTTGCCGTATCAGAGGATAAGCAAAGTAACTCATCTTGAAAAGCCTTTAGAGATGACGACCACCCTCAAAGTGAAGCGCAATTACGCAAAATCTTAGTAACAACTGCGTCGGCTTATAACTCGACGGTGCGTCGACCTATAACTCGACGGTGCGTCGGCTTATAACTCGACGGTGCGTCGACCTATAACTCGACGGTGCGTCGACCTATAACTCGACGAGTTGTAACAATATTTTAATTGACGAAACGAGGTCTATATAGGTATATTTGAAGTAGATTACATTACTTTTAATCATATAGGAGATTTTCACTATGGAAGAGATTAAGACTTCGTTTAACGACAAAAATGGTGTTGGGGCGGTTACATTGCGGGCGAATTCACTGGGCAAAGGGAAGAAATTTGTAGCGTATTTTGACCGCAATGTGATGAGCATCGAGCATTTATTAGCGAACATCAAAAAGAAAAATCCGTCTGCTGACGAAATTGCGATAAACACTTCGATTAGTTATCTCAAGCGCGAAATCTTAGACACGCTCAAAGAGGGCAAAGCGGTGAACCTGCTTGATTTGGGAGTGCTGTATATTTCGGCTTCTGGCAGCGTGGCGAATGATTCGGCAACGGAGATTTCGGCTTTGGAGCTTGCCGCGAAGTTCACGCCGTCGCAGATTGTCAAAGACGCGGTTTCGCAAGTGAAGATTGGCAAGGTTACGATTGCGAACTTTGACGCGAATATTACGAAGATTATCGATTTCTTTAGCGGCAAGGAGAGCGACGAACTGCACATCGGAAAGAACGTCATCATTGAAGGCAAGAAGCTCAAGCTCGGAGAGAGCAACAGCGGCGTGTATTTAGCTCCGATTAGCGAAAGCGGCGAGATGAACACCGATAGCGCAACGTGGATTGATTGCTCTAGGCTGGTGAGAGAAAGCACAAAGTCTAAAATCAATTTCTTTATTCCCGACGATACGGCAGAGGGAAAGTATAGAATTGTGGTGAAAACGTCGTATACGGGCGCAAAGGACGAGCGCAAAGAGCCGCTGTACGCCTATAGCGAGATTATCAGCGCGATAAAATAGTATTGAGGGGGTGGAATATGCTTGTTGTATCATACGCGGATTTTTTTGAGAATCCTATGCTATACAAACAGGCTGCTTCTTTTTCGGGGCTAAAGATTTTGCCTGAAAGAGAACAGGGGCTGCTTTCTCGCCGTGCACAGAAAAAGCTAGAACATTTGCAAGCGGTAACAGGATTGTTTTCTCAAGAAAAGGACTTAGATACTGTACTGTTAGAGCGAAGATTTTCTAAAAGAGAGTTCTTATTGACACGAATGTTATACTTGATGTAATCGGTAAGCGAGAGCCTTTTTATGCAGATTCTTACGAGGCGATGACCCTTGTATATAAAAAGCATACTCCGCTTGTTTCTACAACAACGATTACAGATATTATATATTTGTCAAAGAAGCTGTTTAATGGTTCAGAGAGGCAAAAGATGATATTATCACAGTTCTTTGTTGATTTCAAAATAGTATCGGTAACGAAGAAAGTGATACAAAGTGCTTTTGTTTCTCCTATGACAGATTTTGAAGATGCGGTGCAGGCATTTGTGGCAAAAGGGAAGCGTGCTAAGCTGATTATAACACGCAATACAAAGGATTATGAGCTTTCTCCTGTAAAAGCGGTTACACCGAGCGATTTTGTCGCGATGGTGAGGCGAAGAGAGAAAAGCTGAGGAAAAAAGCATATAAAAGGGTTCTGCAAATACTAGAAAGACTGGCAGAACCTTTAGGAGAAATATATGAATGAAGTGATTGAGGCTTTGAAGAGTCGGCGAAGTATCAGAAAGTTCTCTGATAAGGCTGTGGAGAAGGCGAAACTTGAGGAGATTATTGACGCGGGGCTTTATGCGCCGAGCGGTATGGGCAAGCAAGGGGCGGCTATTGTGGCTGTTAGCGACAAGGCTTTGCGCGACAAGATTTCGGCGATGAATGCGCGCGTGATGGGCAGAGAGGGCTTTGACCCGTTCTACAATGCGCCTGTTATCCTCATCGTTTTGGGCAATAAGGACGTAGGTACATATCTGTATGACGGCTCTTTGGTGATGGGCAATTTGATGAATGCGGCGTATAGCGAGGGCTTGGGCAGCATTTGGATACACCGCGCAAAAGAAGAGTTTGAAAGCGAGGAAGGCAAGGCTATCTTGAAGGAACTCGGCATTGAGGGAAATTGGGAGGGCATCGGTCATTGCGCTATCGGATACGCAGATTGTGCCTCTCCTGCCGCCGCGCCGAGAAAAGACGGCAGAGTCTTCTGGGCGTAGTGCGATAGGAGTCTAGAAAGAGGGAATAGGCTTTTTATAGAAAGAATCTATGTCCTCACTTCAAAGCCGTCGATATTGCGTGTTTGAGAATTGAAGTTTACTCCTATTTTATAAACGGTGCGCTTATCGGCGGTGTAAGAGGCGGCATAGTCCATTTCGTCTATTTGCTTTAATGCTTCTAATGCACTCGAATCTCTCTTAAACTCAAAAATGTAGACGAAGTTGTCTGTTTCGACGACGCAATCTGCTCTTCCTTTTGCACTGTGCAATTCTACTTGACAAAACTTCCCGAGAAGAGTGAATACGATATACACAACATTCTGAAAGTCCCGCTCTTTAGGCTCTTCGCTTTGTGAATAAGGAAGTCGTGCAAACAAAGAAATGAAGACATTTTTTATCTCCTCAAGGTTTCCACATTCAATATAATCATCAAACGTGTATATATCTAGCGGAGAAGACGAGTGAGAATGTAAATAGAGAGGGGAAAGGCTTTGGATAAAAGAATACTTTACTTCATCATTTGGATATCCGAGATAGTAAAGCTGTCTCTTTTTGTCATAGCCATTTATCGTTAGGTAGCCAGATTGGTAGAAGAGCGGCAATGGATTGGGGTTGTCGCTTCTGTAGTCAGAAAGCTGTTGGTCGGTGGCTCTAGCAGTGTTTGATGAAAATGTTTTGGCATCAAAAGAGGTGTGTTTTAGTTTTTCAATCAAGAATGTAGGAGTTCCTGTTTCAAACCAATAAGTGCGAACTTCCTTTTCTCTAAAAGCATTTATCAGGCTAAACGGATTATAAACGCCCTCCGCATTCTTAGAAAAATGGTAGCCGTCATACATTCTCTTTAGCTCTTGCAAGCACTCTAATTTTGTGATGCCGTTTGCTTTTGAAAGAGAAAGTATTTCTTCTGAGAAAATAGTTTCGAGCTCTTGTTGAGTGATACCGCACAGAGCAGAGTATTCACTATTCATCGATATGTCATTCAGCTGGTTTAAGTCGCTGAAAATCGATACCTTGCTAAACTTTGTAACGCCTGTGAAAAAGACAAACTTAGTATACTCGTCAGCGTCTTTTAGCGTTGCAAAGAATGATTTAAAGATGATACGGTTTGCTTCTTCTCTGTTTTTGTTCGACGCTTTTAGAAGTGGATTATCGTATTCATCAACTAAGACAACTGTTTTTTCTCCTGTTGCTTCATAGGCATTTTTGAGAGCTTCAAAAAAGCGAACGGGAAGTGTTGACAGCGAAGTTTTCAAGTTATACTTTTGCTCGAAATTAGAAAGCGTGTTTTGCAAAATGTCTTTTAATCCCTCGTCGCTGTCAAACTCTCCGCCAGAAAAGCTAAACTTGATGACAGGATATTCTTTCCAGTTTGTTTCGAGGCTTGAGAGTGCAAGAGATGTAAACAGTTCTTTTTTGCCAGAAAAATATGCTTCTAGGGTAGAAACGAGCAGGCTTTTCCCGAAGCGTCGAGGTCGGCTTAAAAAGTATGTTTTGCCCGAATGTGTTAAGTTGTATATGAGATTTGTTTTATCTGCATATAAATAATTCTCTGTGCGCAAAGTGGAAAAATCTTGTATACCGATAGGCAGTTTTCGTGAAAAATCCATATATAAAAGTATATCACAGTTACTTGTTCCATAACTATATGCCTAGAGTTTTTTTTATATACCGAGTTCTCCATTCTTATTCTTGCGGAGTGCGAGCTAGAGAGCTTACGATGTGGGCGACAGAGTAATAATCGAGCCGTTTTAGTTTTTTTAGGTCGTCGATAAGGGTATCAGAAGTAAACTCATTTTCGTTTTTGCTTATTTGTCCGTCCACTAGATATTCTACGGAAGTTCCTAGGAATCGAGCAATTTTCACTCCGTTTTCTACATTCGGAAGCGACTTCTGTCCAGACAAATAATTGTCTAAGGTATGCTTGCTTATCCCTGTTCCTGCTGCAAGTTCCTTTATCTCAATGTTCTTGAAATCAAGTAATTCTCTTAAATTCTCTGCAAAGCTCATAGTTGTAGTGTACCTTATTAAGCGTTTTTTACTTGACAAAACGCTTAATAAGGGTATATTCTACTATTATAAACGCCTTTTTAAGTGTTTATGATAGTAATTTGACTTAAATAAATATTGCCTATGTTTTTGTTTATAGATAAAAAACTGGTAAAGTTTTTGCTTGTAGGAACTCTGAATACCTTTATTGGTTCACTTATCATGTTTGCACTTTATAACTTACTAGGTGCATCTTATTGGGTTTCGTCTGCTCTTAATTACGCAATAGGCGGTATTGTCAGCTTTTTCTTGAATAAATACTTTACGTTTCAAAACAGAGCGAAAAGCGTAAAACAGGTTTTGTTTTTTGTTTTGAATCTTGCAGCTTGCTATTTTGTTTCATACTTTTTTGCGAAAAGATTGATGTTTTTGCTCTTGGGGAATTGCTCGCAAAAATGGAGGGAGAACATTTCTCTTTTTGTAGGAATGTGCTTTTACACAGTGCTTAATTACATCGGGCAGAGATTGTTTGTGTTTGGGGAGAGGGAAAATTGAGTGTGATGAGTAAAAAGATTTCTGTAGTTGTACCGTGCTTTAACGAAGAAGAGGCTATTCCGCTTTTTTATGCAGAAACGCTTAAAGTCTTAAAGACGATGGGCATAGCATCTTATGAATTTGTGTTTGTAGACGATGGCTCTGCGGATAAAACAGCGGATATTTTGCGCTCGCTTTGTGAAAAAGACAGTTGTGTTCATTTTGTGAGCTTTTCGCGCAATTTCGGTAAGGAATCGGCTCTTTATGCAGGGCTAGAAAAAGCAAGCGGCGATTATGTTTGCGTAATGGACGCAGATTTGCAAGACCCGCCCTCTCTTTTGCCTAAAATGCTCGTTGCTATAGAAGATGATGGCTTTGACTGTGCGGCGACGCGACGGGCGACAAGAAAGAATGAACCTGTAGTGCGCTCTTTTTTTGCAAGATTGTTTTATAAGATAATGGGAGCATTGAGCGATGTGGCGGTTGTAGATGGCGCGCGAGATTTTAGGCTTATGACGAGAGCTTACAAGGACGCTGTTCTCTCTCTTGTGGAGCGTAATCGCTTTACAAAAGGAATTTTCCCGTGGGTAGGCTTTAAGACGAAATGGTTTTCGTATGAGAACATTGAGAGAGCGGCGGGAAAGACGAAATGGTCTTTTTGGAAGCTGTTTTTATATTCTATTGATGGCATTATCGGCTTTTCTACGAAACCGTTGGCGTTTTCTGCTGTGGCTGGAATAATGTCGATATTTACATCTTTTGTGCTTATCGCTTTTATTGCGGTGAGAAAGCTTGCTTTTGGCGACAGAGTGCAAGGCTGGGCAAGCTTAGTGTGCTTTATTACGTTTTTTGCAGGCTTAGAGCTGTTTTGCATAGGAATTAGCGGGCTTTATATTTCCAAAATCTATACTGAAGTAAAACATCGCCCTATTTATATTGTGAAAGAAGAGAGGTAGCAAGATGAAAGAATTAAAGCTATATATTGAAGAAAAACCGTTTTCTTTTAAGGGGTTTTTGCAATTTCTTAAAGAAAATACTATGCTTGTATTGATTTCAGCTTTGACGATTTTTTTAGTGTATGGGGCAAAGTTGACCACTATTTGCTTTGGTGTTGATACAGAGCATCGCATAGCAACGCAAGGGTATCTGAATTGGCTTCAAATTGGCAGATTCGGTCTTGTCGCCTTGCAGAAACTATGGTGTAATTTCTTAGCGAATAAAGAGTTGTTTAATCCTTATCTTTCTGTAATATTCGGCTGTATGTTTTTATTTCTAGCGGCATTGTTGTGGTGTTTTCTCCTTGAAGTATTTTCAGGCGGCTTTATAAAGAAAATTGCATATATTCCTTTTGTGATTATGTTTATTTCGCATCAAGTATGGACAGAGCAAATCTATTTTGCATTGCAAAGTGCAGAGTGCTTATTTATCACATTTGCTTCTCCCATAGCAGTATATGCTATGTTTTTGGGTACTGTGAAAAAAGATATAAAAAGAATTACACTAGGTGTTTTGTTAGCAGTATTTTGCACAAGTGTGTATCAAGGTGTATTTATTTTAATTTGTTGTGGTATATGTGCTGTATTTGTTTTATTCAAAGAAAATACAAAACTTGAATCAAAAGAATATACAAGAATCTGTATTACTCTATTTGCGCTAATGCTTGTATGTGCTATGTGCTATTTTATTCTGAATAAGATAATACAGATGATTTTGCAAGTTGAAAAAAGTGATTATCTATTGAAAATGGTTGGAAACGATAGAAAGTCTGTGAAATGGGCTATTCTAAATATAGGGGTATACATTTATAAACTTGTCTTTGCGCATTGTACTGTGATTTCTCGTATTGCAGAGCCTATTATGGCTCGTGCAGCTAGAACAGGCTGGAAAGCGGTGGAACAAATTAGAGAAAGTTCTCTTATGGCGAATATTTTGATTTTACCTGCTGTAATCGCATATATCTTTTTTGTGCTAAAGTCAGAGAAAAAATCAGTCTTATATATTGCTGCTGCATTCTGTGTGCCTCTTTCATGTTTTGTATTGGTTTTAATTGGAGGAGGTGATGCACCGCTTCGTTCTCAATATGTTTTACCTTTTGCTATAGGGTTTGCTATGCTGTATGGTGTTTCTCGAATTAAAGGGGAAATATTTTTTAAGCTTGCAGTTGCATTATTTTTACTGTGTGGAATAAAGCAAGTTTTTGTATGCTCTATGTTAAACTATAGTGATGTGATGAGATACAAAGCAGATGTTAGATTGTCTAATTATATTGCACAAAAAATAAAAGAAGTAAACACAAACGAAGATATACCTGTGTTTTTATATGGTGTTTATCATCCGCATTTTGCAGGAAATTATATAAAAGGAGAAGTGTGCGGATATTCTTCATTTGAGTGGGTTAGCGGAACAGATTTGACGGATTCAACGAGTAGAGGCATAGATTTTATGAAAACGCAAGGATATAACTTCTCTCCTGTAAAACTTGAAGATACTCAGCTTATTGAAAAAGCTCGGTCAATTGGTGAAACAATGAGTGATTTCCCAGCCACTGATAGTGTAAAAAATGAGGGGGACGTTGTTGTTGTGCGGCTATCTGAAAGCTCTTATAAAGATAAAAATTCTGAAAGGCAAGAATGATGAGTAAGAAACTTGTATAAAAGTTGAAATTGCCATACAATAAAAGAAGTTATCGATTTTATGGGAGATGCGCAGGTTATGGCGATGAAAGAGATTAGAGCGGAAGATATTAAGGATAATGTGTTTTCTTTGATTGGCAAAGACTACCTTGCTGTTACGGTGCAGGGGGAATCGAAGGTGAATGCGATGACGGCGAGCTGGGGCGGGCTTGGCGTGCTGTGGAATAAAAAAGTTGCGACGATTTATATCCGTCCGTCGAGATACACAAAGGAGCTGCTTGATTCTGGCGAAGAGTTTAGCTTGTGCGTCTTGAACAACAAAGCGAAAAATCGCTATGACTATCTTGGCAGCCACAGCGGAAGGGACGAAGATAAGCTGTTGGTGTCAAAGCTCAAAGTCAACTATATGAACGATGTGCCGTGGATTGATGATAGCCGCCTTGTGCTTTTTTGCCGAAAGCTCTATGCGCAGGAGCTCGACGCATTTTGCTTTACGGACGAAAAGGTTTTGAAGCAAAATTATCGCAAAGACGATTTTCACACGATGTACATTGCAGAAATAACAAAAGTGCTTGTTGATACACTCTCTTAGTTTTGATATGATAAAGCACACTATTTATGGAGAAGATTTGAATGAAAAGAATCTGTTTGATTATTTGTGTGCTTTTGTCTTTAACGAGTTGCGGCAAAAAGAAATCTGCAACTGCGATAGAAGATAGTATTCCTGAACATGATTTTATCTCTGAAGTGGTGATACCTGCGGCGGCTCAGGCTGCAAAAGCGAAAGTTACTGCGCAAAGCGTGAGCGTCGTTATGCTTTGGGAGCCGAACGGGGCTTTATGGGCAGAAGACGAAAACGGCATTATGCAGTGGGGCAAATACGATATTCCGACAGGGCAGGAGCTAGAGGGCATTTGCGATGAGTCTGGCGAAATAGAGAGAAAGAAAGCGAAAAGAAACAGCATGGGAAAGCTGGAAGAGAGAGAGTTTGTGCATGTGCGATACGACGGCAAAGAACTTTGGGTGCAAGAGGGCATGGTGGCGGTAAACGCAAAGCCTGCGGTTGTATGTGCAGAGAATACGCTTGTGTATAATACGCCGACGATTACAGGTATGGGCTCTAAGGTGTTAGCAGTTGGCACTGTGGTGGCGGTGAGCAATGAAGAGGTGCAAGACAAGAACTTTGTGAAAATAGACGCGCTTTTGGCGAGCGATTATATTCGCGGCAGATACATAAAGGCTGATAAAATCGTTACGAACGGCGATGATGTGCAAGTGTTGCAGCTGATAACTCTTGCAAAGAACAGCAAAAACGAAACGGTGAGAAACGAACTTTTAGTGAATGCAAAGGCGTTGAAACCGTCTGATACGGTGGCGAAGATGTTAGCCGATTATGAGGCGGAATTAGCTGCGAAAGAAGAAAGCGAGGCTGTTGAAGCGATTAACGAAGCTGAAGTGCAGGTAGAAGAGAGCAATGAAGCCGAGAGTGAAGAGAGCGAAATAAGCGAAGAGCAAAGTGCAGAATAAACTACGAAAAAAATGCGAAAAATAATGAAAAAAAATGGTTTTTCAGAATGAATGAGATATAATATAAATAGCAATCCATATAACATCCTCCATTTGTTTTAGGATTGTCTCCTTTTTTGTGTAGGTGCGGTGGTTCGTTGAATCATCGCCCTTTTTTTATTTGTTGATGTAAAGAAAATGAGAGGAAGGACATAGTTCAAGCATAAAAAAAGACCCTAGCATTATTGCTAAGGTCTTCAGCGGCTCCTGCTGGGCTTGAACCAGCGACACATGGATTAACAGTCCATTGCTCTACCAACTGAGCTAAGGGAGCTTGTTACTTGTCGTGAACGTGTTGTATAATATATGGATATAGAAAAAATGTCAATAGGATTTAGAAAGATTTCCTCTTTTTTTCTTTTTTCTCTTTGAAGAGTGGGGATAAAGGTGCTTTGGAGAGGAGAAAAGAAGGGTTTTAGAGATTTGCGCACTTTTTTTGTATCTTTTTGCGGTGTATATATGGAATTCTTTAGATAAGCGCATTATAGTTTTAAATGTATGCTTCCCCCGCTCATAAAAAAAATATTTCTAACTCTGCATATATTCTCGCCTTCAAATCACGCTCAGAGCAGTGTCGAAACGCAAAAGCCTAATGCTGATGAGGAAAAGAAAAAGTTTCGCAAGATGATGAAAGAGCGGCTTGCCGTTTATGAAAAAGACTTTTTGAAAATGCAATACCATGCGAAAAATGCATATAATTCTTTTATCAATAGCTCTTTATATAAAGAGAGCCGCACTATTTTGGCTTTTGTGTCTTCTGATTTTGAGATGGATACAAAGGCGATTATAAAAAGGGCGTTACGCGACGGGAAAAGAGTGGCTGTGCCTCGTGTCATTCCGAACACAAACGATATGGATTTCTACTTTCTGGATAATACAGAAAAGCTAGATTCCCAATTAGAGAGAAGCTCGTTTAATCTGTTAGAGCCGAAATACAGCCTTGAAAAACTAGAAGTGCAATGCCTTCCTATTCATACTCTTATCATTCTTCCAGGTCTTGCTTTTAGCAGAAGTGGCGCGCGGTTAGGTCGAGGCAAGGGATTTTATGATAGATATATAGAAAAGCTCTATGCGCAGACGCAGGTGATTCATTTGCCGACGGCTCTTATCGGTTGGGGATTTGAAGCTCAGGTATTTGACGAAATCCCCTGTGGCGAACACGATATTATGCTTACTCATATTCTGACTGAAAAAGGCTTGTCGATGTGTGAATAGCTAAAAAATATTTTTGTTGACAGCTCATTTTTCGACAACTATAATTATATATATGAAGTCCTCTGATAAACGTAAATCAATAAAATCTAGTTTCTTGTTAATGATTGGGATTGGTATGCTTTGCATATCGATTATTATGACGCTGATAATTGGTCATAGCGTTTTTAAGACGAATACTGCACAAGCAGAAAACCTTATTGTTGCTCTTACAGAGAAAAAAGCGAATGCTGTCGAAAAAGAGATGATGGAGGTCGTAAACTCGGTAGAAGCGGTGAGCGGTATGCTTGGCGGCTCGTGGGCGATACCTGACGAGATGAGGCGAACGGCGTGCGAGCAAATGGTGCGCTCGATGGTGAACGAAACGGGAGTTAAATCCGTTTGGGCGATGTGGCTTGAAAATCGATTTGACCACAGAGATGCTTTTGATGTAGACCCCGTTTCTAATCCGACTGGTCAGTTTAGAATCCACTATATAAATGATGTTGACGGACGAATAAAAAACGATAGTACAGCGGCGCTGCAAAATCTGAATCTAGCGGATATTGTTGATAGTGTGTCTACGATTACCGACCCAAAAATGACGTTGATTGACGGTGAGCAAGTGCTTTCTGCTCAAGTGTATACGAGGATACGCAATTCTGTAGGGCAGAATGTAGGCGTTACGGGTATGGACATTGTGCTCTCGAACCTTTCTCAAATCATTGACGGAAGCTCTATTTTTGAGGGAACAACAACTCAATTCGTAAGCTCTACAGGTGCGGTTATGGGTGCAACGGACGGCTCGGAAACAGGCGGAAAGAGTTCTTACTTTAAGAACGGCGGCGAAGAGCAATGGTTTGGCGAAGACTCAGGAAAAGAGTCAGTGTCTTTCCTTTCTGATAGGGGGCAGGTCTTTACGGTAATTGCTCGAATCCACCCTGATAGCACAGGTGCAAGCTGGTATCTTATATCAAAAACGAATGTTTCTGTAATGCGAAAAGGTGCGGTTAGTGCGCTGTGGACGGTAATTGCGTTGTTTGTAGCGCAAATTGTGCTTGTTGATGTATTGACGTACTTTATTGTGAATAGCCTTACTCGTCCGCTTGTTGAGAGCGAACAGGCTCTGCGCAATATTAGCGAAGGCGATGGCGATTTGACGGTGCGCCTTAGTGTATCGCAGAATAACGAAATTGGTGCGATGTGCTTGAGCTTCAATAGGACGATGGAGAAAATAGGCTCTTCTGTCAAAAACGCAAAGGCAAGCAGCGATATGATGGAGCGGCTGGGAAATGAGCTTGGCAGTTCGATGGACGAAACGTCTAGGGCTGTAAGCAATATTACAGACAGCATTAGCTCTGTGCAAAGCCAGATGAGAAATCACGCAGAGGAAGTTACACAGGCGAGAGCTGTCGTTGGTGAGATTGTTGAGAGCATAAAGACATTGAGCGCAAATATCGATATGCAGGCGGAAAATGTAACGCAATCATCAAGTTCTATTGAAGAGATGACGGCGAACATCAATTCAGTGGCGAAGATTCTTGAAAAGAACAAGGCTTCTATGACTGCGCTTGAACAGGCTTCTGAACAGGGAATGTCGCTCATAAATAAGACGGTGGAGCTGTCTTATGAGATTCAAGATAAATCAAAAAATCTTTCTGAAGCGTCGAGCGTTATAAAAAACATTGCAAGCCAAACGAACCTTCTTGCGATGAATGCCGCGATTGAAGCTGCGCACGCAGGAGATAGCGGAAGAGGATTTAGCGTTGTTGCAGACGAAATTAGAAAACTTGCAGAAGAGTCTTCTTCTCAAGGGGCGAAAATGCAGCAGGCTCTAAAGGAAGTGTACAACACAATCAACGAAGTGTCTGCTTCAAGTGCGACGGTGCAAAAGCAATTTAACGAGATATTCACGCTGACAAAAACGGTAGGCGAGCAAGAAAGAGTGATTGACCAGGCAATGCAAGAGCAAAACGAAGGCGGTCGGCAGATTCTTGATGCAATGAAGCGGATTAACTCTATCACAACCGATGTAAAAGACGGCTCTGTGAAAATGCTTGTGGGAAGCCAGCAGGTTTCGCTTGAAATGGACAACCTTTCAAAAATGGCGGAAACGGTGAACGACAGTATGCAAGATATGTCGGTAAAGGCTGATACGATTTCTCTTGCCGCCAAGGTTGCGAACGAAAATGTAAAAGAGAGCGTAGAGGCGATTGGCAGCCTAAAAACCGAAATGAATAAATTTAAATGCTAAAAAGGGGTGTGAATATGCGTTCTGTTTCTAAGATTTTTCTTTGCGCGTGGCTGTTGTTTGTAAGTGCGTCTGCGTTTTCTCTCGATGTCATCGGCGACCGCGATACGATACCGACGGGAAGCGTTACGCTGCTTGATGATTACGAAAAGGGCAATTATTGGATATGGGCGGCATTTGATTTTGAGATGTGGGGTCCTTCAAAGCTCTCTACGTCTGCGCGTGTTACTAGCCAATGGGCTTCGCAAGGCAAACAGAGCCTTGAATGTCGCTTTATTGAGTCCTCTGCTACATCTGCTAATGACGGTATGTATTATATGGATTATCTTTGGAACTTTGCAGGCACAAAGTATCTTGTTGTTGATGTCTATAATCCTAACTCGAAGCCATTTGATTTCACTGTTGCTTTTCAAGTTACAGATAATTGGAACTGGGCGCAAATGCACACCGTTACGGTAGAGCCTGGAGAGCATACGATTGTTCTCGATGTAACGGTGTTAACAAATCCGATTGACGTTGTTCGCCGCATCAATCTGTGCTATATAGAAAATGCGAGAATGAATGGTCATTTCTACGTTGATAATTTGCGATTGATAAAGTGAAGTTTTGGAAATAAAGCGTGCGCCGTGTCAAAAAGATACCGTGCGCGCTTGTCAATGCCTGCCCCCGCGTTTGTTTCTTTCCGTTGACAGTGTCAAAAGCCGCCCCCGCCTTTGAAAGTGCCGATGTTTTGAAAAAAAAGCCTTCCCGCAAACGTGTTTCTGCCCGTTGACAATGGCAAAAGGCACTTTCACCTTTGTTTCTGCGCATTGTTTTTTTCCCAAAGCCAAAAACACTCGTGAAAGTAGCTATTGCCACTGGAAATGAGCAGATTCACTTTTGTTTCTGGGCATTTCCACGGGAAATGGGCAGTCGCACTTGTGTTTCTGGTCATTTCCGCGGGAAATGAGCCGTCGCACTTTTGTTTCTTGCAATTTCCACAGGAAATGAGCAGTCGCACTTGTGTTTCTGGGCATTTCTGCGGGAAATGAGCCGTCGCACTTGTGTTTCTTGCTATTTCCGCGGGAAATGAAGCGACACAAACGCGGGAGCACTCATTTCCAAAAAAAAGCCCACGCCAAACGTTTTGTCAGTGTTTTTTTTGAGAAACGGGCTATGCCCGTTGAAAGAATGGGCGCGTTTTGGTACACTCAACACTATGAAAACATCACAGATACCATTCAGAACGCTTCGCGAAGCTCCTGCCGAAGCTGTTATCAAAAGCCATCAGTATATGATTCGCGCCGATTTAATCCGAAAACTCGGAAACGGTCTTTACACCTATATGCCGCTCGGGTTGAAGGCATATCGCAAAGTCGAAAACATCATCAAAGAAGAACTCAACGCTTCAGGCGCGCTCGAGTTTAAGCCGACCGTCATCGTGCCGGGCGACATCTGGAAGGAAAGCGGTCGCTGGGACACGATGGGTCCGCAGATGCTCAAGGCGAAAAACCGCGGCGAGCAGGATATGGTCGTTTCTCCGACGGCGGAAGAGGCATACACCGCAATTTGCCGCGCTGGTCTTGAGAGCTACAAGCAGCTCCCGATAAATATGTATCAAATCAACACAAAATATCGCGACGAAATCCGCCCGAGATACGGCGTTATGCGAGGTCGCGAGTTCAATATGATGGACGGCTATTCGCTCCACGCTGACGACGCGAGCCTTGACGAAACGTATCAGGCGTATGCGAGAGCGTATCTTCGCATTTTCAAGCGGCTCGGCTTGAAAGTTATCCCCGTCAAAGCCGACACGGGCGCGATGGGCGGAAGCGGAAGCGAAGAGTTTATGGTTGAAAGCGAAATCGGAGACGATACGCTGATTTTGTGCGACAAATGCGGGTATGCGGCGAACGTGGAGAAGGCTTCGTGCGCTCCAGACGCTGCGACCGACAACGACGGAAAGCCGCAGGTGAAAACCGACAGCGCGATTGAGAAAGTTGCAACTCCAAACGTGTTCTCGATTGAAGATATGGAAAAGTTCTTCAACTCAACGCCGCGCCGCTTTATCAAGGCTCTCATTTACCGCGTTATCAACAGCACCCTTGACCTTGCAAACGCACCGTTCGGCAAGGATTTGAAGACCGTCAAAGAAGGGAACATCACGTTCTATCCTGTGTCGTATGTCTGCGTTTTAATCCGCGGCGACCTCGACGTGAACGAGGCGAAACTCGCAGGCGCACTCAAAGCAAGCGAAGTCTGCTTGGCTGAAGACGAGGAAATCCGTGCGGTTGCAGGCGCAGGACACGGGTTCGTCGGTCCTGTGAGCGTGAAGTGTCCGATTGTGCAGGATTTGAGCGTCTGCGATATGCACGATGCGGTTGCAGGCTCGGGCAAAGACGGATTCCACATCATTCACGTTGAGCCTTCTCGCGATTACAAACCATACATCACGACGGACGTTCGCACGGTGAAAGCTGGCGACAAATGCGCGTGCTGCGGCGGCGAGTATCACACGAGCAAGGGAAACGAGCTGGGGCATATCTTCAAGCTCGGAAAGAAATACACCGAGTCGATGAACTGCACGTATCTCGACCAGAACGGCAAGCCCGCCATTCCGACGATGGGCTGCTACGGTATCGGCATTGACCGCGTGCTTGCGTCGATTATCGAGGCTCATAGCGACGACAAGGGCATTGTGTGGACGATGAGCGCGGCTCCGTTCCAAGTTGCCATCGTGCCGATTAAATACGCTGGCGCAATGAAAGACGCGGCGGACAAACTCTACGACGAGCTGACAAAGGCGGGCGTGGAAGTCCTCCTCGATGACCGCGCAGAACGACCAGGCGTGAAGTTCAACGATATGGATTTGATGGGCTTCCCGATTCGCATTACTGTGGGCGACAAGAATTTGCCGAATGTGGAAGTGAAAAAACGCGACAGCGACCGCGCGGAGCTTGTTCCGCTCGAAACTGCGGCGGATTGCGTTTCAAAAATGGTCAAAGACGCATTTGCTGAGTTGAACGCTTAACACTCAGAGAGTGTTTTTCTGAAATTCCCGTGGCTGACACGGGAATTCTTTTATTAAAACGACAGGAGTATTCCATTGTCAATGTTTTTGGGAGATTTTTTATGATAAAGAAATTAGTTTTGTCCGCTATTGTTTTGGCGAGCGCGGTGTGTGCGTTTGCGCTTCCTGCGGTGCAGTCGTACATCGGAGACGCTTCGGGCGAGTATGTGTATTATCAGGACACCACCTTTGCGCGTCCGACGTATGTGGGCTTTTTGTTCTACAACGACAGTCAATATGCGCTCCGCTATTATGCCGCCGCCGACGCGAAAACAAAGCAGGACGAGGTGGAAGTTGAGGTGCTCATCAGTGTCAATCCCGAAAACGAAAAGCTGGAGTTTACGGGCGAGCTTGTGGTAAAAGACGGGGAATCGACGCTCATCAATTATATGCACGATTTGTTTTATGACCTCACGGCGCGCAGGCAGAAAATGGGCGAGGTGAACGGCGTGAAGGACATCGCGAAAAACGATTTTCTCGATGTGTTCGGCGGCTCGGTCGTCATCAAATACAATGCGCTTATCCCGATTTTCAACGTGAAGGCAATTTTGAACGACGCGGGCGAAGAGCAATTCAAAGCGGTAACTGTGGGTGCGCTCAAGTCGTCGCAGGATACGAGTTTTGAGGATTTCAAGGGCTTTCCGAAAAAACTTGCCGACAAAAAGAGAGCGGCGGTCAAGGCTGGCAAAGAGAAAATCACGGCGAGCGCGAAAAACGCCGATGCAAGCGTGACAGAGAGTGTGCAGCTTGATAATTCGTGGCACGAGGAGTTTGAGAATATTTGGTTTCAGGGGAACGCCGCGATTTTGACGCTTGCGCCGCTTTCAAAGCCAGAGGGCGACGAGGAGCTGCTGACGGCGATGCTTCTGCGCTCTATGCTTCATTCGGGGGAACATTCGTACATCGATGCGAGCAACGCGAAAATTGTGTTTGACAACGGCTTTTCGGTAACGGCGCAGTATTATTTGAACAAGGATTCTGCTGTTCAGCGCGATATTCAGAGGCTGGTAAAGACGGCGGGCGGCTATGCGTTTTTGCGATTGACGGTTTTCGACAGCATTTATCAAAAGAAAAAGAGCTATTACGAAAACATCTTAAAATCATTCACCGCTGAATAAGACGACTCAAAGCTGTTTTGTGCAGTTGAAAAAAGATGTACCTAAGAATATAATCAAAATGCTATGAATAGTGTTGTAATTACTGGTGATGATTTAACGATTGAAGATGTATGTGCAGTCGCTGATGGTAAGGCGAATGTAATGCTATCGGATAATGCGGAGTTTTGGCGCAAAATAGAAGCAAGCCGAAAATTTTTGGAAGATTATATCGCTACAGGAGTGCCAACCTATGGCGTTACAACCGACTTTGGCGACAGCTGTCATAATCAGATTTCTGTAGATAAAGCTGGGGAGCTTCAACGAGTAATTTGTACATATCATGGTATTGGTTTGGGAAAGAAGTTTTCACGGGAAGTGGGCAGAGCTGTCATTTTGGCACGATTAAACGGCAATGTAAAAGGTGGGCACTCTGCAATTCGTCCTATCTTAGCGAAAAAAATGCTTGAGCTTTTGCAAAAAGATGTCATTCCCGTGATTCCCGAACTTGGTTCTGTTGGCGCATCGGGTGATTTAACGCCGCTTTCATATCTTGCCGCTGTAATCATGGGGAAAAGAAGCGTTTATTACAAAGGAAAGATAGTTGATACAGCAGTTGCGTTCAAAGCGGAACATATAGAGCCTCTTTTAATCGAAGCAAAGGAAGGCTTGGCGATAATGAACGGCACTTCTGTGATGACGGCTGTAGCGTGCCTTTGTTGGAAAAAAGCAGAGCGGCTTGCGAATATTTCGGATTTTTTAACGGCGGTAACTTCTGAAATCACTCGTGGTAAAGATACTCCTTTTGTAAAGAAAGTGAGCGAGATAAAAAATCATCGTGGACAGATGGCAAGTGCTGCCTATGTATACAATATCATAAAGGATTCAAAACGCGTCTGGCGTTATGAGGACTTTTTGAAAAACGAAATAGAGAATCTTGGTGAAAAGAAGTTCATTGCACAGCAGAACAAGATTCAAGACCGATATTCAATCCGTTGTGCGCCACAGATTACTGGTGTATACAGAGATACTCTCGATTTTTCTCGCAATCTCATTACAGAAGAGCTTAACAGCGCAAATGATAATCCGTTGGTAGATATTGACGAGGGCAGACTGTATAATACAGGCAATTTTTATGGTGGGCATATATGTGCGGCATGCGATTATATGCGAACGGCTCTTGCAAATATTGCTGATTTGAGCGACAAACAAGCTGAAGTCATTATTGACGGAAAGTTTAATGGTCTTACAGAAAACTTGATACCGTTTACCGCACCAAATCACGAGAGAGCAGGGCTTCGATTAGGTTTCAAGGCGGCACAAATTACTATTTCAGCTTTGAGGGGAGAGGCTGCGACTTTTTGTTTCCCTGTGTCTTTGACAAGTGCGCCAACGGAAGCCTTGAATCAAGATAAAGTTTCTATGGGAACAATAAGCGCGCGAAAGTGGGCTGAGCAAATTGAAATTGTCTTCTTGCAATTTGCTACTCATTTATTAGCGGCTATGCAAGCAGTCGATTTGGCTGGGCTTGACGATTTTGCGCCTTTTACGAAAAAAGTGCATAGCGAGGTGAGAAAATTGAGTGCATTTGTCGAAGATGACAGAGAACTTGATAAAGAAGCTGAAGCAGTTTGTGAATGGCTAAAGGCAACTCCTTTATTTAATTAGCTGTAGCATAATCGTCGCGTATGTGGGGTCGAATTGATTCCCCATACCGCGTTCTATTTCTGCTATAACTATATCTTTGGGCAAAGGATTTCTGTAGCTTCTTTTGCTCGTCATTGCGTCGTATGTGTCAGCCACCGCGATGATTCGTGCAATTTCAGGGATTTCTTCTCCTCGTAGCTTTTCTGGATAGCCTGTGCCGTCATATCGTTCGTGATGATAGTGTGCGCCGAGAGATATATAAGGAGATTGACTGATATTTAAAAGTATTTTGCTACCTATCGTTGTATGAGATTTTATTATTGCATATTCTTCGTCTGTTAGCTTTTCTGTTTTGTTTATAATACTATCAGGAATACCGATTTTTCCCACATCATGCAATAAAGCTGCAAAATAGATTTCTCTACATTCCTTTTCGCTTTTTCCTGCAGCAATGGCGATTTGTTTTGCAATTTCTGCCACTCGAGTAGAATGTCCGTGCGTATATTTATCTTTTGCGTCTATGGCACTTGTAAGGGCTTCTGCCGTTTGGGAGAACATAATATTCATGTGCTCTTTATCTTTTTTCAATAGCTCAATTTCTCTTTTTGAGGCGTTTTCAATTTTCTTGTTCATATCGAATATGACAAAAATATACAATAAAACTGTTGCGAAAACTAAACTCATATTAGTCAGCGACAATCCATAAGCAAAAAATTGAAATATCGTTGCAATGATTGGAAATACCGTAAAGAGTATCATAGAGAAAAAGACGCTTGGGCTTAATCGTTTTCGGTAATTGATAACGACAGAGGCTTGCAAAATCATTATTGGAAATGGCATTGCATAGCAAACTAAAAATCCCATTCCTCTTTGATAGCGATTTTCTGAATCAAAGGTGTAGTAAAACCCCGTAAATTGCGATAAGATGAGCAACACTATCCCGACGTAAACGAGGACGAGAGATATATGAAGCCGATGTGGCACTTTCTTTAAACCAAATTCGCTTTTTGAAATATCTATAAGATACAAATCATAAGCAAAAAGTAAAAAAAGGGAAAAGAAAAATACTGAGAAATTGCAAACGCGCACCATATAGTAGCCCATAAGGCTTAAATTCCCTCGGTAGAGATATGCAAAGCGGTCTGCTGTCAAAAGAATTGCTGCTCCTAGCTCCATCAAAAACAGTGCGACACGTCGTTTTTTGGGCATAGAACTAGTAAAGATAACAAGTATAGTGATAATAACATCTGCCCCTGTCATTGCAAGCATAAAATTTAATTGATGGGCGCGCAAAAAATCCATGACTGTCATACTTTTTTTACAGATTATCAGTCGTTAAAACAACTTTGTCATTAAACTTCATAAAATCCTCTCATAAAAACTTTATGTGCGAATAATAATAACTTTTTTCTTTAGTTTGTGCAATTATAAAATTACTTTCTATTTTTGACTGATAAAGATTCTCTAAAAATTGTATTCGTATAAAGAGAGCGGATTTAATCTTTCATCTTCAAGCTCTAAATCGTAATCTCCTACGAACTTGAAGCCTGATTCTTCATATATGCGTTTTGCACTCATATTATTTGGAACAACATCTAATCGAATTGCCTTAAAGCCTTTTGCTTTTGCCTCCTCTTTGCAAAACTCGACGATTTTTTTGCCGAGTTTTCTTCCGTGTGCCTCAGGAGCGACTGCAAGCGCGTGAATGAGTGCATATTCTCCCTCTTGCAAAGAGAGTGTCCAAGCTGCCTTTTCACATTTCCCGATAGGGTGATTATCTAAGATGAATGCAGCAACGATTTTCTCTCCATTTTTCCATTCATCAACACAAACATAAAGAGAATTGTCTTTTGCCGCCTCTTTTGCAGTTTGCAGGCTTGGATATTTGCCATATTCCCACAGAGGAAAGTTTTTTCCCTCGGAATCTAACCTTTTGACCACTCTGTCAAAAAAAGAGCCAACCGCATGTATTTCCTCTTCTTTGCAAAGGCGTATTTCACCTTTTTTATGCGCGTTTCTTGGTGTTACGCTTGCATTTGCCCGTGATATGCTTTTTGACACAACTCGATAGTACAGCGAGAAAACATCAGGTTTCATATCTGCCATTATGCGAAGATACGGGAGCAATTTTATATTGATGACAGCTATTAATTGCTTTTTTAGCTCTGTTGCATTTGGCTTGTCTTTGAGCAATGCGCTTTGCTCTTCAATTTCTTTGTGTAATCTCTTTACTTTATTGTGCGCAATAAAGACTCTTTCCATCGTCTCTCTCATACCCATAAGAGAATCGATTTCGTCTTCAAAGTCAGTTATTAAAGAGCGGAAACATTCTATTTTGTCCCCCTCTTCCTGTATACTCTTTTCATAGATACTCTTTAAGACTCCGCCAGCTTTGCTCAAAGGTTCAAGGGCATTTGCCTCGTATCCATCAATTACCCTTCTCAACTTTGACCACGAAAGAGAAAGAGTCTTTTTTGCCTCAGAAAGAAGAGCGGGTGTTTCTTTATCTTTTGTCGAAACTTCAAGAGCCTTTTTATACAGTTCTTTTAATTCTTCAAAAACGACTTTTGCAGTTTCATCATCTTTTATGCCTTCAAAACTTTCATACGCTTCGTCTAACTCTTCGCATAAAGTCAACATATCTGCGATTTTCAAATTAAAAAAAATAGTATTCATCTTTTTTCCCTTAATACAAATCCTTTATTTCGTTTTCATAGTAAATACGCCGTCCCACACTTGCGGTAAACCTTCTGCTAAAAATGCTTTACAGCGGCTCATAAAATATTCACTACTCTTATCATCAGGATAGAGTTCTGCTGCTTGTTTGTAAAAGCTGTATGCTTTTTTAAGGTCGTTAGGGTCTTTTGCTTTATCTGGCGTATCACTTCCCTTCATATACCATTCCATACCTTGATTAAATATCTCGGTTGCTTTTACTTGTTTTGCAGACAATTCATTTTTCAGCCCTATGATATTGTATATGCGAACAGGCTTTTTCACGTTGATAACTCTCACGGCATCGAATGCACGCGCTACAAGTTTTCCTTTATTCTCTCCGCTGTCAGCTTCTTTCCAAGTGCTTTCACTCACCATAATCCAAGAACCGTAAACTTTATTTGTTCCCTCAAGGCGAGAAGCTAGGTTTACATTGTTGCCCATGATTGTATAGTTAAGTTTCTTGTCAGTTCCCATATTGCCAACGACCATACTTCCTGTATTTAAGCCGACGCGAGAATGTAAGAAAAACGGTCGCCCCGTGTCCACTCCGTTTTCTTTTATTGTCGGTAAAAGATGTGCATTCTCTTCGTTGTATTTTGCTTCTGCTTGGAGCATTCTAATGCCTGCAACACACGCATTAAAGGCATTATTTTTATCAGGAATAGGTGCGCCAAAAAAAGAAACGATTTCATCTCCTACATATTTATCGATTGTGCCGCCAGAATCCATAATAGCATCACTCAATACTCCTAAATAATCGTTGAGTACTGCAACAAGTCTTTCTGCGCCTCTTGAAGCTCCTAAAGCCGCGACTTCTTCTGCGCTCATTTGCTCTTCTTCAGGCAGCTCCGCATTTTCTTTTTTCGTTCGTTCTAGCTCTTCATTATTTATCGTTTCTGTGAAACCTGAAAAAGTTGCAACATCACTGAATAGCGCGGTTAGATTTTCGCTTTTTCCGCCAAGTTTAGCGACTGAAGGATTTTTGATGATTTGGTCAACAACCGCAGGGGCGACATACGCCCCAAACGTTGTTTGCAAAAACTTTTTATCATTTTCGACAGATAAGAAGTTATAAATTAGTTCACTTAAATAAAGAAGTCCGCAATAGAAAAAAGGTGTTACAATCGGCACATATATATTGAAAAATACCATTAAGCAAAAGCCAATAACAGTAGGCGTAATTGCATAAATAAGCCCTAAATTGTTTCTCTCCACTGGTGAGTGCGAATGAGAAACAATAGAAATGATGACCGAAAGGGAAAACGCAAGAGCAAAGAGCGCAGAAAGCCCGTGCCATTCTTTTGCAGGACGAATAAAGTCTTGCTGCAAAATCGTATTTGCGACATTTATATGTGTTCCCAAATTTGCATACGTTTTGTCAAATGGCATTACGCCAAAATCGGTAGACGCACTTGCCGTGAAACCAATAAAGCAAATCGAGTTTTCATATATCTGTTTCATCTCTTCAAAATCTCTCTTGAATTGTGCATACTCACTTTCAAGTGCATCAAAGACGTGTGTAAGCCTCTCTTTCCATTCGTTTATATAATCAGTATTTGTACCGTCATTATATAAATCGAGCATTTTCAATATGTCTTCAAGATACTTTTTTTCTATATAAGATTCCACATACCCAAAATATTCTTGTTTTTCTAAGAAATAGGCAGATATATCATTTTCAGTTGTTGCATTTTGGTCTATAGGAGTGCCAGAAATGCTCAATGCGCTTGTTTTGTCTAACAAATTTGCTCTGCGCCTTTTTAGATATTCTGCATATTGTAATATCGAGTTTGCTTCTGTATAATACTCCATATCTCCGCCATTTTCGTCAGGGATACGAAGCCCTGATAATACTGAAAACGCAGAAGCTATATTTTTTTCCATTTGGTCTAATTTATAAAGAAACTGAATAGATTCGTGTTTCCCCTTAAAGCTGTCTTTATAAACGCTGTGATACCAATTTATTAGCATACGTCCATGCTTATCAAGTGGGATTTTTATATCGCCTTTTTTGTCAGATAAAGTTCCGTCAGTATTTGGAATATATGCGTTCTTTAGTGTAAGTGATGATTTTTCTCTTTCTATACTTTCTGCTCCCAAATACTCACATATTGGAGCAAATGCTAATTGCGCTATGTATCTACCGTCTTTTTCGGCTAAGAGTTCAATTCTTCTTCTTGAGCCATCTGCATCGATGAATGCGTTTGTAAATCCTGCGCCGTGAGCTCTTTGCATAAGAATGTCTATTGTTGAGGTAAAGCCTTCTTTTGAAGCGTCGCTACCTGTTTCAATTTCTTCTTGAAGTGTTGCAAGATTTCCTTTTCGCACAAGATGTAATGGGTCTTTTACAAAAGTATCATCTAATAAAAATCGAGAAGTAACGTACGCAATTTCTTCGTTTGTTCTCTCTATTCCCATATCTCTTATATTTATCGTGAGCCAAGAGTTTCCAAAAAAAGCCAAGCACTTTGCAAAGTAATCATCATTATCGCGTATGAGTTGGTCTGCTGCGTTTTGCATAGTTGCTATAGAAGGCTTTATATACTCTTCAATCATCATATTTGATAAATCTGGCAGTTCTTTTGGAGAATAGTAGCCGTTTGCTACTGCATTGCTCATTTCTGTTACGACATCGCTTATTGATTGAGCTTCGTGAGTGAAAATTTCGTTTCGTTTCTTTTCCGCTTCACTGTTTATCGACTTTGAGGACGGGGATATGTATTCAATATCGAATACCGCCTTTGAAACGCCAAGCTCTTTCATTCTAAAAAGTGCATCGCCTAAAATATCTCGAGTCCAAGGCCAATCTCCGATTTCACTAATAGATTCATTGTCAATTTCAATGAAAAGTAAATTATTTGCACTCTTTATGTTTTTTCTGCAGTGCAACATAAAGTCATACGCTTTGCTTTCTAGCTTTGAAAATATCCTTAAAGGACAGCAAAATGCAATTATGATAGTTACACAGAGAATTAAGATATAATCTATATATTTTACTAATCGTTCCTTTAGATTTGATGTACCCATGACAAATATTATAACGCAGGTTATAATTATAAACAGCAGAGAGGTACTCTTTATGAAACGAATTTTATTGTTTTTCGTATTTGCGTTTGTTGCACTAACAGTTGTAAGTGCGCAAAGTGCAAGAATTGTTACGGATATTATTGAAAGTGAGCATATCTCATATTCTCAAGCAGCGTATTTGTGCGCATTGCAAAGTGAAATTGCAAGCGAAGATATAAGCCTTGAAGATGTACATAGCAAGATACAAAATGAGTTCTATGGAAGCGAAAGATACCGTGCTACTGATGAACTTAACTATTCTAATGCAGCGTATCTTTTGGCAAAAACATATAATGTGAAAAAAAGCCTTTTATACATTATTGTTCCAAGTCCTCGCTATGCATTTAAAATGCTTCAGTCAGAAGGTATTATTGATGTAAGTAAAGACCCGTTACAAAAGGTTTCTGGTCATGATTTTTTGTTTATGTTTAGTAATTGTATGGATAAATACGGAGAGTAAAAATGAATTTTCTTATAAAAACATCTTTTATAGTTGCTTCAATCGCCTTTTCTAGTCTTCCCCTAATGGCATTTGACTTTGGTGTCATTTTTGACGGCACAGACAAAGCGTATACGAACGATGTTTCTGATATTTCAGGTTCTGAAGACTGGGAAAATGAGCTAATAGGTACTGTTACCGCTAATGCGAAAGGTAATCTTACAGCTTCTGGAACACAGCGTATTTCTGCTGAAGGTAATTTTGTCTATAAATATACTAATGATTCTGAAGGGGAAAGTGAAAATCTAAAGACTGCTGATTTAACCCTTCTCAAATACACTGGTGTATTTGCAACAGGAAGTGCAAAAAGCATAGTTTCTTTCGGCCGCTTTTTTGTGGGAGATGTTACTAGTGTGGTACTTTCACAAGTGAATGACGGTTTAATGTATCAGTATCTTTCAGACAAGATAAATGCAAGCGTTTACGGCGGCTGGACAGGTTTGACAAATGCACATAACACGACGGTACTTGACGGAGAAGAAAGCGATTTTTTCTTAGACACAGATAGTGTATACTATTGTAATACCTCTTATGCGCTTTGTTCCGCAAGCGTTAGTTTTCCGTATATTCTTTTTAATCAAACTATCACTCTTGAAGGAATTGGCTTAATTGGCACGAATGGAATTAACAGCGACAATGGTGGCGATTGGAGAATATATGGCACTTTTGCTTTAAATGGTCCTCTTGCCTCTTGTTTATTCTATAAGCTCTATACTTGTTTCTCTAAAGAAAAAGATAGTGACCTTTCAAATCTTTCTTCGCTCTATTTTGATTATTACACCTCGTGGAAAGACCTTTCATTTTCTCTTGGCGGAGTGTATGCAAGCGGAAAAACAGGTTCTTTCTCTTCTTTTAAAGGTATCACAAGTCAAACTGCTTTCAATTCATTTGGTGATGTGCAGTATTCTGGCATAATAAAATCGGGATTGAGTGCTTCTATTAAGCCATTTACAAACTTATTCATCAAACTTGGAAGTGATGTTGTGTTAAAGTATGACGAAAAAGGCATTGAGCGTGATGAAAATCAAGAGCTAAAATATCACGGCACACAAGTCTATGCTTCTATGGCTTATCAAGTGTTTACTGATGTAAAAGCAGCTTTGAGCGTCAGCGATTATTTTGCAAAAGATGAAGGAAATAATAAGCTCTTAGGCACTGTTAGCTTGACTTTTGCTCTATAGAACAAGAAAATAAGTTTATCGGGGGGAATTCTTATGAAACGATTTCTATTTTTGATAGGTGCATTTTTTGTGTTGTCAATTACTCTTTCTGCACAAGAAGCACAGGTTATGGCAGTTTCTGGCAAAGCTGAAGTGCAAAAAGGAGAAGAGTGGGTGGCTTTGGCTGTTGGTGATAAGGTGGGAAAAGGAAGCGTTATCTCGACAGGCTTTAAGAGCGAGTTACTCTTACGAATAAACTCATCGAATATAACAATGGGGTCTTTAACGCGACTAACTATAGAACAGTTACTTCAAAACAATTCTGCAAATAAGACATCTCTTTTTATTGATTCTGGCAAAGTAAATGTTGAAGTGAACAAAACAAGTGGAAAACGAGAGGATTTTAAAGTGAGCTCTCCTATTGCAACGGCATCTGTTCGTGGAACGTCTTTTACTCTTTTTGCAAATGGTCGGCTTGATACTCATACAGGGCTTGTTTCAAAAGGAAAGAGAGCTTCTTCTAAAGCAAGTGTTTCAAGCGAAGAAGATGATGAAGCATTTATGAGTCAAGAAGAAAGCGAGGTAACAGAAGCAAAGGCTAGTGTGTTCTCTGCAACATTTGCTGAAGGTGGCACACCTGTTTTTGCGGGTCAATCATCTACCACAGATACGTTTACTGGTCAAAACATCTCTGCACAAGTTGCTGCTGCTCAAAATGCAACGATTGCTTCTAGCTCTACCACAAGTCTTGCAAGTCAAGAAAGTGTTTCAACAGCTCCTTCAGCTGCTTCTAGCTCAAGCGGAGATATAACGACAATCGATAGCACACCTATTTCTGCTCCGAAGCCAGCAAGTCTTGCTGTAACAATCACCTTTCCAAACTAAATAATATACCTGTTCGGAAACAGTATGTCATTGCCGTACTTGATACGGCAATCTATTGCAATATAGGCGTTTTGAGAAAGAGGCTGTGCTTCAGATTATCGGGTCGAGCCCGATAATGACAATTATCAAACAGGTCTAATGTTTATAGAAACAATCTATGAAAAAGTCTATGATTGTTGAGATTGAGAGCGACGGATTATAAAGTCATTGTGAGGTTGCTTTTTTTGCACCTCACTTGCTTTTTTGTATTTCTTTTGCAAAATTTCTTGCGCTCTCACTTCTATTTCTTTCTTTTCCTTTTTGTTTGGCTTCCATTTGCCGCTTGGTAAAAGCGTATGACTTCTTGAATTGTCTTCAAAGTAAATACTGAGTGCGTCTTTTACGCTTTTAAATACATCTTTGTCAAGAATAGGAAACATTAGCTCAACTCTGCGCTCTAGATTGCGGGGCATCCAATCGGCACTCGAAAGATATAGCTCTTCTGCTCCTCCGTTTTGAAAATAGAAAATCCTGCTATGCTCTAAATAGCGGTCAATGATAGAAATTACCGTGATATTTTCGCTCATTCCCTTTACTCCAGGAACAAGCATACAGATACCCCTTACGTTTAAAAGTACTTTCACTCCTGTTTGGCTTGCCCTATAGAGCGCGTTAATAATAGCTTCGTGAGCAAGAGAGTTCATTTTTGCCATAATTAGACCAGGTCGCTCTGGCGTAGAAAGGCTTATTTCCCTCTCTATAAGGGAAAGTAATCGGCTTTTTAAGTTCACGGGTGCCATAAGCAAATGTTTCATATCGAGAAATTGCGAATAGCCTGAAATCGTGTTAAAGAATGTTGTCGCATCTGCTGCAATATCGCGGTTTGATGTAAAAATTGAAAGGTCAGAATAGGTGCGAGCTGTTTTAGAGTTGTAGTTTCCTGTGCTTAAATGTACATATCGCCGTATGCCGTCGCTTTCTTTTCGTATGACCAAAAGCAACTTTGCGTGAACCTTTAAGCCCACAATGCCGTAAACAACGATTGCTCCTGCTCTTTCTAGCTCTTTTGCCCAATTTAAGTTTCTGCCTTCATCAAATCTTGCTTTTAATTCTACAAAAACAGTAACTTGCTTTCCGTTCTGAGAGGCCTTTTCAAGAGCTTTTACAATCGGCGAATTACTGCCTGTGCGGTAAAGCGTCATTTTTATTGCAAGCACGTTTTCATCTGTTGCTGCGTCATTTAAGAACTTTATTACAGGCTCATACGATTCGTACGGCACATTCAAAAGCACATCTCTTTGGCGAAATGTGTCCCAATATGGTTTGTTTTCGGGCAATGTTACAGGATAATAATTTTTCCATTCACTGTACATTAAAGGTGTGGCTTCTTTTATTTCTGTAATGCCCAAAAGAGTTGATGGGTCTATAAGTCCTGGAAATTCATATACATCATCATCTGTAAGCGAAAGTTTTTCTTTTAACAATGCTGTAATATCAGAGCTTGCGGCATTGCACAAAAGGCGTATAGCCTTTGCAGACCTTCGTTTTACAAGTACATCTGCCATTTCTTTTGTAAAATCACTGCCACTTTCATTCACTGCAAAATCAGCATCTCGAGCTACTTTGAACATCAGTGTATCGATTACGGTGTAGCCAGGAAAGAGTATAAATCCAAATGTTGTAATCACATCGTCAAGAACAGCAAAAGCCTTTGTGTTATCTCCCGATTCAAGCCAAATAACGCGCTCAATATTAGACGGCACTCCTACCAATGCTAAAGGAGAAGAGCTTTGCTTTGTGCGAAATACATTTGTGCCGTCGTGCAACCCCTCTATTTCTTTTAAGCGAAACGCCGCATAAAGCCTCATATTCTCTGTCGTAGGGAAACTCTCATCTGTTCTAAGCGGAGTTAAAAGCGGCATAATCGTATTCTTAAACATTGAAGCAAGATAGCTTTTTTGTGCCTGTGTGTACGAAGTGGGCGGAATATAAGCAATTCCTGCTTGTGATAAATGAGGCAATACGTCGGTTGCAAGGCATGAATGTTGCACTTTGATAAGCTGATGACAGCGAACAGAAATCTCTTTTAACAACTCTTCTGCCGTTCTGCCAGAAGGGTCTTTGTGGTGTGGTGATAAGCTCAAAAGCCTTTTTATTGCCGCTACTCTTACTTGAAAAAACTCATCGAAATTAGAAGATACTATCGCAATAAACTTTAGCCGTTCGATAAGAGGAAGCTCCTTTCTGCATGCTTCGTATAATACGCGTGCATTGAACTCAATCCACGATAGTTCGCGGTTAAAAAAAAGAGATTGTTTCATAGCTTTGCCCCTCTTATACAAGTACTATTTTATATCCGAATACGCTTTCAAATAGTTCGCCTTTGTCTTCTAAAGCTAACTTTTCAAGCATAATATTGTGAGTGTTTCCTGCCCTCACCGTCATGCTGTCGTCTGAAAAAGAAAGAGTGAAGTCTTTAATCTTTTGTTGATGGCCTCTGTCTAATGCGTCTGCTGCTCTTAAAATGGCAGATAGCTTTAATATCGTAAGCCGCTCTGAACGGGCGAGAGCTTTGTACTGTTCATCTTCTCTCGGTCGTATGCTAGAGCGATGATAGCGCACTATGATAGAGATGAGCCGAAGTTCGTCGCGTGTAAGTCCGAAAATATCTGAGTGTAAAACGATATAGCAACTGTGTTCTTCGTGGTCGCTTGCTCGTATGAACATACCAATGTCGTGTAATATTGCGCTTACTTCAAGATATAATCGTGCTTTTTCTTCTAAGCCTAGTTCTGCACTCATTGAATCAAATATCTCCAAACTGACCCGACGCACATATTCTGCGTGTTTTTCATCTCCTCTGTATTTTCTTAAAAGGTTTCTTGCAGAAGCTGTTACTTGCTCATTGAACTCGTTTTGTATTTCCCTTGTTTCTGCGGCTGTTTTGCTGATGAATAAGCCTTCTCTTATGCTTGTTTCAGGAACAATGATATATTCTGCGCTTGTAAGGTGTAAAAACTCTGAATAAATCAAAAGAGCTGTACAAAATCCATTCGCGTCTGCATACGCTATTCTTAATTTTGCCGATAGCAATTCTGGAGTATAGCCTTGAATTGAAAACACAAATGCTTCAAATGAGCTTCTCTTTATCTTCCATAAGCTATCGTTCAGTTTTTCACCAATATGATGAGCTGTAATGCGAGCTTCACTGCTTACCGCAATAAACTCTTTTACTTTTGACAAATTAAGCTCATAGTTCAAAGTGCCTTTCGTGTTTCTGATGAACTCGTCGATATATCGCTTTTCGTCTTCTCTTGAGTTCATCATAGGGTTCAGCTGCTGCTCTATTATTACTGTTCCCAAACGGAGTGAATGAGCTCCCGCAACTCTGCCGCCTTCTGTCAGCATAATCTCGGTAGAGCCTCCAGACACTTCCATAATAATAGCGTCCTGAGGTTTAAAACACTCCGTTACAGCCAAATACATCAAGCGATTTTCTTCTATGCCGTCTATCACTCTCACATTAAAGCCCGTTTTCACTTTTATTCTATCGACAACAGGGTCTCTGTTAGAGGCTTCTCTGAGGCTGCTTGTTGCTATCACGATTGTTTCTTCGCTTGTGATGGCATAAGAACCTAGCTGCTCTTTAAAGCGTGAGAGGATTTGTAAGCATATCAAAAGAGTTGTACGGCTTATCGCACCTGTAGTAAACACATCGCGCCCAAGGGAAACAGATTTCTCGCTTTTGTCGAGAATCATCTTATTCCCTTGTGCGTCTGTTTGTGCCACTAAAAGCCTTATGCCTGTAGAACCGATTTCAATAACGGCGACAGCTTTATTCATTCACTTTAAAACGTTAGAGCTTATCAATAAGCATTGAACACTTTCCCGATGGAATCGGAAGCGTTTTCTTCTTCTTGTCCAAAATATTGATTGTGAAGTAGTAGAGCTTTTCGCTTTCCATTTGGATTTCCCAACCTCTTGTACTCTTATTGGAAAGAATGGTGATGAGGTTTCGTTTGAGCGACAAATTCTCTATACCCATTATCTCAAGGTTTGGGATAATCCAGTCTACCGTCTTTCTTGGCAAACTGATTGAAAGCCCTATAATGTTTTCAATCATAAGAGCGATTGTCGAAAGACCGAGCGTGTGCATATACTTTGTTCTTGGGAAACCTTCCACGCCTTCCCATTTTGCAGAACCTTCTTTGCAAGGCAAATACGCTTCGTATAATGCGCCCTTTTTGTCATTGCTGTTTGATGGCGACAATCCCTCAAGCACATAGTAGACGTGGCGAATAGCACATTCTCGAGCAAGTGCGTATTGCTGATATTTTTCCAATCCTTTAATAATCATAAAGTTAAACGACGGGAAAACAGAACCGCAATAGCCATTTCCTTCTTGACTGAATAATGGGTGGTCTGCACTCAAGGTAGGAAATGGGTGGTCTGTACCGAACGTCTTTGGATTTGATAAATGAGCTACTAATTGGTCAGCCTTGTCTGCATTAGGAAGTTCTGCCAGCAGTGGCCAAAAACCTGCGATGGTTTTAACAGAGCATCTCTTTTCGTCTTTGTCAAGGTCGTGATAGAATCCTGTTTCAGCGTCCCACATCAAATTATTTATGCGAGTTTTAAGGCTGAAGTACATTTTCTTGTACTGAAAGCTTAAATCTTTGTCGTTCAATATTTCGCCTAATGCGCTCATGTGTGCTGCGTGAATTGCCACCGCTGCATTGAAGTCGATGAGATAATAGGCGTTTTCTCGCGGAGAGTTGCGCATTGAGCTAGAAGCGAGCGGTGTGGCATATAATCCATTTGGTTGCTTAAACGTTGCGTCGAGCCATTCTGTGTATTTTTGTAGCACAGGCACAATTTCTTTTACTCTCTTTTTGTTTGCACTCTTATGATACAAATTGAACTCCGCCCACGCAAAAAGAGGTAAGGCGACGCCTTCTGGATTTTCGGGGTCATCGATTGCTTTTCCTGTTCTTGTGTCGTATCTCCAGCGAATAGCACCATTTGCTTCTTGTTTTGAATACAAATAGTCAAGATTCTGGTTTGCAGGATAGTTTCTGTTAGAATAAACAAGAAAGAACGAAGCGAAAATCGTTTCAAACTGGTCTATTGTGAGGTCTTTTTTGTCTGGATTTGTTCCTGTTGGGTAGATAAAATATCCGTCAGATGCCTCTTCTCCGCTTTTTGGGTTAAGCCAATACTCTGCCAACCAAGCCCAAGATTTATCATAAATGTCAACAAAATCCTGGTCATAGAAGTGGATTTTAGGAAAATCTTTTTTGTTCACGCACTGCTCCTATTTAAAGGGAATATTACCCTATCATTTAGCATTATATCATAAAAATCTATAAAATGGTACTAGTTTATAATTTTTTTATGTATTTGTACTTCTTTTATGTTATAATAAAAAAAATTGGTGGCTAAAAGTTTCAAGGAGGAGAAAAATGTATCAGCCGTTTATTTATCTTGAAGTGCGTATTCTTTTATCAAATAAGTGCGGTGTGTTTGAAAAGAATGGTGAAAATTACATTGTAAATGATGATGTTCTTAAAAAAGTATATACCTTGACGAAAGCACTTTCAAGCACTCCGTGTGAATCTTCTGCCCTTGAAAAGCTCACTGGCAATTTGCCGACTCTGCCTGATGATAAAAAGATTACGGGGTGTTCGCTTTTGGTATCGAAAGGCGGCTGTATCGATATAATGTTTCACCAAAAGGCAAAGACTATTCTCATCGAAGATATACGAATAGAAGAAGATTGCGGACGGCTCACGCATCGCGATGGGCAGACGAAAATGGATTTTACCTATGCATCTTGTCCCTCGCTTCGCCTTCGCACAGCCGCATCATTTGAATTGGGCGAAGAGGCGGAGATATTTTTGGAAGAGCTGAAAAATCTTTTGCAATATTTGCACCTTGCAGTCAAAGAAGCTGGCGATAGCTGTATTCGCTGTAATGCTTTTGTGAGCATTGCTGAAAGTGCGGAAAAAGCTCATTTTGTAAAACTGCGTAATTTGAATTCTTTTAACTTTGTCAGAAAGGCTATAAATGCAGAATGTTCTCGTCAAGAGGGGCTGTTGTTTGCAAATGCGCCTGTGTGCGAAGAGAGCAGGATTTGGATAGAAGAACAGAACGTAACCGATAGCTATCAGTCGCGAAGTAAAGAAGTCGTACATTTTAAGAAGATGCAAAAGCCTTGTGAAATAAAAGTTGCGTCATTGTTTGAAAATATGAATATCGGCTCTAGCGAAAGCCAAAAAGCGCGTCGCCTTCGCTTTCGGGAACAATATGGACTTTCTCGGCTGAGAAGTGAGTTTTTGTGTGCGGATAAAGACAGGGCAGATTTCTTTGAAGAGGCTGTAAAGTGTGGGGCAGAACCATTGACTGCGGCGCATTGGATTGCAAGCGAAGTGATGAGGGTATTGAATTATTCAAAGACTACGATTGACAAAAGCTATATCACGAGCGAAAAGTTTGCAAAAATCATTTCTCTGTTGACTTCTCAAAAAATACACAGCGGAATTGCGAAAGAGCTTATACAAGAGGCTTCAAAAAGCGATGTGGATATAGACAGTCTTATGGCAAAGGCGTGCAAAAAGCAGATTGCAGATACAGAGGCGATATTGCCGTATGTAAAAGATGTGCTATCAAAAAACAAAAGCTCGTGTGAAAGCCTGAAAGCTGGCGATATGGCTCTTTTAGAGTATTTGACAGGGCTTGTGATGAAGGAAACGCAGGGAAGGGCTGTGCCTCTTGTTGTAAAGAAACTGATAAAAAGCGAGCTAAAAATCAGCTTGATTTATGTGCTGGGCATGGGTGGCTCTATCACAGCTTTACGGCGAAAAGACGGCTCTATTGAAAGAGGAAATGCGCAGAGCTTGAAAGACTTGTGCAAAAAAGTGGATTCTGAAGTTCCTTTGCAGGCGGTACAAGTAAAATCGCTGTTGAGCGAGGAAATTGAACCAGGGGATTTTGCCTATTTGATAGCCGAAATATCTGCTCGCTTGAGCGCAGGAAATGCAAACGGCATTGTCATTGCGCACGGCACAGACACATTGCCGTATACTGCCGCATTGCTTTTTTGGCTTTTTGGCTCTACGAACGTCCCGATAGTTTTGACTGCAAGCAGCTCTATTGCAGAAGATAGCGACGAGGCTCTTAATAATTTGACTCTTGCCGTAAAGTGCGCTAGAGAAAAGACAAAAGGTGTGTATGTAGCGTTTAATAACAAGATACTTTCTCCTTTGAACTTGAAGTTTGAACGCTTGGGAGAAGACGCTTTTTGCAACTGGAACATGAAAGAAAACGTGTTTACTGAAAATGGCATTATTGCCACTCAATTTGCTTCTGTTTCAGAGCCTGATTCTCATGTGATGAAACAGATTTTAGAAGAAAGCGCAGGAAAAATGTGTTTCTTTAGAACATATCCAGGCTTTAGAGCAGACTTGTATGAAAAAATGATAGATGAAGATTTAGACACTTTGTTTATCGAGCTGTATGCAACAGGCACGGGCAATATGAGAAACACTGATTTTTCTCTAAAACCGCTCTTGCAAAAATGCCGCAGAAAGAATTGCAGAGTCTACTGCACATCGCAACAGAAAAACAGCGTGAACTTTTCGCAGTTTGTAACGAGTGCTGATGTATGGCGGGGAGGGGCTGTTCCGATGGGAAAACTGACAACAGAAAGCGCGATAGCTCTTTACTATGCCGCCTCTCTATTATCAGATTCTCCCTCTGAAACTTCTTCTATAATCGAAAGCTATGCAGAAGCATACTCGTAACAGCTTGATGAATAGAAAGAAGTAAAAAACTATTTCAGCGTAACTTTGATAAACTCTTCTTGCTCTTTGTGTCTTGTTTTCAGCAAAAGCGTTTTTGTGTCTGCGCTGTAAGAATAGCCAGAAGAGTTATATGATTCAAATCGAGGGTCTGTGCGGTATTGCATACCATAGATTTCGATAGACTTAAACGATTTTACGCCGTTTACAAAGCTATAGTGCGATTCTAATTGCGGGAACGTATAGAAAAGCTCTATCGTATTTTCGCTGATGTTTGCTTTTACGGCGTTTGCGGCGGTGTATACCCAAATAGGAGATGTTGGGTCTGTTTCATTATCGAGGATAATCACACGCGGATAAAAAAGGTTGTCTTTTATGAGCATTTGATATATTTCGCTCAAAACTCTGATGTCAAAATCGTTCAAGTTGCTCAATTCTGTATTCAAGATAAAACGCCCTGTCGCGCTAATATCAGTTCTGCCAGAGGCAAGACCATAATTAAGGAGTGCAGTGCCAGTTTGCAAAGCGGTTATCGTCTGTGCTTTTGCTTCGTTTTCAATCAAAGTGATTTTATCATCTGTAATCTTTAGTGCGCTTTCTATTGTTTCAAGACATGTTCCCAACACACTTTCTAAAAGCTCTGAACAAGATGAATCGAGTTTGTAGAATGTGTTGTAAAAGTTCAAAATGCCCGCAGCTTGAGAAATCGTTGGCTCAAAGTTCTGTATAGAAGCAGGAATAGAAAGCAAGCGGTGTATGTTCTCTGTTCCTTTCATAATCGTAACATAAGGCACAATATCCCAATTGGTAAAAATATCGAGTGAATTGGCACTAAGAGCTTGAGAAACGATTGTTTTATCGTTGTTTAGCTGCATGGTAAGCGTGCGATTCATATCGACGAGGTTGCCAAAATAAGGCGTTGTGCGGAATGTGCGGCGAGAGCTACTCTTAAAGCTAGAAGGAACGGTATCGAGAGCTTCTTTATATTTGTTTGCTCTTGCCATTTCTGCGACATACGCCATAACCACTTCTTCTGTAATAGAAGACGGGGCAGCTTCTGAAGCAGAAACAAAATCTTGAACTATCTTTGTTCTGAGCGCATTGATAGTTTGTTCAAATGTATTTTTGTCAGAAAGTGCAGAGGACAAAGAGCTTTCAAAGGTGAATACGCTTTTTGCATCATAAGGCGCAAAGAAAGCTGTTTCCTCGCTATTAGAAAGAAGCACTGTGTTTTCTGTAAGCTCTGTTGCCTTTAGTGCAAAAGACTCTTTTTGCGAAGAGAAAATAATTTGTTTTGCACTTGTTCCTGTGATAGAATAGCCTGAAGCGGGAGCGTAGCCGATAGAAATGCTAGTTGCATTTTCTGGCAAAGAAGCAATGAGCTCTAAGCGGGCATTATCGCCATTGCCTGCCACCCTAAAAGAAAGAGATGAGCCGCCTTGAAAAGTGAAGGTGCATTGATTATCGCTTTCTGAATATGAGTCTAAAACCAAATTTTCGCTTGTATTGTCCGCGTAATTTAGAACAGCAGGATTGGTGTCATTCGCTGAAAAAGTGATGCCTAAAAAAGATGCTTGAAGCATATTCTTTAGCTTTTGCTCCCTGCTCTCATCTTGCAATTTTGCCATAGTGATTTTGAGTGCACCGATTGTTTTGGTTATAGAAGATTCGTTTCTAAACTGCAAAACAAGAATGAGAAACCCGACAGCAATATAAAACAGTAATAATAGAAAAAACTTTCTGAGAGTGTGAAGTCGCATTTGCTATGTATTTTACTCTAAAACTCCCTTTCTAGTAAATACCCTGTCATAACAACAAAACAGCCTTGTTTTTTACAGTAATATAGAGCTTGCCGCTTTTGAAAAACAGATAGAGGTTCTTATAAATAAGCCTATGGCTGTTGATAAAAGTGATAAAACATTGTAGTATAAGGCACTACTATCAAATAAAGAGGATTAAATGCTTCGTTTTAGAAACCGTATTTTTCTTTTAACTCTTTTATGCTCTGCATTGAGTTTCTTTCCTTGCGCGTATGCGGCGGTGCAAACACCGATAACATTGAACAAAGTGTCTGAAAAAGACAGAATGACTTTTATCAAAGAACTGCAAAAATACCTTGACGCAGAGGATTTTGATTCAGCTCTCAAGCTGTTTAATAACCTTTCTAGCGATATGGCGAATGATTTTGATATTCTTTTGATAAAGGCTTCTATTTTGTTTTCTGCAGGCAAATTAGACGAAGCCGATAACCTGTGTGTACGCCTTCTTTCTGTGCAAAGCGATAATATAGATGTGATAGAACTCCGCTCTATGATAGCTAAGATGAAAGGCGATAAGAAGCAGAGAAACGCGACCTTAAAGCAGATTTTGCAGCAAGACCCGAAAAATGTGCAGGCGAATATAGAAGTTGCAGAAGATTACGCTTTGTCAAAAGATTATGCTTTGGCGAAAAAGTACTATAAGAATGCTCTTTCAAGCGATTCAAAGAATATGAGTGCGCTTTTTGGCTATGGACAGACGAGCTATTACACAGGCGACCTTTCTACTGCAAAGGCGACCTTTAATCAAATGCTGAAAATCGATGACAAGAATGCTTCTGCGTATGCTTATTTAGGCAAGCTCGCCGCAGAAGACGAAAACTATAAAGAAGCTGAAGAGTACATAAAAAAAGCGGTTGAATACGATGAAAACAACTATGATTATCGCCTTGATTATGGAAAATATGCGAACTATCGTGGCAGAAAGAGCGACGCAGAAACGCAGTGGAAAAAAGCGGTAGAAATCAGAAGCGATTACTTTTTGGCATATACCTATCTTGCTGGTCTTTATGATGAGCAGGAGCGATTTGAAGAAGAGCTGGCGATGTGGAAAAAAGTGGTGGAAACAGAGCCTAAATACTATTATGCGTATGAGGCATTGGGCATTCTCTATTGGCAAAAAGGAGAGCTCATAAACTGCCGCAATTCATTTCTAAAAGCAGCGGATTATAATCCGAAAAATGAATCATATCCGTTAATGGTTGCTGCAACGTATATGAAACAAAATGACTATCAAAAGTGCAAGCTCTATCTTGATACGGTGTTTAAAAAGAGAATATTTGACACATCTTCTGCCTCTTTTGCTGTGATGAGAATGTATAGAGATAATGGCGGCGGAACGAATGCAGAAAATAGTACAGCTCGTTTAGTAAATAAGGAAACGAATAAGACAATTCAAGGTAAGCTCTATTTTTATCTTGCTCTATTCTATGATATAAAGGGCAGCCGCACAATCGCAGAGGAATATTATACAAAAGTGTTAAATCACGCCGCTCCGATGTTCTTTGAATTCCGTCTTGCAGAATGGGGTGCTGGTGTATGAAACAGACAGAACATAGATTGACTCTTAACAATAAAGAATTTTTGCTTATCGGCACTGCTCATATTTCTGCACAGAGCGTAGAAGAAGTAAAGACTGCTGTTGAAAAGGAAATGCCTGATTGTGTGGCGATTGAGCTTGACGATGAACGGCTCAAGACGATGACAGAAGACGATTCATGGAAGAATCTTGACATCATAAGCGTATTGAAAAAAAATCAAGGCTTTGTGCTTATGGCGAACTTGATACTTGCTTCGTTTCAAAAGAAGATGGGAAGCAATGTCGGGGTAAAGCCTGGCGAGGATATGCGGGCGGCGTATGAAAAGGCGAAAGAACTTGGCATAAAGACGCAAATGGTTGACCGTCCTGTAAAAGTAACTTTGAAACGTGCTTGGGCAAAGAACTCTTTTATCGGAAAGATGAAGTTATTGTCGATTATGATAGCCTCTATTTTTGATACAGAGGAAGTGTCGTCTGACCAAATTGAGAGCCTCAAAAACTCTTCTGAAATGGATAATATGATGAGTGAACTTTCTAGTTATTTGCCAGCGGTAAAGAAAGTTTTAATTGACGAGAGAGATTTATATCTTGCAAGTCATATCTATTCTTGTGAGGGGAATAAGGTTCTAGCGGTATTAGGTGCGGGGCATATTCCTGGCGTAATTGCGCATTTGAATGCGATTGCAGAGGGAAAAGAAAGTGCTAATACAGACGAAATAAGCGAAGTGCCAGAGAAAAAACTTTCTTCTAAAATCATAGGTTGGATAATTCCTGTCATTATCATAGCTTTGATTGCATTGGGGTTTTATTTCGGCGGTAAAAAGAACGGCTGGAATATGATGGGCTCGTGGGTGATTTGGAACTCTGTTCTTGCAGGGCTTGGCGCGATTATAGCCGCAGGGCATCCGCTTACAATTCTTGTTTCTGCCATTAGTGCGCCGTTTACGTCATTATGTCCACTAGTGGGGTGCGGAATGGTTGCAGGAGTGGTGCAAGCGGTTGTAAAAAAGCCGAAAGTGGCTGATTTAGAAGCGATACACATTGATTGCAACAGCATAAAGGGCTTTTATAAAAACAGAATACTTAGAGTGCTGTTGGTGTTTGTCTTATCTTCACTAGGCTCTTCACTCGGCACGTTCGTCGCAGGTGCGTCTTTTATCAAAAACATAACCGAAGTAATAAGTAATCTATTGCATTAGCTCAATATGAATGCAGCTTTTACACTGCGAATTGGTCGCTCTGACATAGTTTTGCAAAAGAAAATACACATTGCATAATCTTTTCTAAAAAAGTAGAATAGCACCTATGGAATTTACGCAAGAAAACATCGACGCATTGCAGGTCAATGAAGTCGAAATTATGAAGAAGATTGCGGAGGAACTCAATATCCGCATTAACCAAGTCAGCTCAGTCATTTCGCTTGTAGACGAAGGCTGCACAATCCCGTTTATCGCCCGCTACCGCAAAGAAAAGCACGGAAGCCTTGACGAAGTGCAGGTGCGAGATACCGACCATCTTTTTAAGACATACAAGAACCTTGAGGAACGCCGCCTTGAAATCGTGCGCGGTGTGTTTGCACAGGGGAAACTTACCGAGTCGCTTTATAATGCCGCAATGAGCGCGAAGACGCTTGCCGAGCTCGAAGATTTGTGGGCTCCGTTCAAGAAAAAGAAAAAGACGCGCGGAATGGTCGCGATTGAAAAGGGCTTAGAGCCGCTTGCTGACGCAATGTGTGAGATGAGCGACGCAGAGCTTGAAGAGAAAGCGGCGGAGTTTGTGAAAGACAACGAAAATCCTGAATTATCTGTTTCAAGCAAAGAAGACGCATTGCAAGGCGCAATGGACATCATCGCCGAGCGCATTTCGCAAGACACAAAGAACCGCGAAGCCGTGCACGATGAGTATATGGCAAGCGGCAAGATTAAGACGAAAGGCATTGTGAGAGACGGAGAGGACGCAGAGAGCGCGGAAAAGACCTCGACATACAAAATGTATTGGGATTTTGAAGAGGCGTTGAACCGCGTGAAGCCGCATCACATTTTGGCGATTAACCGCGGAGAACGCGAGGGTGCGCTTGATGTGGAAATCGATGTTGACCTTGACGGCGCAGTGAGCACGGTGGCAAAGCGGAATACGGCAAAGAACAAATACTTTAGCGACGCGCTCGAAGATGGCATTGTGCGCTTGCTTTCTCCTGCGGTTGTGCGCGAGATTAAGAGCGATGAGGCGGACGAAGCGGACACGCACGGTATCGGTATCTTTAGCGAGAACCTCAAAAACCTCCTTATGACACAGCCAATCAAGGGAAGCCGCGTCCTCGGCGTTGACCCGGGAATCCGCACGGGAACAAAATGCGCCGCTCTCGACGAAACGGGCAAATATTTGGGCTATTTCCTCATCAAGCAGGTGAGCGACCCGACAGGCTCATACAACGCCGTAAAAGAAGCAATCAAGAAATACAATATTCAAGTTGTCGCGGTTGGAAATGGCACGGGAAGCCAAGAAGTGCAGCAGGTGGTGAGCAAAGTTATCAGCGAAAATTATCCTGATGTGCGCTATACCGTCGTAGACGAATCGGGCGCGTCGGTGTATTCTGCGAGCGACATTGCGCGCGAAGAGTTCCCAGAGCTTGACCTGACTATCCGCGGCGCGATTAGTATGGGACGCCGTTTGCAAGACCCGCTTGCAGAATTGGTGAAAATCGACCCGAAAGCAATCGGAGTCGGCTTGTATCAGCACGATGTGAATCAAAAACGCCTTTCTGAAACGCTGGACGAAGTTGTTGGCAGCGTGGTCAACCAAGTCGGCGTGAACTTGAATACCGCGAGCGCGAGTTTGCTCAAATATGTTTCGGGCATCAATTCAAGCCTTGCAAAGAAAATCGTGGCATATCGCGACACGAACGGCAAAATCAAGAGCCGCGCGGAACTCAAAAACGTGTCGGGGCTAGGACCAAAGACGTTCGAGCAGTGCGCAGGTTTCTTGAAGATTCCCGAAAGCGAAGAAATTCTTGATAACACATGGGTTCACCCTGAAAACTATGCAGTTGCAAAAGAGATACTTCCTTTTGTGCAGCGCAGCGAGAAACTTTCTGCAGATTTTAAAAAGCAACTGGTTGAAAAATACCAGATTGGCGAAACGACGATTTCGGACATTGCCGAGGAATTACAGAAGCCGAACCGCGACCCACGCGACGAAATGCCTGCGCCGATTATGCAAAAGGGCGTGCTGGCGTTTGAAGACCTCAAAGTTGGAATGAAAGTTACGGGCAAAATCAAGAACGTCGTCGATTTCGGCGCATTCGTCGACATCGGTTTGCACGAAACGGCTCTGATTCACGTTTCGGAGCTTTCCGACAGCTTTGTTTCAAACCCGATGGATGTTATCAAGGTCGGAGATGTGAAGGAGTTCACGATTATCGACCTCGACACCGACCGAAAGCGCATTTCTCTTTCGCTGAAAACGGGCGCAAAGCCAAAATCTGACGGCACTTCAAGCGGCAAGAAAAAAGTTGTCGTGGTCAAAAAAGGCGCGGTAACTGGGAAAAACGATAAAGGCAATCGCCGTGAATTCGACAAATCCGCCCGTGGCGGTACACGCGGCAGTGATGACGGCACGATGTACAACCCATTTGCCGCATTACTGAAGCGATAAGTTAATTTTTCTTACAAATCTATTAGACCTGTTCGATAATTGTCATTATCGGGCTCGACCCGATAATCTTTTTGCCTATATTGCAATAGATTGCCGTATCAAGTACGGCAATGACATACTGTTTCCGAACAGGTCTATTCTATCAAACAACTTCATTTTTTTCAACACACACAGTGCCTAAATGCCTGTTGATTGTATCACCTTATCCGCTGCATCTAATATCTTTTGCGCTTTGTGCGAAGCGGTTTCTATATTGGCGTTCAAAGCCTCGTTTTCGCTCCTCATCTTCGCAAAAGAATCACTCGTTTCCTTTACGTTTGCCATAATTTCTCTTAAATTTGCGTCAACCGTCTGCCCCATCACGCTCTGCTCATCTATCGAATGGGACATCTCCTCAAAGTTCTTCACCACCTTGTTTGAGCTTTCGACGATTTTCTCAAATGCCTTTTCTACAGTAACCGAGCTTTCCATCATCTCTTTCATCATATTCAGCATTTCTTCCACGCTAGAAGCAACGTCTGCTTCTTGGCTGCGGCTTCTCTCTGCCAGCTCTCTAATCTCTTTTGCGACAACCGCAAAGCTCTTTCCGTTTTCCCCTGCGTGCGAAGCCTCAATACCTGCATTTATCGCTAAAAGGTTCGTCTTGCCTGTTATGCCTGCGATGAGATTATTCGTCTTTACTAGCTGGTCGGTGCATTTCTCAAAGCCTGCGATTTTCTCTTCAAGCACCGCCAAATGCTTCGCGCCCTCGTTTGAGCTGACTTCAAGTTCCTTTGAGCTTGCAAGAGAATCGCGGCGAATACCGTCTACCGAAGAAATCATCGCCGAAAGCGTTGAAATATGCTCTTGGCTTTGGTTTATCGTGGCGTTCTGTTGCTGCACAAGCGCGCCCAAACGGTCGATAGAGCCGACATTCTCTTCTACAATCTGCCGCACGCCGTCCATAAACTGCGCTTGCTCGCTTGCAGATTCTTTTGTGGAGGTGATGACCGTTTTCACCGACTGCAAGATACTAAAGATGAATACATCGAACACAACGATTATTGCCAAAACGACGAGAATAAGCGTTAAAGACGACGTTACAAGCGACTTATTAAACATATCGCCAAGCGTGAACGGCGTGAACATCACCAAGCACCAGCCCACCGTTTTAATATCCGCCGTAACATACACGCCTCGCCGCGTCGCAATCACTCTTTCTCTGCCGCGCCCAAAAAGCGTATGGTCTTTTAGCTCTTTGAGTATCTCTGTAACATTTGTTTTCGCTTCTAGCACCGCCTTGTCGGTTGTTCCTGTAACCTCAAGTGCCTCGTTATACATAAACATCGTAACGCTTTTATCAAGAGAGGCATACACTTTATCAAAAAAGCTGTCGAGCGGGATTCCTGTGCCTGCCACTCCGATATTCTTCGCGCTCTCATCTCTGACAAGGGCGTTTATCCATAGATTCGTTTGCTTTAAGTCGGGATTATAATTGATGTTGAAATTGTAATCGTCTAAAGAATTCAGCGTCATCTTATACCAATATTGCGCAGGGTCGGCTGGGTCAACGATGTATGATTTTTCTAGGTCGGAATAAAACTGCTTATCGTAATCGCTCACCCAAAACGAGCTTTTCGCCAAAAACGATTCTTGATACGCCGCCACTTCTCTTTTCGCTTCAGCATAAAGCTCACTGTCGTTTGGATTAGCAATAAATGCGCGGAATATCGGCGACTTCGTCATTTGCAAAACAAGGGCAATCTGGCTGTTCAAATCGCTTTCAAACTCTAAAGCCTTCTTTTCAGACAACTGCACAAGCCGCGCCTGTGTTTCTGCATTAAAGGCACTGCGCGAGCCAAAAAGCACCATAAACAGCGTAAGTATGAGAACAACTATGAAAAATAGCAATGAAAACAGCAACGTTTTTTGTTTTAGAGTTCGATTTGCCATTTTTTACCCCGATTCAACCTCTATTATTCCTCAATAATATTATATCGTCATATTTCCTCGTATTCCACATAGACACTTTTTTTCTCTCTTAAAACCTCTTTTTTCTTTTATTTATCGCTCTTTTTCCTTGCCATTTTCTCCATTTTGTGCTATTCTATAGTAGTATCGGGGCTATGTAGTGCTTACGCTGTATTGTGATAAAATTTCAAATCCCTTCCTAGCCTAGATTGCCCCGTCTTCTTACCCTAGATTTTTCACTCTTCCTAGCTTAGATTTGCTCCTCTCCCTAGCATTAGGTGCGTTCCGTCTTGTTGACACATTACGACCCGTCTTATTACAATGAAACGGGTCGCATTGTTATAACATGAAGGGGCGAATTACTATAAGTCGGAGGGGCGAAAATGCCTAGAAAGAAGAACAGTATTCTTAATGCAAAAGAGAACGAGCCGTTTGTAGATGTCGTGATAAAAAAGAGCAATCTCGACGGCGAAAGCTATGCGAGCGTTGTGCCGAAGAAAGTGGATATGATTTCGCTGATGAAAGCAACGGTGGAGAACTCAAAGATGAATATCGATTTCCCGCTGGTGTATGCAGTGGTGAGCACGCTCTCAGAGCAGATGATGAGCGCATTTGAAAACGGCTACAGCGTGGATATGCTCGGCTTTGGGGAGCTAAAGGCGGAAATGAAAGGCAGGGTTGACGCGAACGATACGCCGCTTATGCTTAAAAAGCACCTAGAGCCTGTGTTTAAGCCGTCGGCAAAGGCGAAAAAGGCGATTGAAAAGCTACAGGTTCGGAGCGTTCGCAGGGTGAGTCCGCAGCATATCATCTATTATGTTTCAGATTTCAGACGCAAAGAGATGCGGAATTGCTTGGTGAATCCGCAGGCGATTTGCGTGGCAGGCAAGGGGATAAAGCTCGATAAAGTCGATAAGTTTTTGTATGCGGCGAAAGTGGCGGACGGCTTTAATGCGCAGAGGGACAAATTGCCGCAGAGAGAAGAGTGGAAGGAGCTTTTTGTAGTGGACGACACGCTTTCTCGCATTGTGGCGGAGGTGCGCAATTTGGAGGCGGGAAAGTATGTTTTAGTGCTGCACACGCCATACAGCGCAGGCGGCAAGCTGCTAAAGACCCCCGTCGAAGTCGTCAGCGATGTCTTTGAGATAAAGCGGGAGGGGGCAAGAGAGGGGTAGGCAAAAGAGTATGATTTTATATCACGGCAGTCCGCATAAAATTGTTGCGCCGACCTTTGGACTGGGGCAAGAGAGGCACGACTATGGCAAAGGCTTCTACTTAACAGCAGATATAGACCTTGCAAAAGAATGGGCTGTGTGTCGCCCCGAAACGCAAAGCGGCTATGTACATTCGTTTGAACTGGATACAGACGGCTTAAACATCTTTGATTTTGAAAGAGAAAGTATTTTATGCTGGCTTTGCGAGCTTATGAAGCACAGAGAAGCAGCTTCGTCAAAGCGATATAGAGTGCTTTCGGCAAAGTTCATTGAAAAATACGGCAAAGATACTTCAAGCGCAGATGTGATAAAGGGCTGGAGGGCAAATGCGTCGTATTTCTATATTGCAAAGGCGTTTGTGCGCGATGAAGTGGACATTGATATTCTTGAAGAGCTGCTAGAACTCGGAGAGCTTGGCGTGCAATGGTGTATAAAGTCTGAAAAGGCTTATCGTCAGCTTAAAAAAAGGGACGAGATACTGACGATTGATTATCGCGAGTTTAATGCAAAGTTTAATGAACGCGATTATAATGCAAGGCTAAAGATGAAAACACTGATTGATTCTGATAGAAACAGAGTTGAGAAAGTCTTTAGTACATTAGTGTAGGGGGATACAATGGGCGCATATCCTGAATGTTATTTAGAAGAGATTGTGGAAACACAGGGAAAACTCTTTGAACTTGTTGCAGATAAGCCTTCTGTTGATTTTGAAGATTTCATCAATCACTATATGACGGGAAAAACGCGGCACTTTTTAGACAAATCTGACGCTTATGTGAGCAATCTGAACGAAAAAGAACTGTTTGAATACTTTTGCCAAGTAGACAATTATGTCCTCAAAGAAGGAGAGTCGCTTACTGGTTTTGCTCCGAATTGGATTGGTCAATTCTATGCACAAAGCCAATGGCAGAAAAATATTCCAAGCACTATTCTTGTTTCTCTTTTGCCGCCGCAGTTCTTAAAAGCCGCGTATGCAGGGCTGCACGATTTGGAATTGGATTTAGCGGTAGAAAAAGTATTTGCAAAGCAATAGACCTGTTCGATAATTGTCATTATCGGGCTTGACCCGATAATCTGAGGCACAG